>CALFMN010000022.1 GCA_937879875.1 uncultured Chloroflexota bacterium | reverse complement strand
CCCTATCGCATAACGGGATCGTGCGATGTTCGTGCGAGAAACGGTCGCGCAAACCCGGGCAAAGCTCCGGCAACAGGTCAAGGTTGTGCGTTCCGGCCCAATGATCAGCCAGGATGCTGAGCCAACTTTGCGGATCATTGCCGATCACCGTGAAATCGCCCTCGCAGAAGCGCGCGTATGCTCGTGGTTTCGCTTGCGTAACAGCCAGACGGTTACAGGATGCGGGTAACGATAAGCCCCCAATAATAGGGGAAGGGGAGATCTACGGACGGAGCGATTGGGGCTCACGGCGGGACTGGGCAGCCACTTGCGGGCGCGTGGCACGCGCCCAACGGTGCGCCGGATAACCCGACGCCGCCCCGCATTTCCTCCCCACGATCGCCCCTCTCCTTCTCTCCAGTATTGGGAGAAGGAGAGGGGAGGGGGTGAGGATGAGGGCCGATAGCTACGCCGTTGCCTTCGCCTCGCGGCCGGCCACGGCCAGGTCGGCGGGCGGCGGCGCCGGGTTCTGATAACCGGCCATTAGCTGGCTCGGCACAAACTGATCCAGCTCATCCAGCGTCCACATGCCCGGCTTCCAGATCGTGCGCAGCGGCGTCGGGTGGTTGAGCAGCGCCACCGTGCCGCCGTTGACGTTGAAGATCTGGCCGTTGACGTTCCAGGCGGCGTCCGTTGCCAGCCAGCAGGTCATCGGCGCCACGTACTCCGGCTCGCGCATTTGCAGCGCTGGGTTCGGCGCCGCGGCCAGCGTCGAGCCGCCGCTCTGAATGCCGGAGGCGGCGCGGCGCTCGCGCGTGGTGTCCGGCACGGTGGCCGTCATGCGCGTGGAGGCGCCCGGCGAGATCGCGTTGCAGGTCGCGCCGTAGCGGCCCAAATCGCGTGCCACCACGCGCGTCAGGCCGGCGATGCCCGCCTTGGCAGCGCCGTAGTTGGCCTGGCCGGAGCTGCCGATCAGGCCGGAAACCGACGAGTAGTTGATCACCCGCCCGCTGCGCTGCTGGCGGAAGATGATCGAGGCCGGCTTGATTGTGGCGAAGTGGCCTTTGAGGTGGACGGCGATCACGGCGTCCCACTCTTCTTCGGTCATGTTGAACACCATGCGGTCGCGCAGGATGCCCGCCACGTTGACCACACAGTCCAGCCGCTGGAAGTTGTCCAGCGCCGCCTTGATCGCCGCCTCGCCGCCCGCCATCGTCGAGATATTGGAGTTGCTGGCGACGGCGGTGCCGCCCTCGCCTTTGATCTCGCGCACGACCTCCTGCGCCGGCCCCGCGTCGGCGCCGCTGCCGTCCACGGCTACGCCGGCGTCGCAGACCACGACCTTCGCGCCCTCGCGCGCCGCCAGCATCGCCACACCCCGCCCTATACCGCGGCCGCCTCCAGTTACAACAATGACCTTGCCTTCGAGATGTCCGGGCACGGTGCTCCTCCTCAACGCTGCCGTCTCTGGCGCCTGCGCTCGCCGTAGGGCGGACGGTTGGCGGCGGACGGCCTGCTCACGTCTTGCGGGTCGCCGGGAAGGTCCACGACGCCCGACGCCGCTCATCATAACTGAAGCCGCCCGCAAGCGCCCGCCTTGAGACACGGCGGCCGAGGCGGCTACGTGGAGCCTCGCACGGCCCCCGCGGCGCCTTGACTCTGAAAGCGTGGCAGCAGCGCGGCGGCGGCAAGGCGCAACGTCTCGCGCGTTTCATCGGCCGAGCAGGTGCGGAAGTCGAATACCGTCTCGGTTACGCCCAGCCGCTCGTACGTTTCGAGGTCGCGGATCACCTCGGCCGGCGTGCCCACTAGCGTCTTCCACGGCTCTTCGGCGGCGCGGCGCTCCGTCGGGCCGGCGTCGAGCCGCAGCCCCAACCGCAAGGAGATCGTAAAGCCATCGAGGCTGCGGCCGATCTTCGCCGCCTGTTCGCGCAGCGTGGCGATGCCGGCCTCAAGCTCCTGCGGCGTCAGCTTGAACGGCTGCCAGCCGTCGCCCAGCCGCGCGGCGCGCCGGATCGCGGGCCGGCTCATGCCGCCGATATAGATCGGAATGCCGCCCGGCTGAGCCGGCTTCGGCATCAGGCCCAGCGGCGCGAACTGGAAGAAACGGCCGGAGAAGCTGGCCGGCTGATCGCGCCAGAGTGTGCGCCAGACCTCGATGATCTCGTCCGTCACGGCGCCGCGCTCGGCAAACGGCGGCGCGCCAAGCGCAGCGAACTCCTCCGCCATCCAGCCCACGCCGACGCCCAGCACCAGCCGGCCGCCGGTGAGTTGATCCAGCCCCGCCAGGTACTTCGCCGTCACCACGGGATGGCGGTAGGGCGCGATCAGCACGCTGGTGCCCAGGCGGATGCGCCGTGTGCGCCCGCCCAGAAAGGCGATCAGACCGAGCGGCTCAAAGTAGGCATCGTCCGGGCCGGCGGCCATACGCCCGCTCGGATGATATGGGTAGGGCGAGCTGTACTCCACGGGCATAATCAGATGGTCCGTGATTTGCAGCGAGTCGAAGCCGAGGCCGTCGGCCAGCTCGGCCAGTTCAGTGATGTACTCCGGTGTGGCCAGCGGACCCGAATTCACGGGCTGTACGCCGATGCGCATGGTCTGTCCTCCTGCGCGTGTGCTCGCGCGCACGATAGCGCGAAGCGCCGCACATGAACAGAGCGAAGACCAATCGCTGTGTATCGCATCAACAGCCGGCCGGCATCGAAGCCAAACAGCGAGAGCGCCGCCCGGAGGCGGCGCTCTCAATCCTGCCGTGGTTCGCTTGCGCTACGGCAGCGTCGACGGCGCCACGATGATGACCGGCGCCATCAGGCTGGTCGCGATCACGTTCGGACCGCCTGTCGCCGTGTCGGTGCTGTCCGCTGTATCCGTGAGCGTGATCTCCGTGGTCACGGGGCCGTCGCTGACGTTTACGACTTTCTGCGCGTTCCCCAGCGCATCGGTCGTGATCGTGTCCTGCGTGGCGTCGGAGACGCAGCCCGACGTGCCGTCCGCATTGGTGCCGCAGTCGGCGACGACGTAGGTCGTGTCGGGCCGGGCGCCCGCCAGCGTGATCGCGAACTGCTGCAGCGAGCCGAAGCCGTCGAACTCGACCAGCCCAACCTGTGCGCCGGCAGCCGAGATGAGCGGGTACGACGGCGCCTCCGCCGCCACGCTGCCGGCGCCGGCAAGCCCAGCCACCAGCGGCGACGCCGCCAGCGCCACGGCGATCGCTCCGGCGCCCCAGCGGTATGCAAGCCACTTCCTGGTCTTCATCGTCTTCCTCCTGACCCCTTCAACTGGCTCCTCGACTTGCCCGGCGGGCCGATTCGGCGTGCAGAACTCCGCCGGGTCGCCGGTCTTGAAGCCATGTCTTACTGCAAGAGACGGATAGCGAGATCTGATTCGCGGGCGAGCCCGGGCTGCTGCTTCGACGAGCGCGCGCTGGCTTGCCATGCACGCAGCGCGGGACACATCCCCGTGTCCGCCATCACTAACAGTACGAAGCCAGGCTGAGAGGAATTTGAGGAAACCGTTAAGCAGCGGCATAGATTAGGTTAGCAGGGCATTTCGGATACGCGGCGCGGGGCGGCGTACGCCGCCCCGCGCTATCGGTCGCTCGCGGCTGCTCAGACCGCGAGGGGAACCGCCTGCCACGCCTGCCATGCCGGACGCTGCGCCCGGTCGTTCGACCGGATGAGCGGCCGCGCCGTTGACAGGCGATGAGAGAGCCAGCGATTTCGGCTCTCGAGTTCAGCCTAGACCGAGGTCGCCGCCGCCGGAGCTACGGTTCAGTAACGCCCGGCTCGGCAGGAGAAATCGTTACTCCCGCTCACGCATCCCGCCTTGAAACGTGCGTCGTCGGGCGCTCGTGCTTCCGGTGGCGCGGTTCTCGGCGCAGGCGGGCAGTGCGCCGGGAACCGCGCGGACGTGCTGCGGCAGGCAGAGTTCACGCGTCGTGGCGCATGCGCAGCGTGTTCCGCTCCGGGCGCGCGGCGATGGCGTGCCGCTGGCCGGTGGGGCGGAAACCGCAGCGCGCGTAGAGGGCGATGGCCGGTGCGTTCGTCTCCACCACGTCCAATTCAACGCGCCTCACACCCTGCGCCAATGCCCAATCGAGCACCGCCTGCACCAGCGCCTCGCCCAGCCCGGTGCCGCGCCGCGCCGGATCGACCCACATTCCGATCAAATAGACTGCCGGCGGCTCATCGGCCTGCACCGTTTCCAGCACGCCGCCGACCATGCCCCACCAATGACCAGTCTCCGCCTCCTCCGCGATGAAGGTAGCGCGGCCGGGCAGCGTCGCCGCCCGCTCCTGCCAGACCTGATCCGGATAGGCGAGCGCCTCGGCGAGCGTGGTCAAGAAGGCCTCGGGCGCGTCGGCCAGCGCCCGCAGGCGCACGTCGCGCAGTTGTGCTGCTTCGTCTGGACGCACGGCCCGGATCTGCATACGCGGCACGCTACCACGCGCGGCCGCCGCCTGCCCAGCCCATAGCAGTCGGGCCACGGCGATCTGCCTCGGGCGGTCGCCGAAGCTCAGCGTGCCGTGCCCTGCCGGCTTTTGTCGGACTCAAACGACGGCGATAGACTTGGCGTATGAACGTGAGCGTCGTCGTTCCGGGCATCTGGCGGCTGGAGTTCGCGGTCGGCCAGGCGTATCTGTGCCGCTCTTCGCGCGGCCTGAAGCTGATCGACACCGGCACGGCCGGCGCGGAGCATGACATTCTTGCGGCCATCTCGGAACTGGGGATGGACGCGGGCGATCTGCGCGAGATCGTGGCCACGCACTACCATGACGACCACCGCGGCTCGCTCGCCGCGCTCTCCGCCCGCCTGCCCCAGGCCACGGCGATCGCGCACCGGCTGGATGCGCCGGTCATTCGCGGAGATACGATCCAGCCGCCGCCGAAACTGACGCCCGAAGAGCAACCGTACTTTGACGCGATCACGCCGGGAGTGCCGGCGGCGCCGCCGGCA
>CALFMN010000021.1 GCA_937879875.1 uncultured Chloroflexota bacterium | reverse complement strand
CTACACGCGTAAGATCGTCGGCAGCGTCAGATGTGTATAAGAGACAGCTGTACGGTCGCCTGGCCGGGCTGCGGCGTCACCGGGTTGTTGTTAATCGGGCCGCCCTTGGCGCCGTTGCCGCAGGTGTTCTCCGGGTCATACTGGCAGTAGTTGCGCTCGATGAACGTCTTCAGCTTGTCGATGTCCGCCGACCCGTTGATGCTGAAGTCGTGGCCCACGGCGCCGGGCTGGTTGCAGGAGCTGCCCCAGGCCGTGATCCGCTGCCACGAGGTGACCGTCACCTCGCAGGGCATGTCCGGCCGCGGCGCCATCAACAGGTGCGGGCCGACGCCCACGTTGGTCTTGTCCACTTCCTGGCGATAGACATCCTTCAGTTTGGCGACCACGTCCGCCGGCGCGTCCTTGTTGTACAGGATTTCGACGCCCGCGTGCTCCATGAAGTGCGGCAGGAACTCTGTGGCCAGCGGGTCCTTGTAGATCTGCGGCTGCGGCACGGTGGGAAAGTGCGGGCCGGACGCGGGCGGATCGGTGGAGTAGGCGACGTGGAAATCGCCCGGGTTCACGTGCGCGTTGCCCTGCGAGGCAACCTTTGCACCCGGCAGCGGCGTGCGCAGGCCGAGCGGATCGAGCACGATGAACAGCGCCACGATCGCGAGAACTACCACGCCGGCGACGCCGAACGGCAGCCAGGAGGGCAGCCGCCGGCGCGGCGCAACCGGCGCCGGTACAGACGACCCGCGAGCAGTCGCGGCCGGACGCCGGCCGAGCGAGGGCAGCCCTGAACGGCTGCCCTGCTGCCGGGCGCGGTTGCGCTGCTCCAGCCGCTTCTGATCCTTTGCGTTCTGGCGTTGCTGCTGTCGGTTCATCGCGTCCTCAGGCCTCGCGCAAGGAAACCCGGGCCATGCGCTCCCTCATTGTAGGAGATCAATTCTCTTACACAGAAACGTGAATCCTGTTACGGCGCCGCCGCTAACCAGGCGAGGCCGAAGGCGAGGCTGCCGGCGATCAGCAGCCCCCACGCACGCCGCAACGCCGCCGCGTCACCGCGGCGCGCGACGCCGATCGCCCCTCCCAGCGCCAGCAGCGCCGCGGCGGCGCCGCCGGCAACGATGCCCGTCCGGTAGTCCGCGAGCGGCGCCAGAATCAGCCCGGCCACCAGCGCCAGCGCCAGCGCCAGCCGCGAGCCGAGCACAGCGCCGCGCTCGCCGAGCCGGTGCGCGAGGCCGTGTACGCCGGCCGCCGTGTCGCTCGCCACGTCCGGCGCCGTGTTGCCGAGATAGAGCGAAACGCCCAGCAACGCCCCCAGCGGATACTCCCACAGCAGCGGCGGCGAGAAGCGACCGAGCGAGGTCCAGACCCAGAGCGGCAGCAGCGGCAAGGCGGCGACATAGGCGACCACACTCCAGGGCGTGCGCTTGAGGCCGAGATCGTAGGCGAGGCCGCAGGCCAGTCCTGCCATCGCCAGCGCCCAGCCGCCGGCGCCGAGCGTCAGCGCGAGGAGACAGCCGCTTGCGACGGCGCCGGCCGCGATGATCCAGGCCGCCGTTCGGTTCAGCGCACCCGCCACGATCGGTTTCCACGGCTTGGACCGGCGGTCGAGTTCCACATCGACCGCGTCGTTGGCCGCACCGATCGCGCACTGCACGCAGAACATCACCACCAGCAGGCGTGCGAGCCGCCCGCCATCCGGCGCGCCGCGCACGGCAACCACCGCGAACAGCGCCGTTGCCAGCACGTTGGCGAGCGTGGGGAACGGATGGATCACGCGCGCGACGCCGATTGCGCGGTCGAAGCCATACCGTCGGGACATTGCTACGCGTTGCTCCGGCATGGCCTACCCCTCCCTCGCCTGAAGGCTCGGATTTGCTTTGGATGTCTCCGACGGTTGCGCTGCGCTCTGGCCCGCAGGCGAGGGGTTATCTGAGGACCATCGGTCCTCCTCGAACCAACCCTTCCGTCATGACACATGAGGGGAAGGGAGACGCGGCGCAAGCCGCGGCGGGGTTAGGCCGCCAGGGCAAACGCATCGCAATGGCGTGGAGCCCGCGGCGGAGACAGGACTCCTCCCAGCCGGCCGTGCGGCGGCGGGCGTTGCGGCGCAGCCGGCGCACGACGGCGGTCTGGGCCGCGACGCCCTGGCCGATACGGCGCCGATCCTCGCCGCAGGTCATCGCGAGCCCCCACGGCCCCGGCGGCGCGATCCGCCCGTGTGCGCTGGCTGCCGCGCCGCCGTGCGGCTGCGAGCATAGCGCGGGCCGGCACGCCCGGCCGGGCATGGGCGGCCGGCAGCCCGGCCCGCGCGTCAGCGGCGCTGATCAGCCGGGCCCGCCGCGGCGCCCGGCGGCCATGCCCCGGGGCGCCGGGCCCGCGGCAGGCAGCGTGCCCGGCGTGCCCGTGTGCGCCAGGCCAGCGGCCCCTGCCTGCTCCACGCGCGGGCGGGCGGGCGCTGGCCGCCCAGCACAGCGCTGGGGCGGAGCGGTCGTCGGACGGCGTGTGGGGCGTCGGGCACACGCGGCCGCGCCAGGCCAGCCTGAGGTGCTCGGCGATCGTGGCCGGCGCCAGCGGCACGTCGATGATCGGGCGCCGGCCGACCACTTCTCCGCCGGACAGCGCGGCACCGCAGTCCGGGCAGCAGCCAACAGCATGCGTCACGCGGACCGGGGGCACCTCCCGCGGCCGGGCGCGGTGATGCGCCCGCCGTGTGCGGGCTGGACGGGGACCAACGGGCCTGGGAAGATTGGCCTTGAGCGCCGGCGCTGGCGGCCGCTGCTCCAGCGCCGGCAGCCGCTCGGCGAGCGTGGCCACCTGCTCGCGCCGCGGGGCGTTCGCCCCGCGCACCGCTGCCAGCTCTGCCCGGCGCCCGGCGTTCTCGGCCAGCAGTTCGTCGCGCGTTCGGGACGGCTCAACCATGCGCCGCACTGTACCATACCGTCCGCTCAGTCTGAACTGTTACGAGTGATCCGCATGGCGTCGGCCGCGCGGGGCACCTAACCCCGCCGCGGCTTGCGCCGCGTCTCCCTTCCCCACAGGGGAAGGGTGGGGTTCGAGGACATACGAGCGGATGGGAGCCCATCTCTCCGCGCGTCCCACAAGGGCACCGCGGCCCCGCCGCCGTCCGGCGCCGCAGGGAGCGCTCCAAAAGTCCCTTTCCCGATGCGGGAAGGGACAGATCTGGCGCAAGCCAGATCAGGGTTAGGTGCCTCGCACGGGCGCAGCAGTCTGGTCCGTTCGCGGCAAGCGCCGTCGTTCCAACCGGAACGCGGTGGCCATGCCGCAGCGCAATGATAGTTGAAAAAATCAATCGACAAACCATACAATGGCGGCCGGAGCACCAGCGCCTTGAGCGAACGGAGGCGGGCGATGCCCATCGAATTCATCGGCATGATCGGGACGCGGCCGGCGTCCGAAACCGAGGGCGCGGCTGTCTCCATCATCGGCGGTACGGTCGACCGCGACTTTGTGCGCGACTTCTCCCGCGCCCATGAGGACGGCGGCTTCGACCGCGTGCTCGTCGGCTACGGCTCGACCGGGCCGGACACCTGGAGCGTCACCTCGTACGCTTCCGCCGTGACCGACCGGCTCGGCTTCCTGCTGGCGCATCGCCCTGGTTTTGTCATGCCGACGCTGGCGGCACGCAAGGCGGCCACGCTCGACCAGTTCAGCGGCGGCCGCCTCGCCCTGCATTTCATCTCCGGCGGCAGCGACGCCGAGCAGCGCCGCGACGGCGACTTCCTCGACCACGACGCCCGCTACCGCCGCACCGACGAGTATCTGGAGGTGATGCGCCGCGTCTGGACTTCAGACCAGCCGTTCGATCACCAGGGCGAGTTCTACCACTTCGAACGCGCCTTCTCGGAGGTGAAGCCGCTGCAGCAGCCGCACGTGCCGGTCTACTTCGGCGGCGCCTCGGGCGCGGCGCTCGAAGTCGGCGCGAAGCACGCCGATTGCTACATGTTCTGGGGCGAGCCGCTGGCCGATGTGCGCGAGCGCCTGGCCGAGGTCAACGCGGCAGCGGCGAAGTACGGCCGCCAGCCGCGTTACAGCGTCTCCCTGCGCCCGATTCTCGGCGCAACCGAGGCAAAGGCCTGGGATCGGGCCTACTCAATTCTGGAGCGCATCAAAACGGTGCGCGCCGGGCACGGCATCAACGGCGTCAGCGCCCGGCCGCAGTCGGTCGGCTCGCAGCGGCTGCTCGACGCGGCGGCGCGGGGCGAGATCATGGATAAGCGCCTGTTCACGCCGATCGCGGCGGCGACGGGTGCGGCGGGCAACACGACGGCGCTGGTCGGCACACCGGAGCAAGTGGCCGAATCGCTGCTGGCCTACTACGATCTCGGCGTCGGCACGATTCTGATCCGCGGCTTCAATCCGCTGCCCGACGCGATCGAGTACGGCCGCGACCTGCTGCCGCTCGTGCGAGCAGAGGTCGCCCGCCGCGAACGGCGGGCAGCCGCCGTCTAGCTCCCACGTCAGACCGCATAGGGCAGCGGCAGATCCAGACCGCAGCGTTCGGCCAGCAGGTACATGTCGTGGCGGTCGTCGCCGTCCGGCTCGTACCCGAGGTGGCACAGCAGTTGCGTCTCGGCGCTCAGGCAGCGTACTGGCTGGCCGCCGATGCATCCCCTGCCGCGAAAGCCCTCCGGCGGGTAACGGAACGTCGAGCCATCCGGCTGGGGCTGCAGGCCGCCGCCCTCGGCATCGAACGTCACCGTGTGGATGTCGATTGCGCGGCCGCCAGTGGCGCGCAGCACGTAGCGGACCGGCAGCTCGTCCTCGGCAAGCAGGTATCCCAGCGGAGCGAGCGCAGCGATCGTCGCATCGCGGTCCGCAAGGGCGCCGACCAAGTCAAGATCAGCGTGCGGCCGCGTCTGCGCGCCAAGCACGGCGTCCACGGCCCAGCCGCCGTCAACCCAACACGAACCGCCTCGGCCGCGGGCATGCACGCAGGAGGGGAATCGTCGGCTTGCACCATGTCCAGATCGTGGAAGCGCAGCGGCTAATGCGCCGGGTAGCTGGGGTCAGGGGTGTCCGTGTCGATGATCGCTTGCAGGCGCTCGCGCACCTGGCCACGATCGGCGCCCGTCTTCTCGGCGATCAGGCTGGCCAAACGCTCAAGGTCGCCCTCGGCGGACTTGACATCCTCGTCCGAGACGCCGGGAAAAGCCGTGCGAATATCTTCAAGGCTGGTTTCGACGCGCGCCGCGGTGGAAAGCTCCTCCGGCGTCGTGTCGTGCTGCGTCTGCGCCACCGACATCTGCTGCTCGGGCGCAGGAGCGCCGCGGTCGCCGAAGTCGCCGTAGTCGGCCGAGTCGATCTCGTCGTCGTCGTAGCCGGAGCCGCCGCGCCGCTTGCGCAGCACGAATGCCGCAATGCCGCCGAGGAGCGCCCCGCCGATCAGGAGCTTCTTGAACATGGCCGCCGGTCCCTTCTTCGCCACGGTCCACTCCCGGCGAGCGCGGCGTACGGTGTTACGGCGATCATACGACAATCGCAGAAAAGCCGATGACCGAGGAACCTTGCGGCCCCTCGGTCATCTTGTGTCAGGTGCTCCACGGGACATACCCGGGATCTTGCGATCCCTCATTGCCTTGCGGCCTGAGCAGGCCCGGCCTCGATGAGTGCCCGCCTCTCCGCCGGTTTCGCTCGTCGGAGTCATCCTGACTTGCGTATGATCTCAAGCCGGCGCGGCGTTGTCAAGCATCGTTCCGTAAAGAAACTGAATCACACCGCCCTTCCGGCCGTGTGCGGTTTTACTCGCTCGGGCGCGGCATGGACGATACGCTGATCGCAATCGCAGATGCAGGTAGACGCGGTGATCTACGACGCGATCGTAGTGGGGGCCGGGCCGGCGGGCAGCACGGCCGCGCGCGAGATCGCCGCGCGCGGCGGCTCCGTGTTGCTGCTGGAGCGCGCCGCCTTCCCGCGCGACAAGCCCTGCGGCGGCGGCGTCACACCCCGCGCGGCGAAGCTGCTGCCCTTCGATCTCGCGCCCGTGGTGGAACGCACCGTCGACGGCGTCTACTTCAGCCTCAAGCTGCGTCAGGGCTTCGCGCGGCGCTCCTTCGCGCCGGTCACCTTTCTGACGCAGCGCCGTCGGTTGGACGCCTTACTGGTGCAACAGGCCGAGCTGGCCGGCGCGATCTTCCACGATCGGGAAGCGGTGAGCGGCCTCGAACTGCATGACAACGGCGTCACCGTCGTCAGCCGCTGCGGGCGCCAGCACGGGCGTCTGCTGATCGGCGCCGACGGGGCGAACGGTGTGGTGGCGCGGCTCAGCGGGCTCGGCGGACCGCGCGACGTTGCGGTGGCGCTCGAAGGCAACATCGCCTGTGAAGACGGCCTGCCGCGGCGCTGGCGGAGCGCGATCGGCATGGACCTCGGCGGCATCCCCGGCGGCTACGGCTGGCTGTTTCCCAAAGGCGACCACCTCAACGTCGGCGTCGGCGGCTGGCAGTATCTGGCCGGCAGCCTGCGCGGCCGGCTGCGCGATCTCTGCGCCTTTTATGGTCTAGCAGAGGAACGGCTGTACGGTCTGCGCGGCTACCAGCTACCGGTGCGGCGGCCCGGATCGCCGCTGGCACGCGGCCGCGTGGCGCTGGCAGGAGACGCGGCCGGGCTGCTCGATCCGCTTTCGGGCGAAGGGATCTACGCCGCGATCTTCAGCGGCCGGGCCGCGGCTGGCCATGCGGCCGCGTTGCTTGGAGGACGCGCCGTCTCGCTCGACGGCTATGCCGCGACGGTCGATCGCGAGCTGACGCCGGACCTGATCGCCTCACGCCGCTTCCAGGATCTGTTCTACCTTGTGCCCGGCGTCTATCTGGCGCTGCTGCGTCGCAGCAACCGCATCTGGGAGCTGCTGGCCAGCCTGATCCGCGGCGAGCAGAGCTACGTCGGCTTCAAGCGCCGGCTGGGACCGCTCGGCTGGGCGGTGGACGCGGGCTCGCTGGCGGTGCGCACGACGCCGCTGCGCAGGCGGGCGGGTCTGCCGCCTCGCACATGATCTGAGCGGCGGGCCGGCCATGCTGCGCTCAGGCGGAGCGGCGACGCCCGAATGCCGCGAACAGCAGCGTGCCGGCGACGGCGACGGCCGCGATGGTGCATGCGGCCAACATCGGCGGGCACGCCTGGCGAAGTAAGCCGCCACTGAGATGCGAGTAAGGCGTGCGTCAAGCGACGCCTCCCGCCGGCTGCGAAGCTGGTGTCAGCGAAGGGCGGAGGCCCTTACACAGCAGCCCAGGAGGTGCCTCTATGCGAAACGTTATTGTCGGACGCCGCTTGTTGCGTGGGACGCTCGCACTCGCCGGGCTGGGCGCCGCGCTCTCGATCTTCGTCGCCTGCGGCGGCTCGAATGCCCGGCCAGCGACGACACCGGTCGTCAAGGCGCCCGCCGCCGCCTCCGGCAAGACCGCGAACGGCGTGAACCCGAACCTGCCCGGCCTTACGCCGGACAAGCTGCAGGCCGGCATCAGCAAGGCGCAGCAGGCGCGGCTCTCGGCGCAGAAGGGGCAAACGGCGCAAAGCACCGATGACAGCCAGGGCGTACAGAGCGTCCGGGCCAGCGACAGTGAAATACTCGGGGTCTGGCACAGCATCACGGGCAATTTGCTCAACGGTGACGTGTCGTCCGATCTCGGCGTGACAGTGACGTTTAAGGCTGACGGCACCTGGACCGTGCAGGACTCGTCGGGCACATTCGTCGGCACGTATCACGCGTTGGGCGGCCACGAGTACGCGATGAACGATGCCCAGGGTTCTGGTCAGGCCGGAATCTACGTGGCCGGCAACTATCTCTTCGTCGCGAACAACGACGGGGTGGTCATTTACCAGCGGTAGCCTGGACCTCCAGCACCGCGACACGCGACGCCGGCGGACCCGCATCAGGTCCGCCGGCGTCGATCTCTGCCGAGCGTCCGCATGCCAGATGCCAGCTCCCACGGCGGAGGCGGCTGCGCTGCGGGCGCGTACATCGCCCTGGCGTCCGGGGTGTCGGGAGGCTGTGCTATCATCGCCTCTTGAAGCCGAACGGGCACTCGCGCTCGGCGCGGCGGTGTCCGTTCCACCGCAGCATCGGGAGGAACCCTTTGCCACCAGCGGCGCCGCCGCGCGGTCATCGTCGACGCGACCGCTTGCTCTTCCTGGTTCTTGCCGCCGTCCTCGGCATTTTCGGGCTATCCCACCGCGCGGCCAGCGCCCAATCCAGCCCGTCGGGCCGGGTCAGCTTCCTGCACCTGTCCGCCGATGCGCCGGCGCTGGACGTCTATGTCGACGGCGGCCGCGCCATCTCCGGCCTCGCCTTCGGCGAGACATCGGAGTATCTGGGGCTCGCGCCCGGCGGCCACCACGTCCAGGTCACGGCGTCCGGGCGGCTCGACCAGTTGCTGAGCGACACCGCGACGGTCGCGGCCGGCAGCAGCTACACCTGGGTCATCTCCGGCCTCGTCTCGCCCGCGGACGTCGGTATTGCGCTGACCCCGGACCTGCAGATCGGCCAACACGTGCAGCTCAGCGACAACGCCGGCGTCTCGACCGATGGGCTGCCGCGGCTGCGCATCGTCAACGCCTCGCCCGGCTCCGGCAGCTTCGACGTGCGCACCGAGGACCCCGGCGGCATGACGCTTGCCGGCGCGCTAAGCTACGGCAGTGCGAGCGCCTACACGGCGCTGCAGCCCGGCATGTACACGGTGAACGTCTATCCAGCGGGCGGGCAGTCGCCGATTGCCTCGATCGGCGCGCTGACAGTCCAAGCACAGAACGCCTACACGCTGGTGCTGGGCGGGCTGCTGCCGTCCGTGATCGCCTCGAACCCGCCGAACCAGGTGCAGGCCTTCACGTCGGTACGCCTCACCGACCAGAACTCCCTGCGATCGGCGCCGCTGACGCGCGGCTGCAACCAGGTGATTTTCAACCTGCCGGTGGGCACGCCGATTATCAACGTGCTGCCGCGTATGGACGATCCGTCGCTGGTGACCTCGATCTGGCGCTTCGACAACAGTCTCAAGACACTGCGCGCCGGCTATTTCAGCGATCCCGGGGCGCCCGTCGATTACAGCAGCACGATCGGCGCGCCGGAGGCCTCGTTCATCTGCGTCAGCGGCAACACGAGCTGGAACCCGGCGTCGTAAGCCGCTCCCACCTGCGCCCGCTCGCTACGCCACGCGCTCGTCCGGCAGATGCAGCGGCTGCGCCGGCAGGCGCGTCACGTTTGCGCGCTCCAGCTCCGCGGCCACGGCGGGCAGTGTCTCGGCCAGCGCCCGCGGCCGGCCGACGTGATAGCCCTGCGCATAGTCCACGCCGAAGTCGCGCAGCAACGCGAGGGTTTCCTCGTCGCCGACGAACTCGGCGATCGTGCGCTTGCCCAGGCCGCGGGCGACCTCGACCATCGCCTTGACCAGATGCTGGTCGGCCGTGTCGTGCGGCAGGTTGCGGACGAAGCTGCCATCCAGCTTGATCAGGTCGACGGGCAGATGCTTGAGGTAGTAGAACGAGGAGAAGCCGGCGCCGAAGTCGTCGACAGCGAAGCTGCAGCCCAGCTCCTGCAACGAGAGCACAAACTCGCGCGCCCGCTGCAGGTCTGCTATCGCCGCGCTCTCCGTCACTTCGAACAGCAGGTGCCGGGGATCGGCGCCTGAACGCTGGATGACGGTTCGAATCTCCACCAGCAGCTCCGCATCGCTGAACGCCTTGCCCGAGAGGTTGACGGCCAACTGCAGTGGCTGGCCCGCGGCTTCGGCGGCGGCCAGCATCGCCACCGCCCGGCACACGACCCAGCGATCGATCGCGCGGATCAGGCCGGAGCGCTCGGCGATGTGCAGGAAGGCGCCGGGGGCGATGATCTCGCCGTCGACGCCGCGCATGCGCAGCAACGCTTCGAAGCGCGGCGCCGCGTCGCGGCCGGTCCGCAGCGGCAGGATCGGCTGCAGGTAGAGCAGCAGCGCGTCGCCGTCCAGCGCGGAGCGGATCCGCTCCTCCCAGGTGCGCGTATCGGCCAGCTCGCGCCGCGTTCGCGCATCCGGCGGCTCCAGGCTGACGCCGTCGCGCCCGTGCTCCTTCACCCGGTACATCGCCAGATCGGCGTGAATCAGCAGCTCATCGCGGTCGGCGCTGTGCTCCGGGAAGAGGGCGCCGCCGATGCTGGCGGTGATGCGCACGGGCTGACCGCGGGCAGCGAAGCGGGCGTGCCGCAGTTCATCGACGAGCCGTTCCGCCACGCACAGGGCACCCGCCGCGTCGCTGTCGGGCAGGAGGGCCGCGAACTCATCGCCGCCGAGGCGCGCCAGCACATCCCCAGGCCGCAGCGCCCCGGCGAGCAGCGAGCCGACCTCACAGAGCAGCTCGTCGCCGGCGCGGTGGCCGAGGCTGTCGTTGACCGCTTTGAAGCCGTCCAGATCGCAGAGCAACACCGCACCGCCGGAGTTGGTCCGACCGGCGTGATCGAGGGCGCGGTCCAGCTCCTCGCCGAAGCGGCGGCGGTTGATCAGGCCGGTTAGCGCATCGTGATCCGCCAGGAAGGCGACGCGCGCGGCGATGCGGCGGGCCTGCGTCTGATCGCGGAAGACGACCACGGCGCCATGAATGCGGCCGGCGCCGTCGCGGATCGGCGCGGCGCTGTCGGCGATGCTGCGTTCGCTGCCGTCGCGCGCAATCAGTGCCGTATGACTGGCCAGCTCTACGATCTCGCCGCTGTCGAGCGCCTTCGCTGCCGGATCGGCGGCGCACCCGCGTGTCTCCTCGCTGATGATCTGGAAGACCGCGGCGAACGGCCGCCCGGCGGCATCCGCCTGGCTCCAGCCCGTCAGCGCCTCGGCAACGGGGTTCAGCCGCGTGATGCGCGCCTGTTCGTCGGTGACGATCACGCCGTCGCCGATGCTGTCCAGGGTGACGGAGAGACGCTCGTGCTGCGCCTCCAGCTCCGAGCGCGCGGCAAGCGTCTGCGCCAGCGTTTCCGTCAGGCGGCTGCTGAACTGCCAGAGCAGGAACAGCGCCATCGCCAGCACCATACCCAGCGAGAGGATGCGCAGGATGCTCGCCAGCCAGGCGGCGGGCTCCGGTACCAGGCGCACGTACTCGCCGAGCAGCATCACGGCCATGGCCTGTGCGATGCAGAAGGCGATCAGCCGGCCGAGGCCGCGCCGACCGAGATAGGGCAACGCCACGACGACGGCCAGCATCGGCGCGCTGCCGAGTGCCGGCAGCATCGCCGGCTCGAACAGCGCCACCAGCAAGTCGCCGGCCAGCAAACCCGCGCAGATCATCACGACGGCCCGCTCGGCATCGCCGGCGCGGACGCGGCGCTGTGCCCAGGCAAGCGCCAGACCGTAGCCGGCGAGCACGGCCGCCGTGCCGCCCGTGGCCGGATCGCGCAGCAGCAGCCCCAGGACGGTGGCCATCAGCGAAAAGCCGAAGATGGCCGGCGTGCACCAGGCGAGGAACTGGCGCAGACGCGCGAGCTGCGTGGCGCGCTCGGCTGCCTGCGCCGCTCCAGCCGGCGCGCTGCGTGATTGCAGCTGTGTTTGCGGCGCGATCGAGCTACCTCACCCATGCCGGTGCGCAAGGGCGGCCCCGGCTGTTGATCCAAGTGTCGAACGCACAGGGAATGGCTGCAGCAGACAGGGGCCGGTCGTTACCGAGCAGTCACGATTGCGGCCGCGTGAGCTTTTCGACGGATAGGGCGCGCCGCAAGCGGCGCTCTGCGCCCACCGAGTCACGCATCGGCGAGGCGGCTGCTTGACCCTCCAGTTGCTGGAAGCTGTACGCTCGCGCCATGGGTGACATGAGCGAGCACCTCACGATCGGCGCCGTCGCCCGGCACACCGGCCTGCCCGTGCGCACGATTCGTTTCTACGAGAGCGAGGGCATCGTGCCACACCCGGCGCGCACGGCCGCCGGCTACCGCCTGTATTCGCAACCGGACCTGCGCTGCCTGCGGCTGGCGGCGCAGGCGCGGGCGCTCGGCCTGCCGCTGCCCGAGGTGAGAAAACTGGTCGGCATGGCGTTCAGTTCGGAATGCGCAGCGTACATGGACGAGCTGCAGGAGCGCGTCGTCGCCCAGCGCGAGCGGGCCGAGCGCCAGATCCGCGAGGTGCAGGCGCTGTGTGCGAATCTGGACGAGCTTGAGCGCCACATTCAGCACCTGCGCAGCGGGGCGGCGCCGGGCCGCCGGGTTGCGGAGTGCGGCTGCTGCCCGCTGATCGACGAAGGAGCGACGAGATGCACGAGTTGAATGAGCAAGACGTACTGGACGTGCTGGTTTGCGACTTCCAGGCGCGTCCGCGCGGCGCCGCGAGCGTGTTCGACGTGGCGCCCGCGGTGCGCGGTGTGCGCCGCGAGGCGGGTGCGCTGCTGATCGACTTCGCGCCGGACGCGGCGTCCGCCGTTGCCGAATACGTGGATGCCGAGCGGCAGTGCTGCCGCCAGATCGGCTGGGAACTGAGCACGGAGCCCGCGCCGCTTCTGCGCATCGCCGGCACGTCGGCCCAGCTCGATGTACTGGAGGAGTTGTTCACGGCGGAGCGGCCCTCATAACCCCCCGTCCCCCTTCTCTCCCATACACCGGCATCTGGAGATCTGCCGCGTGCAACGAGCGCATGGGAGAGAAGGGGGCGATCGTGGGGAGGAAACGCGGAAGGGCGCCGGGCTGCCGCGCACTGAGGTGCTTCCGTCGCCCTGCGCCCTCTATTCCCTATCCCCTACACCCTTTTCCCTAACGTGACCGTGCCGGTCATGCCGTCCACCGTGACCATCTGGCCGGTCTTGATCAGCTGCGTGGCGCCCTTGACGGCGACGACGGCGGGAATGCCGAACTCGCGCGCCACGGTGGCCGCGTGCGAGAGGATGCCACCCGTCTCCACGACCACGGCCGCGGCGGGTACAAACAGCGGCGTCCAGGGCGCGTCGGTGTAGGGCGCGACCAGCACTTCGCCCGGCTCAAGCTCGACCTCTTCGGCCGACTCGGCGGAGAGCACCACGCGCGCCGGGCCGCTGGCCGTGCCCGCCGAAACCGGCATGCCCTGCAACGTCGTGGCGCCGGTCTGCACCGCCGCCTTCGCCGTGGCCTGCACGGGCAGGGCGAAGACTTCGGGCAGCTCCAGCCCGTCCAGCCGCTGCGATTCCTTGCGCCGGCGGGCCGGGGCGGCGCGCAGCGTCATCGCATCACCGCCGCCGGCCGCCTCCTCAACCTCGCTCACCAGCAACCAGAAGATGTCGTCGCGCTGCTCAATCAGGCCGCGCTCGACGAAGCGGCGGCCCAGCTCCAGCGTCGGCTTGCGCAGCAGCCGGTCGCAGCGCACCCAGTTCGCCTTGGAAGATTCGCGCATACGGGTGAATGTCTGCGCCTCGCCCAGCAGCGCGCGATAGGCGGCGCGGTGCTGGCGCGGAATCGCGGGCGCGATCTGCGCCTCGATCGCCTCGCGGCCACGCGCCGCCCGCTCTTCCAGTTGGTACGGATTCTTGTCCTTCGCCGCCTCGACGTAGGTCTTGATGAAGCTGATCGCATACGCCGGCTCCTCTTCCCAGTCGGCAAACGAGGGATCGAGCTCGCCCTGGCCGCGGAAGCCGTAGAGTGCGATGAACGCTTCGAAGGCCGCGGCGAAGGCCCTCCAGTCGGCGCCCTGCGGCTCGCGCAGCCGTTCGGCGATCGTATGCGGCGCCAGGGCGCGCACCTCCTCGGCCAGCTTCTTGCGCCGCTTCACGATCTGCGCCACGTCCCAGGCGCCTTTGGCCGGCTTCGCGCTCTCCACGTCGCGCAGGGCGCTGGTGAGGGCGATGATCAGCGCCGGGTCGTGGCCGGGCAGCGCCGCGTCCAGCAGCTCCATCAGCCGGTCGGTGTAGTCGCCGGCGGAGAGCGAGACGAAGAGATGATGGCCCAATAGCTCGCTGGCCGTCTTCGCGCGGCGTTCGAGATAGCGCCAGATCGCGCGTTCGGACATGCGCGTGTAGTCGCGGGCGCGGTCGGCGGCGCGCAGCCGCTCGACCCTGGCGCGGTCGCGCTCAACGATGCGGGGCAGCATGCCGCGCAACTGGCGCATGGCGCGGTCGTTCTGCTTCGCCCGCTCCGCGTCGACCGAGGCTTTGGCGCTGATGTCCTGGCCGTTGGTGGAGCTGATAAATTGCTTCATCAGGCCGGACTCGCGGCCCACCTGCCACGAGCCGATGGCGGCGTTGAACCAGGCGATGTTCAGCGCCCAGCGGCCGGCGATCACGGCGGCCCAGTTGCCGGTCGGCGCCGGGCAGCAGGGCACCACGTCCAGCACCTTCAGCCGGCTCGCCACCTGCACGGCCGAGTTGTACTCGAAGCGCTGGCCGAAGGTGCTGAACAGCGGCGGCGAGATGCCCGGCACGACCTCCGAGGCGTTGCCGATCGTCCAGAGGTTAAAAGTCGGGTTGGCGTCCGAGTCCCACTCGCCGATGCGCCGGCTCGTCACTGTCGCCGTCACGGCTGCGCCTCCTCGCCGGCGTTCGCGCCGCCCGCCGCGGCGCCGCCCCGGCTTGCGGCGGATTATAGGCTCAGCGCGAAGGGTGGGGCAACGCGGGGCGTGGGCGTGGCCCTCATAACCCCCGTCCCCTGCTCCTTTCAGGGGTAGGTTTCTTGCAGGCTGACGGCGCGGGTGGGCAGGAGCAGGGGCGCCTGATTGAGCAGCGCGGCGAGGAGCCGCGCCCAGCCCAGCCGGAAGCACGCCACCAACCGCAGCCGCGTCGCGCGGCGCGTGCGTCGGGACGCCCCAGCGGCAAGCGGCGGCCGCCGCGGAGGTGCTGCCGCCGCCCACGCTCAAGAGCCAAAGCGTGGCGATCGCCACGCCCAACCAGGGCGGGCGGCGCGGTCGGGGTCGGTCATGCGCGGGCGCTGCCAGCCGAAGCCGCCGCACTTGAGCGCCTTGAAGCCGGCCTCGATCCAGGCCCGTAGTGCGAGCAGTACGCACCAGTCGTCTCCGTCGCCAGATCGGTGAGCAGGAGCCAGCGGTCGGCATGGGCGTCGCCCAGCAGGCCAGCAGCGTGCAGGCGAGCTGATGCCCCGGCGTCTTGAAGGCCACGCCCCGTGCCTGGAAGCGCATTCCCGGCAGCGGGACGAGGTGGGCAAAGGGGACGAAGCCATGCCAGCCCGCCGGCCGGAATTGCCCGCCGACGTTCACGCGCAGGAGTGGATGCCAGTGTAGCCGGGTGATGCGGCGGAACAGCCACGGTGCCCACAGCCCGCGGTCAGCCAGCACGATCACACGGTACGGCCGGGGCACGGCCGGGCGGAGCTGGTGCAGCAGCACCAACCACTCGCGCCGCCAGGCACGCTTCTACGTGGCGGGCAGCACGCGCCAGGCCACGGGGATGGCGCAGCCGCGATAGACTGCACTGACACACAGGACCGTGAAGCGCTGGCCCAACGTGTGGCATCCAGCGCCAGCTCCGTCCCATCCCACGCGAGAGCACCCAGCAGAGCAGGGGGGCGAAGCAGCCGGCGACAGCCAGCTCCTGGCGCCGGGCGCCACGCTTGTCCGCTGCCGCATAGCAGCCCTCGCGCAGGCGTTGCCGCAGCGTGTTGGGCGGCTGGCTCAGGACGGCGCCGAGCACGCCGCTCACCGCCGTCACCGCACACGAGCGCGCCAGTACCATGCCCATACTCCACAGCGCCAGCACCCGCGCTTGCGCCCGGCTCAGGTGCGGTAGCTGCTGGTGAAGTTCGGCGGCCCATTGATACACTTCCGCGTGGCACGCCATCGCGCGCCTCCGCTGGGTTCTCGACATGTCCGACACACGTCAGGATTCTGCGGATCCGCGGGGCGTGCCAGGCTGCCTTCAGCCTTCGATCGAAAACCTATCCCTGTGAGGAGAAGGGGAAGGGGGTTATGAGGGCCGCCCGCTGGGGGCGGGCACGTAGGAGGGAGGCGGATCATGGTGCAGCAGGTGACGTTCGAAGGCGCCGTCGATCGCGACGTGTTTGTGCCGATGCGCGACGGCGTGCGCCTGCAGGCCGATGTCTACCGGCCGGGCGCTGCGGGCCGCTATCCGGTGCTGGTCTCGCGCACGCCCTACGGACGCGGCAGCGCGGGCGCAGGCGCCGCCTTCTGGGTGCGCAACGGCTACGTCGTCGTCGCGCAGGACTGCCGCGGCCGCTTCGGCTCCGAGGGCGACTACTACCCGATCGTCAGCGAAGGCGACGACGGCTACGATACGGTGGAATGGGCCGCGGCGCAGCCCTGGTCGACGGGCGAGATCGGCACGATCGGTCAGTCGTATCTCGCCGCCGACCAGCACGTGCTCGCGCCCAAAGCGCCGCCGCATCTGCGGGCGATGGCGCCGATCTCCGCGTCTTCGGACTTTCATCAGAGCTGGGTCTACCACAGCGGCGGCGCCTTCGAGTTCGGCTGGATGGTCAGCTACGCCATCTTCAAAGGCCGCAACACGGCGGAGCGGCGCGGGCTCGGGCAGTCGACGCTCGACGAACTGGACGGCTACGTCGATCCAGCGCTGAACTTCGCCCGTCCGCTGACCGCTGAATGGTACCGGCATCTGCCGCTGAGCGATTGGGCCGAGCGGCTGCAGCAGGTCGCACCCTACTTCGCCGACTATCTCGCGCACGCCGACGACGGGCCGTACTGGTGGCCCGTGAACCTGCGCCGGCAGTATCAGTACGTCGACGTGCCGATCTACCACTTCGGCTCGTGGTACGACATCTTTCAAGAGGGCGCCTGGAACAATTTCACGGGCATCTCGACGATGGGCACGCCGCGGGCGCGGTCATCACAGAAGCTGCTGATGGGGCCGTGGGGCCATCTCTTTCCCTACACGCAGCCGACCTCGAAAGGCACCGGCGAGATCGACTTCGGCCCCGCGGCCGCGATCGACCTTCTGGACGAGCAGCGCCGCTGGTTCGACCACTGGCTGAAGGGCGGTGACAGCGGCATCATGTCGGAGCCGCCCGTGCGCTTCTTCACCATGGGCGAGAATCGCTGGCAGACGGCCACGGCCTGGCCGCCACCCGCGGCGCGGTACACGAGCTGGTATCTGCACAGCCGCGGCAGCGCCAATTCGAGCGGCGGAGACGGCGTGCTGAGTCCGGAGCCTCCTGCAAACGAACCGGCCGACGCCTTCGTCTACGATCCGGCCGACCCGGTGCCGACGCTGGGCGGCTCGACGCTGATCCTGCCGCTCGGCGTGTTCGACCAGCGCTCCGTCGGAGCGCGGCAGGACGTCCTCGTCTACAGCTCCGAAGCGCTGACCGAGTCGCTCGAAGTGAGCGGTCCGCTGAGCATGACGCTCTATGCCGCGTCGTCGGCCTACGACACGGACTTCACGGCGAAGTTGGTGGACGTGCGGCCCGACGGCTACGCGCACAACCTCCAGGACGGCATCATCCGCGCCCGCTACCGCGATTCCGCCACCGAGCCAACGCTGATCCGGCCCGGTCAGGTCTACGCCTACAGCATCGACCTGTGGTCGACCAGCCACGTCTTCCTGCCGGGTCATCGTCTGCGCGTCGAGATCAGCTCCAGCAACTTCCCGCGTTTCGACCGCAACCCCAACACCGGCCGGCCGATCGCGACAGAAACCGAGCTGGTCCCGGCCCGGCAGACGGTGCTGCACAACGCCGGATACCCGTCGCATATCTCGCTGCCGATCGTGCCGCGCTAATGTCGACCCGGGCGCCTCACCCCGCTTTCGCTGAAGCGAAATCTGTGTTGGAAGTCTCCGACGGTGGCGCTGCGGTCATCAAAGGTCTCCGACGGTTGCGCTGCGCTCTGGCCCCACAGGGGAAGGGTTACGGTTCGACGGCAACCGGAGCCCAGGGAGACCAACCCGCTGACCGTCCCGCAAGGACACCCCAACCCCGCCGCCGTCCGGCGCCGCTCGGAACGCTCCAAGAGTCCCTTTCCCGCGTCGGGAAGGGACAGCTTTGCCGCCAGGCAAAGCAGGGTTAGGTGCCCCGCACTCGACGTGTCTCAGTGCAAGTACGCGCCGCCGTCGCACAAGATCGTCTGGCCGGTGATCAGTTCAGCGTCGTCGCTGGCCAGAAACGCGATCAGGCCGGCCAGATGCTCCGGCGTGCCCCGCTTCTTGATCGACTGGTTCTGCATCGTGCGGTTGAACGCCTCTTCGTCCGTATACTCGCGCGTGCCTTCCGTGGCGACCTGGCCAGGCATCACGGCGTTGACGCAGATGTTGTCCGGCCCCAGCTCGCGCGCCAGCACGCGCGTCATGCCCAGCACGGCGCCTTTGCTCGCCACGTAGGCCATCTGACCGGCGTTGGCCAGAAAGTAGGTGCGCGAGGCGACGTTGATGATGCGTGCGTGCTCGCTTTGTTTGAGCAGCGGATAGGCGGCCTTCGTTACCACGAAGTAGCCGACATAGTTCACTTCGACGTAGCGTTCGACCTCCGCCTTCGACATCTCCAGCGAGACGGCGCGCGGCTGCAGGATGCCGGCGTTGTTCACGAGAATGTCCAGCGCGTCGAAGCGGTTTTGGACACCGGCGATCGCGGCAGCAACCTGCGCCTCGTCCGTGGTATCGCAGCGCCAGACCTCGCAGGCGCCGCCTGCCGCCTGAATACGGCCTCGTGTGTCGTCCGCGTCGCGCAGGTCGAGCACGCCGACCCGCGCACCCTCCCCGGCCAGGCGCAACGCCGCCGCCGCGCCGAGTCCGCGCGCGCCGCCGGTTACTACTGCGACACGCCCATCGAGCTTGCCCATCAATCGCCCCCCTGCCAAGAATTGCTGTCAGCACATAGTACGGCGCGGTTCGTTTCTGCCGCAGCGGCGGCTGGCTGCCGTCGCCGCTGCGCACCCGACAACGAGCGTCCGGCGCAGTTGACCGTGCTGCTCCGCCCGCCGCATGTCGTGAGATCCAGTGCAAGGAGAGAAACGTGCAGAAGACGGAAGCCGGTCCGCTCGGCGGCGTGCGTGTGCTGGACTTCACGCGCTACCAGCAGGGGCCGTACGCCACCTCGCTGCTGGCCGACCTGGGCGCCGACGTGCTCAAGATCGAGCCGCGCAACGACGGAGAGCTGGGCCGGCAGATGGAGCGCGACGCCGAGGGCTTCTCCGCCTACTTCGAGACCTACAACCGCGGCAAACGTTCGATCACGCTCGACCTGCGCCGGCCCGAGGCGCGCGAGATCGTGCAGCGGCTCGTGCCGCGCATGGACGTGCTGGCCGAAAACTTCCGCCCCGGCGTGATGGACCGCCTCGGCTGCGGCTACGAGGCGCTGCATGCACTCAATCCACGGCTGATCTACGCCGCGGCGTCCGCCTTCGGTCCGCGCGGACCGGAGCGCGAACGTCCCGGTTACGACCACATCGCCCAGGCCGTAAGCGGCCTCATGGTGGAGCAGGCGGGAGGTCTCGGCCATGAGCCGCCGCAGCCCGCGCTGCCCGGCGCCGCTGACGAGATCAGCGCGATGCTCTTCGCGCTCGGCATCGTCTCTGCCCTCTACGTGCGTGAAGCCACCGGCGAGGGGCAGAAGGTCGAGGTCTCGCTGTTCGGCTCGATGCTCGCCTTTCAGGGCCGGCAGCTCATGCGCTACCTGCGCACGGGCAAGCAGGGCCGTGCGCGCTGGCGCCGCAGCCCGACCTACAGTCACTACCGTTGCGCCGACGGCTGGCTGGCGATCGCCGCCGTGGACCCGAAGATGTGGCCGCGGCTTTGCCGCGCCCTCGATCGGCCCGATCTGGAGCACGATGGCCGTTTCGCGGGGCCGTGGGACCGCGATCGCAACGCCGCCGAGCTGGAAGCTGTGCTGGAGGCGATCTTCGCCGAACGCGACGTGGCCGCATGGCTGGCACGGCTGATCGCTGAAGATGTGCCGTGCGGCCCGGTGAACGACTACCGCGCCGTCGAAGCCAGCGAGCAGGCGCTCGCCAACGGCTATCTGACCACGGTCGAGCACCCGAACCTGGGCACGCTGCGCACCGCCGGCATTCCGATCCAACTCTCCGGCACGCCGCCGCCGCCACTGCGCCCCGCGCCCGAGCTGGGCATGGATACGGAAACCGTGCTGCTCGACCTCGGCTACGACTGGCCGCAGATCGAGGCGTTGCGCCGAGCCGAGGTGATCTAGCCCGGGACGTCGCGGGGCAGCATCGAACTCGGGTTCCACTGCCGTTGACTGCATCGAACAAAAGTGTGGCAAAACCGCCGGGGGTCCGCTAGCATAGCGACATCGGAATTCGTTCGGGTTGCGAAGCCGTTGCCTGCAATGGACCGCGCTCGTAAAGGTGTCGCCCCATGATCGCCCCGCTTCGGCCGGCGCGCCGCCGTGCCATCCTGCTCTGCCTGATCGCCCTGCTGCTGCCGCTCGTCGCGGCGGCCTGCGGCGGCAAGAAAGCGAATAAACAGACCCCGACTCCTACCGCCAAGCCCGGTGCGCCGCCCAGCGGCCAGACGTTGCAGGATCTGCAGCAGCTCGTCGGCCAGGGCAAGCTCGACAAGAGCGTGCTCGACGAGCTGGTCGCCAACGGCGCCGCCGACGGTATCCTCGTGCTCAACGAATCGCTGGTGACCGACCGCGTCAAACAGGCTGCCGCCGTGATCGGCGTCAATATCACCGACCAGCAGCTCGCCGATCTGCGCACGAATCAGTACGACCAGATCAAGCAGCAGATCGTAGCGCTGTTCCCCGGCACGGCGAACGTCGTGCAGAACTTCAAGAGCTTCGGCTCGGTGCTCGTGCATTTCACCAGCGGCGACACGCTGCTGGCGCTGCTCAAGCGACCGGAAGTCTCTGCCGTGACCGCGAACGAGCAGTTCGCGGCGCCCACGCCGATCTCCGGCGTGCCGGGCCGGCCTGGCGCCGCCGGCGCCCCGCTCGCGGACGGCGTGCGCGGCGCGGACGACGCGGATCAGTCCAACCCGCGCCCGCCGCTCAGCACCAGCCTGGCGCTGATCAACCAGCCCGCCGCCGCCGCTGCCGGGTTCACCGGCGAGGGCACGACCGTCGCCATTCTCGACACCGGCGTGGACTACAAGCGCGACGCCTTCGGTTCCTGCACCGCGCCCGGTCAGCCGGCTGCCTGCCGCGTGGCCGTCTTCCAGCACATCGGCCCTGACGACGGCCGCACCGACTCGGATACGCAGGGCATGCACGGCACCAACGTCGCCGGCATCGTCGCGGGCGTGGCGCCAGGAACGAAGATCGTCGCGCTCGACATCTTCGACGGCGACCACACCAGCTCGTCGCTCGAGCTGGCGGCGCTCGACTGGGTGATGCAGAACCGCGGCCAGTACAACATCGTCTCCGCCAACATGAGCGTCGGCGCCTCGAAGGACTACCACACCACGCCCTGCAGCGAGTCGCCGCTGACCGGCGCCTACGACCAGCTGCGCCGCGCCGGCATCCTGCCAGTGGTCGCGGCCGGCAACGACGCGATGGCCAGCGGCGCGTTCGTGAACGGTATCGAGAAGCCCGCATGCGCGCCGGGCGCGGTCAGCGTCGGCGCCGTGTACGTGGGCGACATCGGCCGTACCGACTTCGGCGACTGCGGCGACCAGGTGACGAAGGCCGATCTGATCGCCTGCTTCTCGCAGTCCGGCCCGAACCTGGGCATCCTCGCGCCGGGCAGCCGCATCACCGCCGCCGGCATCACCGAATCGGGCACGTCGCAGGCGACGCCGCACGTCGCCGCCGCCGTGGCGGCGATCGTCTCGAAGTGCAAGGGCGCCTCGGCGGACAACGTCGAGAAGGCGCTGACCTCAAGCGGGCCGCAAATCGTGGACAGGCGCAATAACATTACCAGGCACCGGCTCGATGTTGCCGCGGCGGGCCAGGCGTTGCTTGCGCTTGGTTGCCAGGGCAGCACTCCGCCGCCGCTGCAGCCGAAGCCGAGTCCCTCCCCGGGCTCGACGCAGACCCCGCCGACGCAGGCTCCGACCGCGCCCGCCTTGTATCAGCGGTTGCTCACTACGAAGTTCAACGGCAACGAGCTGCCCTCCGGCTTCTCGCAGCCGCAGCCGGCGCCCGGCACGCCCAGCGACGCGGAGCAGCAGCATGGCGCCACCGCGGCGGTTGATGTCGGCGTGCATGGCCCCGACGATGTCGATCTGCTCTACTACACCTTCTTCGCCAACGACAACGACGCAAAGGCGCTGTTTAACGACCAGGAAGCTTCGCCCGATACGAAGCCGGGGGGCTTCGGCAAGCCGGTCGGCTGCAGCGGCGGCACCGTGACGACGAGCGGCGGTCAGAAAATCGGCATCACGCGCTGCGTCGTGCTGGTGGGCGACATCACCGTCACCGCGGTCTCGGGCATCGCGCGCGACGGCGCCAGCCGCGGCGATGACAAGGCCACGATCGCCCTGGCCAAATCCGGCCTCAAGCACCTGCAGAAGGTGCAAAAGGGGAAGTGAACACGCGGGCGGCGTCGGACTGGCGGAGCACCTGCACCCTGACATCGCAGGCGACGCCTGTCAGAAGAAGTCTGCGAAGCTTGCAGAACCGGTAGAGCGGCATGGAGGATGCGCCGGCGCTCGTTCGCGTTGGGCTGTAGACGCACTGTGCGCGCCCGTGTATATTCGGCGCGCCGTGCGCCCGCACCGCGCGGGCTGGGATGCGGCGATTGGAGGACCCGCCATGACCGTAGCTGAGATCGCTGCAGAGACACTGATCGCCGGCACGCCGGAGCGCACTGCCTGCGAGTGGGACTCGCTGCCGAACGAACTGTTCAACTTCTGGACGATCGGCAACGTCTCCGAGGTCATTCCCGGCGTGCTGCGGCCGCTCAGCGCCACGCTCTACCGCACGATGGATTATCTCGGCACAAAGAAGCTTGCCCGGGATCTGGACAGCCAGGATCTGCTGCCGTCGCAGCCGCCGCCGATCGGCAACTTCATCTCGAACTTCGGTGGCCGCGCGGTCTTGAACCTCGCCTGGGCCAACGCGATCATCGGTCTCTGGCAGACGGGCGAAGGCTCGGACCTGATGGGCCAGTTCATCACCTCGACGGACGGTCAGGACATCGCCAGCGGTCAGGCTGCCGATCTCGAACGCGCCGCGCGCACGTTTGCGAAGATCCGCCGCATCTGGGGGCAGTTGCCCCACATGGTGCAGACGGATCGGGTCCGCCTCGAGCGGCTGCGCCGTCGCGAGCGCGAGCGTGCATTGGGCGCGCGCTCGGATCGGCAGCTCTGGCGCCACGTTCAGAGTCTGGTCCGCGACATCAACTGCTACGCGCACCATCTGTTTGTCTCCGGTGCGGCGGGCGAATACGCGCAGTGGCTGGGTAAGCTGCTCGACCATGAGCTGCCGGACCACGACCCGGCACTGATCGTTGGGTTGACCAGCGCCCTGCGCGGGGTGGAGAGCGCGCGGCCGGGGAAGGGCGCCTGGGACGTGGCGCAATTCGTGCGCCGGCACAACGCGCTGGCCGAGGAGGTCGAACACCTCGCGCCGCACACAATCGCGGCGAAGCTGCGCGAACCGCGCGGCGCCGGCTGGAAGGCCTTTGCCGAGCGCTTTGACGCCTTCATCGCCGAGTTCGGGTTCCGCGGCCAGCGCGAGGCCGATCCATCGGCCGCCGATTGGGAGGAGGAGCCGGCCTTTGCGATCAGCGCGATCAAAGCCTTCCTGCACGCCGGCAAGGAGCACGATCCGTACCGGCTCGAAGAGGCAGCGGCGACGCGCCGCGAAGCCGTCGAGGCGGACGTGCGCCGGCAGTTGCCGCGCGCCGCGCTGGCCGAGTTCAACCGCTTACTGGCCGGCTCGCAGCGCTTCGCCCGGCTGCGTGAGGCGTCGAAGGCGAACTGGGTGCGTTCGCTGCGGCCGGTGCGTGCGCCGCTGCTGGAGCTGGCCCGGCGCTTCACGGCAGGCGGCCTGATCGCTGAGCCCGACGACTTCTGGTACCTGCTTGCGGACGAAGTCGAGCGCGCCGTGCAGGGCAGGCTCGATACGGCAGAGGCGCGCGCGAGCGTCCGGCGCCGCCGCGCCGTACGCGAGCGGCTGGAGCAATACACCCTGCCTGAAGTCTTCAGCACGCCCGTCGAGCTGCTTCCGCTGCAGCCAGTGACGGCGCCGCTCACCGCTGACGGTGTGCTCAACGGCATGCCGGTGTCGGCGGGGAAGGCCTCGGGCAAGGCCCGCGTCGTGCTCTCCGCCGAAGCCGCCGAAGAAGTTGAGCTGGAGCCCGGCGAGGTGCTGGTTGCACCCTACACCGACGCGCCCTGGACGCCGTTGTTCGTTGCCGCCGCGGCCGTGGTGGTGGAAACGGGCGGACTGCTTTCACATGCGGCTACGGTGGCGCGCGAGTTCGGCATTCCTGCTGTCGTCGCCGTCAAAGGCGCCACCCGCCTGATCAAGACGGGCCAGCTGGTTTCCGTCGATGGCGACAGCGGTCAGGTGACGATCGCCGGCTAACCGGCCGGCGCACTGGGCTCGAAGACGGGTTCGAACCGCCGATCGTCAGGCACGTTGCGGGTTGAAATCGCCTATCCCGGCACGCATCACCCCCTGTAACCCGAGACAGAAGGTTGGAACGTTGCGAAAGACGCTGGTCTTCGCGGTACTGACGGCGCTGTGTTTGCCGGTAGCCGCGACGCATGATCCACACGCGGCGATCGCAGGCAGCTACCGCGAAGCGCCGCTGATCAGTGGGGATCCGGTGGCGGACAGCACGGATCTCTACGCGTTTGTCAGCCCTGATAAGCCAGACACGGTGACGTTGATCGCGGACTACATCGGCCCGGAGTTTCCACAGGGTGGGCCGAGCTTCGAGCGCTTCGGCGATGATGTGCTGTACAGCATCAACATCGACAACATGGGCGACGGACAGCCGCACATCAGCTACTACTTCCAGTTCACGACGACCTATCAGAACAAGAACACGTTCCTGTACAACACCGGGCCGATCATGTCGCTGGATGACCCGAACTGGAACGTGCGGCAGTCGATGCAGGTCACGCGCGTCGATGCGAACGGCTCGATGGTGCTCTGCAGCGCCTGCAAGACGCCGCCGGTGAACGTGGGCCAGGCTTCCACGCCGAACTATCCCGCGCTGGCCCAGGCGGCGACCAACCCGTTGCCCGGCGGCGGCCAGGTCTTCGCCGGCCAGCGCGCCGATCCGTTCTTCATCGATCTCGGCGCCGTCTTCGATCTGCTGCAGCTCAGGCCGACAGCGGCGGTCAACACGCTGAAGGGCAGCAACGTCCACAGCATCGTCCTGCAGGTGCCGATCGGCTCGCTGACCAACGACGGCCAACGGCCGGCCGACCCCAAAGCGAGCGATGCAATCATCGGTGTGTGGACCGCCGCCTACCGGCAGTCGACGTCAGTGCTGAATACGGATGGCACCCCGCCGCAGGAGTCGGGCGGCTACGTCCAGGTGTCCCGCCTCGGTATGCCGCTGACCAATGAACTGCTGATTCCGATCGCGCAGCAGGACCACTTCGGCGAGTCGGCGCCCGCCGACGATGCGCAGTATATGCAGTACTACACCGATCCGGAGCCGGCGCGGCTGCTGAAGCTGATCCACAATATCAACGTGCCACCCACGCCGCGCGGCGATATCTCCGAGATCTTCCTCTTCGGCGTGCCCGGTCTCAACAACACGGGCACCAATCTCCCCGCGGACGAGCTGCGCCTCAACGTCGCCGTCCCGCCCACGGTCAACCCGAACCGGCTGGGCGTGCTGGCAAACGACACGCAGGGCTTCCCCAACGGACGCCGGCTGACCGACGACGTGGTGGACATCGTGCTGCAAGCCATGGCCGGCGCCACCTATCCGCTGATCGACAAGTCGTTTACGCCTGACCCGGCGGCGTCCACGCTTGGCGACGGCGTGGACGCCCCGGACGAAGCGCCGCTGCCGGCCTTCCCCTACGTGGCCACGCCGTATCCGGGCACGCCGTAGCCCAGGACCGGCCCTTGCGCGGGCCGCGACGGTGGTCGGAACTGCTGGCACCGCCTCGGCGATTGGCTGACCGCCGACATGTGGGTCCGCCGAAACCACGTCCACCTCGGCCGGATCGATGAAGCCGAGCACCATCGAGTGGCCGTAGGTGAGCGTGGAGTACGCACAGCCACGCCAGGGGGCGAGGAGGCAGCCTGGCGGCCCCGAGCGCACAGGTCGCGGCAAACGGGGCACAGCGGACGGGGTGGTGGCCAACGCGGAGCAGTGTGCCGGATCGCCTCCCTGTCCTCGCGCTCAGACCTGTCTGGCCAGCAGTTGTTGCACCTGCAGGTAGTCCATCAGGTCGGCGCGGCTGAGCAGGCCGGCCACGCGCTCCGGCTCGCCTTCGAGCACCACGAGCTGCTTGACGCCGCTGCGCTGCAGCTCGGGCAGCGCGACTTCGATCGGCGTGTCGCTGCTGGTGGTCTTCAGCCGCTCGCGCGGCGTCATGATCCGCTCGACCGGCGTTTCGGCCCAGCGGTCGCGCGGCAGGTGCGCCACATCCGCCAGCGAGACGAGACCCCACAGCCGCCCGCCGCCGAAGACGGGGAAGCTGCGCTGGTGGCTGCCCTGGATGTACTCCTCCACCAGCGCTTCCACCGGCAGCGCCGGCACCACGGTTTTGAAGTCGGTGGTCATCGCGTCGGAGACATGGGCGCCGCTGATCACGCCGTGCACGGCCGTCTGCTGCAGCGAGGCGCTGGCCGCGTTGTCCAGAAACCAGCCGATGAAGGCGATCCAGAGGCCGCTGAAGCCGGCGCCGCTGAACGTGGCGATCACGCCGCCGATGATCATCAAAAAGCCGATCAGCCGCCCCACCGACGCCGCGACCACCGTGCCGCGTACGGGGCTGTGCGTGGCCCGCCAGACCAGCGAGCGCAGGACGCGGCCCCCGTCCAGCGGGAAGCCGGGCAGCAGGTTGAAAATGCCCAGCAGCAGATTGACCGCGCCGAGGTAGACCAACACCGCCTTTGTCTGCTGGCTGACCGCGCCGGCGAGCGGCGTGAGCGCAAAGCAGATGCCGGCGATGATCAGGCTCGCCAGCGGACCGACGACGGCCACGGCGAACTCGACGCCCGGCGTGCGTGCTTCCTGCTCGATCTGTGAGACGCCGCCGAAGATAAACAGTGTGATCGAGGCGACCGAGAGGCCGCGTGCCCGCGCGACCAGTGAGTGGCTGAGCTCGTGGACCAGCACGGAGACGAACAGCAGCAGCGAGGCGATCGTGGCCGTGACCCAGTACTCGGCCTGGCTCCAGTGCGGATAAGCGCTGGGAAACTCGCTCGCGGCCAGCGACCAGACCAGCAGCACGAGCACCACGACCCAGCTAAAATGCACACGGACCTTGATCCCGGCGATCCGGCCGACCGTGAGTGTGCCGCCCATCGCGATCCCTCGCCGCGGCGTGGACCGTCCCGTGCCGCCGTGAGCGAACGCACGGCCCGAGCCAGGTTGCCGCTCTCGATCGCAGCGTACGTCGCCACGCGCGGCTTTAACAGTACGCCGGGGATGAACGAGGCCGTGTGAGGCTGAGCGTGCGGCCGGGCTACGCGGCCGGGATCTCGCTCAGCTCCGGACGGGCGGTGCGGATCGCGTCTGGCACGGCGAGCACGGCGCAGGCTTTGCCCCGCGCCTTGGCGAGATACAGCGCCGCGTCGGCCTCGCGCAGCAGCCCTTCCGGCGAGGCGACCAGCGGCCGGCTCACCGTGACCCCGGCGCTGCTCGTCACCGCGACCTGGTGGCCGGTGACGATGAAGGGCTCGCGCAGCGCGGCGATCAGGTCTTCGGCGACGCGCAGCGCATGTGCCGGCGCCTGCATGTCCTCCAGCAGTACCGCGAACTCATCGCCGCCCAGGCGGGCAACGGTGTCGCTCGGGCGAACGCTGCCGCTCAGCCGACGCGCGACGGCCGTGAGCAGTTGGTCGCCGGCGTGATGGCCAAGCGAGTCGTTCACCGCCTTGAAGCCGTCGAGGTCGAGGTAGAGCACGGCTGCTTCGCCGGGATGGCGCTCGCGCCGGGTGAGGGCGCGTGTCAGCCGCTCCATGAACAGGGCGCGGTTGGGCAGATCGGTCAGCGGGTCGTGAAAGGCCTGGTGGGCCAGCTGCGCTTCGGCGTCTTTGCGCGCCGTGATGTCCATGAAGTTGCCGAGCACCGCCCGCCGGCCGTGGAACGGAATCGAGGCCACCGTCTCCAGCGCCCAGCGCACGTCGCCGCCGTGGGTGAGATAGCGGAACTCGTACGGCGTGCGCAGCGTGCCGTGCAACATGCGCACCGCGGCCGTATGGGCGAGCAGGCGATCGTCCGCGTGGATCAGCGTCAGGGGCGCGCGTCCAACCAGCGCCCCCGCCTCGTAGCCGAGGTCGCGGCGAAAGGTCTCGTTGACCCACGCGAAGACGCCGTCTTGCACGATGTAGACGCCGATCAGGGTGCTGGTCGCCCACACGGTGAAGAGATCGGCGCCGCCGCTCGGCGCGGCCGGAGGCTGGCCGGCGTCCTGGCTGAACTGGTTCACGGCTGGTACTCCCGGAGAGCAGGATTCCGGCCGCCCTGGCGTCCCGCGGTTCTGCGGCGCTACGCATGAGTTATCGGCGCGCGGATCGAGGGCTGAAGGGATCGTCCTGATCGGGGTACGCCCGGCGGCGTTGCGCGGATCGCGCGACCGGCGAGTCGTTACCATTTCGTGACTCCAGAACGGGCGGGCGGCACTGCGTAGGACGGGCATATTTGAGGAACGCGAGGTAACGTGCCAGAATGCAGGCATGCGAACGCTGTTCCATCCTGCTTGCGAACATCTCTCGCTGACCGACGTGCTGTATGCGCTGAGCGATCCGGTGCGTCTGCGCGTGGTGCAGCAGCTTGCGCTGCAAACCAGCCTGCGGCCCTGCGGCGAGCTGGGCATTCCCATCCCCAAGCCGACGCTCTCACACCACCTGAAGGTGCTGCGGCAGGCAGGGATCGTCTCGGTTCGTGTCGAAGGCACGACGCGGCTGTATGCCCTGCGCTGCGATGACCTCGACACCCGCTTTCCCGGCCTGCTCGACTCCGTGCTGCGATCGCTGCCGAAGCCCGGTTCGAGCGAGACATTCCCCGGCGAGCCGGCCACGCATCTTGAAGAGCACCTCGTCGCGCCCGAGCTGGCGCACGCGCACTAACCGGGCAGACCGCCGCAGCTCACGTTTGACGCATCACGACCATGGCGCCCGTTCGCGGCGTTCGGCCCTCATCCTCTCCTGTGCTTTGAACGTCTCCGACGGTTGCGCTACGCTCTGGCTCCCAATCCTGGGAGAAGGAGACGATCCTGCCTGAAGCGTTCCAATCAACCTTCGGTTAACCCGACGCCCTCTCGCGTTAGCAACCCAGGATCGCCCCTCGCCATCTGACATCGCGCTCCGCGCGATCTGGACGATTGGGAGAGGGGACGGGGGTGAGGGCCGAACGCCGCGGATCGCCCGCCTCAGCCCTGCACGCGGCCGAAGCGCGGCGCCCGGCGCTCCGCGAACGAGGCGAGCCCTTCGTTGAAGTCCGGCCGTGTCACGCTCGCGTCCATCAGCGCCTGCGTTTCGTCCATCGCCTCGCCCAGCGGCAGCATCAGATGGCGGTAGACCTGGCGCTTCATCTGCATCAGCGACGCCGGCGAACTGGTGGCTGCCAGCGTGCGCACGTACTCCTGCGTCTCGACCAGCAGCCGCTCGCGCGGCACGGCGGCGTTGGCGATGCCCAGTTGCAGCGCCTCGCGCCCATCGAAGCGACGCCCGCTCCAAAGCACGTCCAGCGCCCGCGCCGGGCCGATCAGCCGTGGCAGCATCCAGCTCGTCCCGTGCTCGGCGACGAGACCGCGCTGCGCGTAGGCCGTGGTAATCAACGCATCTTCGGCGGCGAAGCGCAGGTCGCAGAACATCACCAGCGAGAAGCCGAGGCCCGCGCAGGGACCGTTGATCGCAGCGATGATCGGCTTGCGCACGGTCAGGAGATAGGTGAAGACGCGCGTGTAGTCCGGGCCCATCGCCGGATCGCCCGCACGCGCGCTGGCGAACTCGGTCTTCGTCTCCGCCGCCGCGATCGAGCCGGCGGCTTGAATCACGCGCAGCTCGCCCATGTCGGCGCCGGCGCAGAAGCCGCGCCCCGCGCCCGTAATCACAATGCCGACCACGTCCGCCCGGCGCTCGGCCTCGCCGAGCGCGTGGCGCAGCTCCTGCTGCATGCGCGAGGTCAGCGCGTTCAGCTTCTCCGGGTGGTTCAGCGTGATCGTGGCGACCGGATCCTCAACCTCGAACAGGATCTCCTGGTACATCGATCGCTCCTGCGCGTCGTTTATTCGAACACGCCCGCCGCCGCGAACCGGGCGATCTCAGCCTCGTTCAGCTCCAGCAGTTCGCTGCAGATCGCGTGCGTGTGTTCGCCAAGCAACGGCGCGGCCCGCGCCGGACCGGGCCGCCAGCCGTCGATGCGGAAGCTCTGCGTCAGCACGGCGTGCTCGCCGATCTCCGCGTGCGGCAGCCGCGTGAAAAAGCCGCGGTGCTGCAACTGCGGGTCGGCAAACAGATCCTCTGCCCGCTCCACCACGCCGGCCGCGACACCCGCACCTTGCAGCCGTTCGGCCAGCGCGAACGGCTCCGCGCCGGCCACCCAGCCCGTGATCAACGCATCGATCTCGGCCTCGTGCGCCTTGCGCCCGGCGAGCGTGGCAAAGCGCGCCTCGCTGCCCGCCTCGGCATGGCCCAACGCTTCGCACAGCGCGGTCCAGGCCGCGTCGGAATCGACGGTGATCGCGATCCAGCGGTCGTCGCCGGCGCACTGATAGACGTTGTTCGGGCAGACATAGTCCTCGCGGTTGCCGCGGCGCGTCAGCTCGCGGCCATTGATCTGCAGATCCAGCAGCGGCGCGGCGAGAAAGTGGATCGAGCTTTCGAGCTGCGCGTGGTCGATATATTGGCCGCGACCGGTGCCGTCGCGCACGTCCAGCGCCACGAGGATGGCGGAGAGCAGGAACGGCCAGGAGACGAAGTCGGTGTAGGCGGAGTACGGGCCGAGCGGCTCGCCGCCCTCCAGCCCGGTGAGGTCGTACCAGCCGCTCATCGCGCCGGCGATCTGGCCGTAGCCGCGGTGCTGCGCGTGCGGCCCCGTCTGCCCTTGCAGGCAGTGGCTGGCCATGATTATGCGTGGGTTCCAGGCGCCGATCTGTTCGTAGGTCAGACCCCAGCGTGCCATCACGCCAGGCACGAACGCCTCGATCAGCACGTCGCTGCGCTCCACCAGCCGCCGCACGATCTCGCGCGCCTCCGGCTTCTGCATGTTGAGCGAGAACGAGAGCTTGCCGGCGTTGTAGGCGGCGAAGTAGCCGGAGCGGTTCACGCCGGCCTGGCGCTCGGGGAAGGGCGTCGCCGCGCGCAGCGTGTCCGGGTGCGCCTGCGACTCGACTTTGATCACCTGCGCGCCGAAGTCGGCGAGATGCCGCGCCGCCGAGGGACCGGCGACGGTGGTGGCGAAGTCGATCACGCGCAGGCCGCTGAGCGGCAGATCCGGATCGGCGTCGGGCAGCGACATCGGTTCGTGCTCCGCGTCCGCGCGTGCCGGCAGACCAGAGCCGAGCTTACACTACCCGGCTGCGAATGAAGGCGCTGCCGTAGTCGATCGCGAGCGTCATGACGATCGTGATGATCAGCACCATCGACGCCTCGCTCCAGTGGAAGGTGCCGACGTACTCGTTGATCACGAGGCCGAGGCCGCCGGCGCCGATCAGGCCCAGCACCACCGCAGAATGGACGTTGACCTCCAGCGAGTACAGCGTCGACGAGATGAAGTAGGGCACGACCTGCGGCACGACTGAGAACAGCACCACCTGCAACGGATTCGCGCCCGCGGCCGTGACTGCCTCGATCTGGCCCCAGTCGATCGCCTCGATCGCCTCCGAATAGAGTTTTGCCAGCAGGCCGAAGGAGAAGATGCTGAGCGCGATCACGCCGGGAAAGTGGCCGAGCGTGAAGGAGATCGCGATCAACCCCCAGATCAGCGTGGGGATGGCGCGGATGCAGCTGAAGAGGAAACGCATCACGTAGTAGACCGGTCGCGTCGCCGGATGCCGCCCCATCAGGTTGCGCGCGGCGAGAAAGCTGAAGGGCGCGGCGACGATTGCTCCGCCCACGGTGCCGAGGATCGCCATCTCCAGGCTGATCCAGGCGTAGTGGCTGATCGTGCTGCCCGCGATCGACCACTTCGGGTGAAACAGGCCGCTGACGAGCTGCTGGGCCGAGTGCAGGTTGCTTTGCCTGGTGAACAGTGCGAAGTCGACCTCCGCGTCGATCGCCAGCCGGTTCAGCCCATAGATAACGAGCGCGATCGCCAGCAGGTTGAGTCCGCACAGCGAGCGGACGAAGCCCTGCCGCTGCGCGTGCCTGCGCTGCTGCATCGCCGCGGAATCGAGGTCTTCGCTTGCGAGCGCGGCGAATTGCATGTCGCGCGCGGTGCGGTACAGCAGGTTCAGCCAGACCGCGGCCGCGATCGCGCCGAACCAGAGCCAGGCCGCGCCCGGCTGCTTCGCGTCCTTGGGAAACTGCCAGTACAGCGCCAGCACGACCAGGACGAACATGGCGAGCGTGACCGCACCGCGCAGCGGCCGCCGCAGCAGCGCGTAGCCCAGCCCCGGCACGAGCGCCTGCGCGACCAGCACGGTGCCGCCCGACGCCAGCGGCCGCTGCGGCGGGAGCCCGTCGGCACGCGGCCGAGCGATCGTGGGCGTGAGCACGCCGAGCGCGATGCCAGGCAGCGGCGGCCTGGCGCTCACCCAGCGGCCGGCGATCTGCGGCCGGATCGCCGGCGCGGACACGGGCCATGGCGCCTCGGCCGCATCCCGCACGGCGACGCCCTCACCCGCTGAGCCGTTATCGGTAGACTCGCTCATAGACGTCGCGGTCCAGTTCAGAGGGCAGGCCGTCGAAGACCAGCCGCCCCTGTTTGAAGCCGATCACGCGGTCGGCGTACTCGCGGGCGAAATCGAGCTGGTGCAGGTTGACGATCGTGGTGATCCCTTGCTCGCGGTTGATGCGGCGCAGGTCGTCCAGCACGGTGATCGAGGTTTCGGGATCGAGCGAGGCCACCGGCTCGTCCGCGAGCATCAGCCGCGGCTGCTGCGCCAGCGCCCGCGCGATGGCAACGCGCTGCTGCTGGCCGCCGCTGAGACTGTCGGCGCGGACGTAGGCTTTGTCGGCGATGCCGACGCGCTCCAGCGCCGCCAGCGCCAGCTCGACATCGCTCTGCTTGAACACCGGCACGACGGCGCGCCAGCCGGACTGATAGCCCAGCCGGCCGCAGAGCACGTTCTGCAAGACGGAGGTGCGCTTCACCAGGTTGAACTGCTGGAAGATCATGCCCATCTGCCGGCGCGCCCGGCGCACGTCGCCGCCCCGAGCCCGACAGATATCCCGGCCTTCGAAGGCGATCGTGCCTGCGCTCGGCCGCACGAGGCCGTTGATGCAGCGCAAGAATGTGGACTTGCCCGCGCCGGAAGGGCCGATCACCGCGAGGAACTCGCCGGGCCGCACGTCGACGCTGACATCGCTGAGCGCCTGCGCGCCGTTGGGAAACTGCTTGCTCACGCCGCGCGCGACGATCTGCGGATCGGACGGGGCGTCATGGGAAGGCTCGGCATCGACCATGGGACGCCCTCGCCAGGGAACGGAGACGCCGGCGCAACGATGGGCGCCAAGCGGACCGTAAGTATAGGCGGCGGGGGCGATCCCACGGGTCGCCTCCCGCCAGCACAGCGTATCCTATGGCGTCGGCTTCGGGGATGGGGCCGGCGTCGGGCTCGGATAGCCCTTCAGCAGATCGGGCGCCACGGCCTTTACGGTGTTGCGCAGACCATCGTAATCGCTGTCGGAGGTCGCGCCCAGGGCGCTGATGCTGAACAGGTCGTTGAGCACCTGCTTGCCTTCAGGGTCGCCCGAGTACTTGAGCAACGCCGCGCGGATCTGGCCGGCGAGCGCCTGCGTCAGATCCTTGCGCACGATCTGCGGGTCGCAGGGGATCAGGTCGGAGGTGTAGATCACCTTCGTCTTTTGCAGGATATCGGGGTATTGGTCGGTCACTTCCTTGTTCGTGCGGGCGTCGTTGTAGATCGCGCCGGCGTCCGCCTTGCCCTGGTAGACCGCGACCGCGATCGCGCTCTGGTTCGAGATGTTGACCGACTTCAGATCCTTGTCCGGATTAACGCCGGCCTTCATCAGGGCGCCCTTCGGCACGAGGCTGCTTGAGGTCGAGGTCGTATCGCCGAAGGCGAAGCTCTTGCCCTTCAGGTCCGCGAGCGTATTAATGCCGCTGTCCGTCTTCGTGATGATGAACGCCTTGTAGCCAGGCACCAGCGAGCCCGGCGTGTCGCCCGGCCGCAGCGAGCAGGTCACGGGATAGGAGCCGTTCTGCTCGTGGCCGATCAGATAGTCAAGCGGCCCGACCCAGCCGATATCGGCGGTCTTCGAGGTGAGCGCCTGCGTGACGGCGGCATAGCTGGCCAGCGTGACCGATTTGACCGGCCGGTTCAGCTCCTTGCTGAGATAGGCGGCGATCTTATCCGCGCTGAGCTGAATCACGCTCACGTCGCGCGATGGCACGAACGCCATCACCAGCGACTTCGGATCGTCGTTGCCGCCCGCGGGCAGGGCCGGCAGGGCGCCGGTTGCCGCGGCGGTCGGACTTCCGTTGATCACACCGACCGGAAGCACCTCAGAAGGCGACGGCGCTGCGGCGGCCGTAGCGCTCTTCGCCGTTGCGGCGGTGGGCGAGCCGGCGGCGACCGTTGTGACCGCGGCGGGCGCCTTCGTGGCGGCGGTGTTGTTCTTGTTCGAGTTGTTGTTACTGCTGCTGCAAGCGAGCGTGAGGCCCGCCAGCGCCGCCAGCGTGAACGCGGCGAACGGCAGGCGCGGCTTCGTGATCTGGGGAAGGCGGAACTGCATGGCCGTGTTCCTCCGTGCTCGAACGGCGCTGAAGTACGGTCTTCGGACGCCGGAGGGGGCGGCGCGTTGCCGCGGTCGACGTATGGGCTGGGCGTTCTGCGCCCGTGGGGTGCGGCTCTGCACTCTGTCGGCGCGCCCCGCGCGTCGGCGCGAGCGGTCTGCCCGGATCACCTCCCGCGCCGCGGCGCAACATTCTCATAACATCTTAGGCGTGACGACCGTTAGCTAATCAAGTGCCCGAGCGTGGGCAGCGCCCGCCGGCCCACCGTCGAGCAGCGTCTGCACCCGCGCATCGCCGCGCACGGGCGCCAGGCGCGGCTCCGTACGCGCGGACTCTGCCAGCGCCGGATCGGCGACAAGCGCGGCGGCAAGCTCGCCGGCGGCGCCGCCCACTCGGCCGAGCGCGGCCAGCGCGATCGCCGCGCCGTAGCGGGCGGAGGACTCCGCCGCGTCGCTCGCCCGCGCCCGTTCAAACTCGACGAGCGCGGCCCCGGCGTCGCCGGTTTCGATCAGGGTGAGGCCCAGGTTGAGGCGAATCAACCCATCCTCCGGCGCCAGCGCCAGCGCACGGCGGAAATCGGCCAGCGCCGCCGCAAACTCGCCGCGGGCGCAGCGCATCAGGCCGCGGTTGTTGAACACATCGGGGTCGTCGGGCAGCAGCGTGGCCGCGCGATCGTAGTCGGCCAGCGCCTCGCCGATGCGGCCCATGCGAGCCAGCGCGAGGCCGCGGTTGTAGTAGGCGCTGCCCAGCAGCGGCTCGGTTTGCAGGGCGCGGCTGAACCGCTCTTCGGCCCGCTCGAATTGCCCGACGGCGAAATAGACCGTGCCCTCTTCGAGATACGACTCGGCGCCGCGCGGCCGCGGAAAGGGCGTTTCTATGCCGCCGGGATCAGCGGCGGCAAGCGTCTCGGGAGGCGGTAACGACGCGAAGCTTTCGCGCGCCGGTACGAGGCTCTCCGCGACCTTCGGCGCTGGCGCGGTCGCTCGTTGCTCGATCGCCTCCAGCCGCTGCTCGACGCGCCCTATGCGGGCGTCCAGCAGTTCGGGAAGCGCGGCGCTTTGCGGCGCACGGCGTTGCAGCAGCCGGGCGACCACGGCGAAGGCGACGCCCTGCGCCGCGGCGGCGGCCAACGCCAGGGCGAGATCACGGCGGCTCACAGATTCTGCTCGGCGCGTTCGAGCAACTGCTCGCTGAGCGCCGTCACGGCGTTGTAGGCGTAAACGACATAGTCGCGCGGGTGCAGATCCAGCGCCCGCAACTCTTCCTTGCGCGCCGCCACGGGGTCGATCAGCGCCTCCGGGCTGTCGAATTCGACGCCGATCACCAGTTCCTGCAGCGTGCCGTCCTCGGTGACGACCACGCAGCCGCGCTCGGCGCTGCCGGCCGCGTCCGGCTCGACTTCGATCGCGTTCGTAAAGAAGGCGCCGGGAAAGGGCGGAAACGGCCGTAACTGCGCGGCCAGGTCTTCGACCAGGCGGCGTAGCTGCGCGGCGGCGCGCTCGACGATCAGGTCGGCCTGCGCTTTGCGGGCGAGCGGGTCGATCTCCAAATCCGCCATATGGGCCATCCTTCAGGCCGCAGTATAGGGAGAGCCGCGGCCCTGGCTCAATCGCGCGCCGGCTTCAGCGCCTGCGCGCTGTGCTAGCATGGTATGTGGAGGCGCCGGCCGCCGGCGCTGGCGCTGCATGCGAAGGGCCGAACGATGCAGGCGACGCGGCAGCAAATCCTCGACCATCTGCACCGGCACGGCGCCTGCACGGTGCGCGATTTCACCGATCTGCTCTCGCTGACCGCAACGGGCGTGCGCCAACACCTCACCGTGCTCGAACGCGACGGGTTGGTCGAAGCGCACGAGGAGCGCGGCCACGTCGGCCGCCCGGCGCACGTCTACCGCCTCAGCGCCCAGGGCGAAGCGCTCTATCCACACAACTATGACACGCTTGCCAATCTGTTGATGGAAGAGGTGCGGGCCATGGCCGGCACCGATGCGCTGCAACGACTGATGCGCCGCGTCTCCAGCCGCCTGGCCGAACGCTACAGCGACCGCACCGAAGGGCTCGCGCTGGCCGAACGCGTCGCCGTCACCGCCGACGTGCTGCGCGAGCAAGGCTGCGTGGTCGAGGTCGCGCAGCAGGGCGACGAGTTCCAGTTGCGCCAGTGCACCTGCCCGTATCCCAACGTCGCCCGCCGCCACAGCGCCGTCTGCGCACTCGAGGTCGGCTTCGTGCAGCGCATGACCGGCGCCGACGCCCGCCTCACCAGCAGCCTGCTGCGCGGCGACAGCGCCTGCACCTACCGCATTCGCGCCCGCGACGTCGCGGACCGGCCGCATTCCGGCTGACCGCGCTGCAGATCAACGCCAATCGTCCAGCGAGATCTGTCCGGTGCCGCTGCTCAGCACGCGCGGTGCGCCGCCGTTTGACGGCGCGATGTGCAGCGTCCACGCCGTGTCGCTGCCCTCGGCCCATGCGACCCAGCGGCCGTCCGCCGACCAGCGCGGCGCGCCCAGGAGCGGCCCGCGGGCGAGCGGGCGCGCCGCGCTGCCATCCACCGGCAGCGCGGTAACCGCGAGCAGTTTCGGGCCATCCGGCGTGGGTTGCAGACCGGCATCATTCGGGGCGACCGCGGCGATCAACTCGCGCGAGCCGGGCGCCCAGCCGCCGATCGCCCGCACAGCGCCCGGCGCAGCGAGGGCGAAGCCGTGTCCGTCGCTGGTGTCGATCAGCCAGACCTGGCCGCCGCGCAGCAGCGAGAGGTAGCGGCCGTCCGGCGACCAGGCCAGCGCGCCGGCATGGTCGAGCTGGTCGTTGAGCGGGCGCAGCTCGCCCGTCTGCACGTTCGCGGCCGTAACAATGGTCTTCGCACCGCCGGCAAAGAACGCCACGCTGCCGCCATCCGGCGACCAGACCGGGCTGTCTTCCGGCGCCGGATCGTAGGGCGCGAGGGCATGGCGTTCGCCGGTCCGGCGGTCGAAGACGAAGATGTGGGGCGTGGGCGCGTCGGCCCCGGCTTCGGCGAAGGCCACGAAACGGCCATCGGACGAGAAGGCCGCGTCCGGCCGCAGCCCTTCGAACAGCGGGCGCAGCGGCGCGCTGCCCAGCACGCGCGTCTGACCGCTGCCGCTCTCGCGCAGCGTGTACAGCGCGGTACAGCTTGGGCAGCCGGCCTGCAAGTAAAGGATGGCCGAGCCGTCGCTTGCGGCCAGCGCGGCGCCCTGCAGACCGTTCTGCACGGTCGCGCTGTCTGGCTTGCCGCCTACACTCTGGCGCCAAATCCTGCTGTGATCGCCATCCGTCACCGTGTAGATGAGCGAATCGGTCGCCGCCTTTCGGCCCGCGGCCCGGGAGGACTGCTGGAACGCGGTCCTCGCCGCGTGCACGGCGCCCGGCAGCACCCGGATCGCCGTCAGGGCGATCGCCAGCCCGAGCGCTGCGGCGACGAGGTAGGAGAGCGACGTGCCCGCAGAGCGGCGATCACGGCCGGGGGGCGTCCCGACGTCGGTCTCTGCCGGCCAGCCCGAGGCAGCGCCGTGAGCGAAGGTTGAACGCCAGAGTCGCGGCCGCGGAAAGTTCACGGCCTCTCTCCTCGCGCCGGGCGGCGTCCAACACCGCGCCGGCTCCGCGAAAATGCACGGCGTGCGCCCAGTGTACGGCGGTGCGCCGCGGTCCCGCCTTGCGGGCGTCTCACAACGCACAGTATCGGCGTAACAGAACGATCGCTGCATACAACTTCCGGTGCATGACAGGCGGGGCAGCGCTTCTGCTGCAAGGCCGTGCTACGTCCAGCACCCGCAATCTCGTTCGCCGCGCGCGGCACCTAACCCTGACCTGGCTGAAGCCAGGTCTGTCCCTTCCCGAGCCGGGAAGGGTGGGGTTCGAGGACGCACATAGGGCTGGGAGGCCAGCCCGCCGCGTGTCCCACAGGGACACCCAGACCCCGCCGCCGTCCGGCGTTGTCGGGAGCGCTCCAAAAGTCCCTTTCCCGCCTCGGGAAGGGACAGACTTCCCGCAAGGGAAGTCAGGGTTAGGTGCCTCGCAAGCTCCACGGGCCCGGGCTTGACGAGACCCTGCCGCCGTCCGGCGCCGCCGCACGTTATGCAAGAAGAACGTTACGCGGTCGCAACGCTCATCGTTGACAATCGGTTAAGAGTCTGCGAATCTCTATCAATACTAATGTAGGGTCGGCGCATCGACGCCCTTTTGTAGCGGCGATCTTGTAACCGGCAGCGTTCTTCTATTGTGAACCGCAAGAGGTACCTTCTCATGAAGCGATCGCATCGCCCCCGCCCGCTCTCTGTGCTTGCGCTCCTGGCCGGTGTCACGATCGCCGTGCTGGCGCTGGCGGGTGGCACGGACGGCGGCGGTGTGGCGGCCGGCAAAGAGAGAATCCGCGAGAAGTAAGCGGCCAGGTTCCCGCTCGCGCACTGAGCCGGCGGGAGTGCTTCGGCGGCAACCGACGCAACCATATGTACATCTGCCAAACCTGCAACAGGAGTGTTATCCCCCTGCAACACTTCACGGTTGACATTCGGTTAAGGTTCGAAGAACCTGTAACAAGCATCCCATGCGAGGCGCCGCGCGCCCGGCCCCGGGCTTCATCAGATGGGAGATGAGCAAAATTTGGTAGCTCGCCGCGTTTTGTAGGTATTGTGTGAGGTGCTCCGCTGTGAAGATCTTTGCGCGACTCCGGCCTGTTCATGCCCTCGGACTCCTGTTCTGCTTGATCGCCGTTGGCATCGCCTTTGCCGGCGCTTCGGGCAGCAGTCAGGTAGCCGCCGGTACCCCGGGTTCCGGCCCAGCGCCCCAGCTCAAGCCGCACAACGAGTCCAACCCGATTCACGACGAGAATCTCAAGCCCGGCACGACGAACTTCGGCTCCAAGGAGCTTGACAGGGGTCGCGGCCGTCACCTGAATGACCAGGATGACGAGATCGACAAGGCGCCGAAGGCGAACCCGCACAAGCCCGGCAAGGACAGCGCCAGCGATGCGGAGTACGACGCGGTCGACGCTTCCACCTGCGGCACCGACTGCTGGACCGACCAGGTGATCCGCGGCTACGCCTCCGCCACGAGCATCAACCACGGCGATGCGGTCTCCTTTTACGTCAGCACGGCCCAGCCGACCTACAATCTTGATGTCTACCGCATCGGCTGGTACGCGGGGGCCGGCTCTACCCTCGTCACCTCAGTGGCCAACCTGACGGGCCAAAACCAGGCCGTGCCCACGCCGGACCCGACGACTGGCCTGATCGCCACCAACTGGCAGGTCTCCTACACCCTGCAAACCACCACCGCCTGGACCACGGGCGTCTACCTGGTCAAGCTGACCGCGGCAAGCAGCGATGTCGGCTACCTGATCTTCGTGGTGCGCGACGACAGCAGCACGGCGCCGCTGGTGTACGAGCTGCCGGTCGCCACCTACCAGGCGTACAACAACTGGGGCGGCAAGAGTCTGTACGCCTTCAACTCGACCGGCCCACAGGCAGTCAAGGCCTCCTTTGACCGGCCGTACTCCGACTACGCCGGCGCCGGCGACCTCTTCGACGGCGACTACGGCTTCATTCGCTTCATCGAGTCGAAGAACTACAACATCACCTACGTCACCAGCACCGACGTGCAGACCAACCCCTCGCTGCTCTCGGGCCATAAGGCCTTCATCTCACCGTGGCACGACGAGTACTGGTCGCAGCAGATGCGCACCAACATCATCGCGGCGCGCGATGCCGGCGTACACCTCGCTTTCTTCGATGCCAACTCCATGTACTGGCAGATCCGCTGGGAAGCGAACGCCGCGGGCGTCGCCAACCGCGTGATCGTCTGCTACCGCGATGCGACACAGGATCCGGTCGAAGCCGCCACACCCGGGCTCACGACCGTGCAATGGCGCCAGTCGCCCGTCAGCCAGCCCGAAAACGCCTTCCTCGGCGGCATGTACAGCCCTGCTTACACCACAACCGACCCCGCCTTCCCCTGGGTGGTGAGCAACGCCAGCAACTGGGTCTTCACCGGCAGCGGCCTAGCCAACGGTTCCAAGGTCACCGGCGTCGTCGGTTACGAGTGGGACAAGGTCTATCCCAACGGCCTGCAGCCGCAGAATCTGACCGTGCTCTCCAACTCGCCCACCAAAGACGCGTGGAACAACGCCGACACGTCGAACTCCACCATTTACACGGCGTGCAGCGGCGCCTACGTCTTCAACGCGGGCACGATCTACTGGGCCTGGAAGCTCGACAGCAACACGTACCAGGCGCACACCGTCAGCGCAGCGCTGCAGAAGGTCACCACCAACATTCTCGACGCGTTCATCGCAACGGCCGCCACGCCGCTGTCGAACTGCAACGCGAAGCCCACGCCAACGCCAAACCCGACGCCGGGTACGCTGACGATCTTTGACGACGCCGTGAACGGCCTCTTCGGCAATGAGTCCTGGAACGCGGGGATCAACTTCGCCAACACCAGCCCGGTGCACGCCGGCACGAAGTCGATCTCGATGAACATCAAAGCCGCCTGGGGGGCGCTCTATCTGTACGACGGCCTGCCGATCGACCCGTCGCCATACACCGCGCTCAGCTTCTGGCTGAAGGCCAGCCAGTCCGGCCAGGCGTACGACATCGGCCTCGTCGACCAGCTCAACCGCCAGATGCCGCTGCTTACGCTGGCTGACTACGGCTTCCAGCCGGTCAGCACCGCCTGGAAGCAGTACACGGTACCGCTCTCTGACCTGAACCCGAACCATCAGCAGATCACGGGCATCGTCCTGCAGGATGCACTTGGCAAGACCCAGTCCAACGTCTACATCGACGATGTCGCCCTGACCAGCCCGGCGATCAGTACTCCTACGCCCACGCCCAACACGCCCGGCAAGCTGACCGTCTACGACGACCACCTGGCTCCCGGCTGGGCGAACTCGTCGTGGAGCGCCTCGACGAACTTGCTGAACACCAGCCCCGTGCACACGGGTACCGACTCGATCTCGCTGACGGTGACGGCGGCGTGGGGCGCTTTCTATGCCTCCACCGCCCCGCCGCTCAACACGACGCCGTTCACCAACCTGCAGTTCTGGGCACAGGCCAGCGCCTCAGGAGAGGCCTACGCCGCCAGCCTGGTGGACACGACCAACACGATGATCAAGTCGGTGTCGCTCACCGGTTACGGCGGCCAGCCCGTAACCGGCTCGTGGAAGCAGTACATCATCCCGCTCACCGACCTGAACGGCGTGGGCAAGCAGATTCAGGGCTTCGTTATTCAGGACGCGCTGGGCAAGGCGCAGCCGGCCGTCTACCTGGACGACATCAAGTTCGACAACACACCGGCCGCCACGCCGACGCCAACACCAAGCCCGACGCCAAGCCCGACGCCGACGCCGAGCCCCACGCCGAGCCCGACGCCGAGCCCGACGCCGAGTCCCACCGCGATCCCGACGTTTGTTGTGTACGATGACGCAGAGGCAACCGGCTGGGGCGATTCATCCTGGAACGCGACCGTCAACTACGCCAACACCAGCCCTGTGCACAGCGGCACGCACTCGATCTCGGCGACGATTACGGCAGCATGGGGCGCGCTCTACCCATGGACCTGGAACAACCTGAACCTGGCGGGCTACACCTCGCTCAGCTTCTGGGCGCAGGCGTCACAGTCCGGCCAGGCCTACGATGTCTCGCTGGTGGATCCTACCAACACCATGATTAAGCTGGTATCGCTCGCCAACTACGGCGGCCAGCCCGCAACCGGCTCGTGGACGCAGTACACCATCCCGCTGTCCGATCTAAACGGTACCGGACAGACGATTATGGGCATCGTCTTCCAGGATGCGCTGGGCGCGGCGCAGCCAGCCGTCTATATCGACGACATCCAGTTCAAGTAGCAGGCCAGCGCCCTCTCCACGGACCTGCTCTCGCCGTAACGCTGGCAACGGCGCCGGCCCGAAGCCCGTCACCGGGCTTCGGGCCGATTCGTTTGTCCGCGGAAGACCTCTGCCGGCGGGCCGATGGTCCGTTTGCCGGTTGTAACATTTCAGTAACGCCCGGCCCACCACTGTCCGGCAACCCTCTTGCAGCACCCGCGGCCACGCGATTACTGCACCTGGACCACAGGTAGCACCGGCTGCCGGGTCGCTTTACAGAACGTCCGACAAAGGCAAACCCGCCGAAAGGCGGGGACGCAAAGCCACGGGCCTTCGGTCGTTTCCCTGGCGGCACGCCAGCGGAACGGCACAGGCAGCCGGGTTGCCGAAGGCGCAGACCTCCTCACGGTCTGTTCAGCCGCTGTCGGGCCATGGCGGCGGTGGCACGACCGCCGAGGAGGAAGCTTCATGCGTGGCGGGTCGGTTTTACGGAACGTCGGCGCGACCGCGGTCGTGGCGGCGGCGGTGGGCGCGGCGCTGTTCGGCGCCCGCGCCGGCGGCTCCGGGGTCACGGCCTCGGCCTCGACCACAAGTTTCATGGCCTACGGCGATGCGCTGGCGCCTGGCTGGGTGAACTGGTCCTGGGACTCCAGCGTCAACTACGGCGTCTCCGCCCCGGTCTACAGTGGCACGAAGGCGATCTCCTGGACGGTGAAGGCGGCGTGGGGCGGCCTCTATCTGCATAGCGACACCGGCGTGAGCAGCAGCCCCTTCGCGAACCTCAGCTTCGCCTTGGAGGCGACGCAAGCCGGGCAGGCGGTCTCGGTCGTGCTCGAAGATGTGCATGACAATCCACTCGGCCCGGTGGTGAAGCTGAACAGCACCTACGGCGGCCAGCCGATCGCCGGCTCATGGAAGCTCTACAGCATCCCGCTCAGCGCCCTCGGCGGCGTGAACAAGACGGTGGGCGGCATCATCATCCAGGACGAGAGCGGCAAGGCCGAGCCGCCGATGTACGTCGATCAGATCGCACTCACCGCGGGCAGTACGCCGCTGCTGGCCACAGCCACGGCGTCTGCCCCGCCCTCGGCGACCAGTTCACCGACTACAACCGCGACGGCGGCCCCGACCAAACCGCCGACGGCCACGGCAACGGCAGTTGCCACGCAACCGCCCACGGTGACGGCCACGCCGACGCACACCCCAACCCCAACGCCAAGTCCGAGCCCCAGCCCGACCCCGACGCCAACCCCGTCGCCGAGTCCGAGCCCTGCATCGGGCGGCTATCCGTGGCATACGAACATCGTCAGCACGACATTCTGGGTGGGCGAGATCTTCAATGCCAGCCTGAGCGATGGCAGCCAGGTGTGCAGCGCATACGACAGCCAGTGGGCCATGCACTGGTCGGGCGGCATAAACATGGGGCCCTCTCCGGACACCGGCTGCACCGGCTCGCCCGTGGGCGGCTGTGATGGCGTTCCTTCTGGCACGACCCTTGCCATGTTCACATGCCAGACCGAAGCGCGCAGCGCGACGAACGGCTACTTCCCCACACACGCCACACCGCATGAAAATCCGTTCTATCTCGATCTCCCTTTCGATGATCTCAACGACCCGACCGCCTTCGCCGAGCGCTGCCAGGTGATACCGTGGGCAACGCAGCTCGACCCGACCGGCGCCCACTGCTCCGACGGCAACTTCAGCTACATGAAGAACCACTGGGTCGAGATCGTCGGTCCCAACGGCCACACCTGCTACGGCCAGATCGAGGACGCCGGACCGTCGCACGGCAGCCTCTACCATGACGCAACCTACGTCTTCGGCAGCACGGATGCCCGTCCTGTCCAGGGTCAGTTCAACGACGCCGGCCTCGATGTCAGCCCCGCATTGAACGGCTGCCTGGGCTACGCGGAACTCGACGGCGACAACGACCACGTCGACTGGCAGTTCATCGATGCGCAGAACGTTCCCGCCGGCCCCTGGAAGACGGTTGTGACGACGTCACCCGTCACCCAGTAGAGCGATCGCATCCCCGCGCGGACACCCCGACCTGAACCGGGGACGGAGCGACGAGCCCGTCCCCGGTTCGTTGTGCGCGGCAGCAACTGGCGGGCTCGAGCGGGGATCATCCCGCTCCGGGCCTGCTCGTGCCAGACGGACGGGAGGCGCTGGGCTAGCCAGAGCACGAGCAGGGGTGCGAGGGCAATGCCTGCAAGGGTCGCCAGCACGAATGAGACAGCGCCGCCGCCGGCAAGCATCCCGCGCGCCAGCCAGGGGCGCGACCGCAGCGACAGGATCGCTGTCGCGATACCCGCAGCGATGAAGGCCCGGTGCCGGGCTGCAAAAGTGGTCGGGTTGGCGGGCAGCGGGAGAGCAGCTACTCCTGCGGAGACAGGCTGCAGCTCTTGAGCCTCACCGCCCGCGATGCGCGCTGTGCGTCGGCAGCCAGCGCCGTCACCGTGGCTGTATCTCCGACATGCACCGAGGGCGGCTGGTAGTCCAGGTCACACAGCACTTTTGTTGGCACGGCGGTACCAAACTCCAGGATAAAGCCACTGTGCGTCTGACTCACGCCGGTCACGGTGCCCTGGACAAGCAGCCGGTGTGCTCCGTAGTCTGCAAAAAATCGGTCGTCCTGCATTGCCTGCGCAATCTGGTCAGCATTGACGCTAACAGTAGTGAGATTCTTAAAATAGTGCGCTTCGTTTCGCACTCCCAGTTCGTACGCCAGCGTAGTGCAAATTATCAATGCAGCAAGACACCCAGCAGCAGTGATAACTTTGTGTGCTGTACGTGGTTGAAGCTTCATTCTGACTTCAGATCAGCGGCGGAGAGTAAAGCGATGCGCTGCGAGCGACCCTGCCCCTGGACGCCAGTGAGGGCCGCGCAGCGCACAGCACGGAACTTTTGAGCAGTATGCGGCTGCACCTGGTCCAGGTCAAGCCGCATCAGCTCCTAGCTCCTCGCGGGAATGTGATTACAGCGCCAGGGCCTTGACCGGCGCCAGAACCAGCTCCGGATGGTTCTTCCAATCGACGCCCGGCACGTCGACGTACAGCTCGATCTCGTTGCCGTCCGGGTCGAGGATGTAGAGGCTGTGGCTGACCGTGTGGTCGCTGGCACCGACGACGCGTGTGCCCGCGGCCTGCACCCGCGCCAGCGCCTCGCGCAGTTCGTCGTCCGTCTCTCCGACCTTGAGGCCGAAGTGATAGAGGCCGACGCGGCGACCTGAGGGAATCGGCTGCGCGTCCGCTCCTACTTCGATCAGCAGCAGCTCGTGGTGCGTGCGGCCGCTCGAAAACAGCGCGACCGGCGCGCCGGCGGGCGTGGGAATGGGCTGCCAGCCGAGCACGTCGCCGTAAAAGGCGGCCGACTCGCCGATGTTGCGTACGTACAGCACGAGATGTCCAAGTTCCTTGACTGCCATGTGAAACCCTCCGTTTCGGGACGCCATCCGTCCGGTATACTCACTATAGTGAAGCAAGTGCCACGTGTCGCACCCAGCGGCGTCGCCGAGTGAGGATTGAAACCGCAGCGTCTGCGTCAGCATCTTCTGCGCAACCTCGAACGTGACGGGCTGGTGAGCCGGCGCGTCTATCCCACCACGCCGTCGAGCGTCGAGTATGCGCTCACGCCGCCGGACGAGACGCTGATCGCGCCGATCGGAGCGCTGCGGGCGTGGGCGGAGGCGAACATCGAGCAGGTGCTCTCCGCCCGCGCCGCTTTCGACGAGCGCGCCCTCAAGCAGGCGGAGCCGCTGCCTTAGCCGCTCCCTTCAGCCGCTTCTCCGGGTGCAGCCAGCATCATTGAGGTCGATTATGCTGCGGGTCGCTTTGCTCGACGACTACCAGGATGCAGCGCTCGGCTCCGCGGATTGGCGGCGCCTCGAAGGCAAGGTCAGGGTCGAGGCGTTTCACGATCATCTGACGGACGAGGCGGCGCTGGCCGAGCGGCTGCAGCCCTTCGACGTGGTGATGGCGCTGCGCGAGCGCACGCCCTTCCGCCGCTCGCTCTTGCAGCGGCTGCCCAACCTTAAGCTGCTGTGCACCGCCGGCATGCGCAACGCCGCGATCGACTTGGAGGCCGCAACTGAGCGCGGTGTGCTCGTCTGCGGCACGGGCGGTGGCAGCCGCTCCACGATGGAGCTGACCTGGGGGCTGATCCTGGCGCTGGTGCGCAGCATTCCGCGTGAAGACCGCTCGGTGCGGGGCGGCGGCTGGCAGGAGACGGTCGGCTTCGGCCTCGACGGCAAGACGCTGGGCATCATCGGCCTGGGCAACATCGGCGGGCAGGTGGCGGAAGTGGCGCGGGCCTTTCACATGCGTCTGCTCGTCTGGAGCCAGAACCTGACCGACGAACGGGCGCGGGCCTGCGGCGCCGAGCGCGCGAGCAAGGACGAGCTGCTGGCGCAGAGCGACATCGTTACGATCCATCTCGTGCTCAGCCCGCGCAGCACCGGCCTGCTCGGCGCGCGCGAACTGGCGCTGCTGCGGCCGTCCGCCTATCTCGTCAACACCTCGCGCGGCCCGATCGTGGACGAGGCCGCGCTGATCGCGGCGCTGCAGGCAGGCGCCTTCGCCGGCGCCGGCCTCGACGTGTTCGACCAGGAGCCGCTGCCGCTCGACCACCCCTTGCGTTCGCTGCCGAACGTCGTGCTGACGCCGCACCTCGGCTACGTCACCGCCGACACGTACCGCGTCTTCTACGGCCAAACGCTGGAAAACATCGAGGCGTTCATCGCCGGCACGCCGCAGCGCGTGCTCAATGCAGGGAATAGGGGTTAGGGAATAGAGGGCGAAGAGCGAGCGGCGTTGCACACCTCGCCAAATGATGCTGGGTCTTCCGGTCTTTTGGTGAATCGCGGTGAGCAGGCAACGGTCAACCGCGTCGCGCCTGCGCTGATCGCTCACGCAGCGAGCAGGACGCGCCGGCGCAGGAGATCGAAGCCGGCGCGACCGTAGCTCTGGCGCTTGAGCAACTTCAGGCGATGGACGTGGCCCTCGGTCTGGCCGTTGCTCCAGGCGAGCGTCAGCCCCGCCGTGACCGCCGCCTCGTCCGCTTCCAGGCCGCAGGCATAGGCGGCCAGCTCCTTCACCCCGCTCGCTTTCGCCTGCGTGAGCCAGTCATCGAGCTGCTCGCCCTGACGCTCGCGCAGCATGCGGCCGAACGCCTGGGTGAGGGCATACGCCATTGCCAGGCTCGGCTCCCCAGCCGTCAAGCGCGTGAGAGAGGCCCGGTCGTCCTTCGCCAGCCGCTCGGGCCGGGCGACGAACAGTCCGGCGACCTGGCGCGCCGTGGGCACGGCGCTGGCCGGGGGTGGGACGACCTGGACCGGGTCGCGGCTCCGCGCTCGCGCCGTCCGGTTGAGGAAGCGGAAGACGTTCGTCGCCGAGAAGGCATAGCCCTGCGCCTGAATTTCGCGGAAGAGGGTGAGTTTGACGTGGCAGCCCTCCTCCCAGCGGCGCAGCAGGTAGTCCTTGTAGGGGTCCAGCACTGGCCGCCGGCAGCGGGAATGTTTTCGTTCAGGAAGCGCCGTGAGCCGGAGATAGCGATACACCGTGACGCGGGAGACGCCGACGGTGCGGGCGATGTCGGCGATGTCGGCCCCGGCGGCATGCAGGCTGCGGATGCGCTGATAGCGCTCCACGGCTGCCTGGTGCTTCGCCTGGCTGGCCTCCTCGGCCCGCTGTTCCCAGGGGACGCAGTCCGCGTCCGGGTAACTCTGGAGCGGCGGGTCGCGGTCGGCGGTGTGCTGGGCGGCCACTTTCCGGCTGCTGGCAGCGCGCAGCAGGCAGCGCTCCAGCGCCTCCGCCAGATTCTTGAGGAGATGCCAGCGGTCGGCGACCTGCACGGCATCCGGTGCCCCTTGCCTGGCCGCCTCGGCGTAGCACTGGGCGCGGTCGCGGCTGATGACTTCAATACCGGGATGCGCCTTCAGCCATGCCACGATGGGCTCGACCGCACGATCGGGCAGGAGGTCCACCGGGCAATGCCGTTCGAGGTCGACGAGGATCGTCCCGAAGCGCAGGCCGCGGCGCCAGGACCAATCATCGATGCCCAGCACGCGGGTCGGCTCGCGGTTGCTGATTGGCGCGGTCTGAATGAGCCGCAGCAAGGTGTCAGGGCTCGTGCCCATCACCAACCCGGCGACGACCCGGGCGCCCGCTGCGCCACCAGGGGCCAGCGCCACCAGCCAGAGCGCTGCGGTCAGGCCCAGCGTGCGCCGCGCAGAGGGGGCAACGAGCGTGGGGAGCCGCTCGGTGAAGATCTGCCGCGTACAGGTGGAGACGCGGCAGAAGAACTTGCGGACGTGGAGGTCGAGGCGTACGGGTAGGCGGACCCAGAGCAGGTCGGCGAGCGTGCGTTGGTAGCGACTATGGACGGCGGCCGAGGGCGCGCGGCACCGCAGGCAGGCCGCGGTCGGTTGGGGACTGGTGAGGGGCAGGGTGCTCGCGTCCGCCGTGCGGCTCAGCGCCTCGACACGGAACTACGAGCCAGTGGGTAGGAGGTCAGCGGCGTCGATCGTGGTTGGCATCACGTCGCTAGCGTCACCGGCTCGCCTTCACCAGGTTCGCGGAAGCCCCGGCAGCTCGTGGCGAGGTTTCGGTCCGTCATGACCGTCAAACCAGGCCAGACGGCGCGCCCTCAGCCCACCGCTTGCGTCACGAGCGCGGCGATCCGTGCCTCGGCGGCGGCAGTCAACTCCTGCAGCGCGAAGGCGACGGGCCACATGGCGCCTTCGTCGAGGTGCGCCGTGTCGTTGAAGCCGAACGTCGCGTACCTCGTGTTGAACTTCTGCGCGCTTTGGAAGAAGCAGACGACCTTGCCGTCCCTGGCATACGCGGGCATCCCGTACCAGGTTTTCGGTGAGAGGGCTGGCGCGCTGGCGGTGATGATCGCATGGAGCCGCTCGCCCATGGCGCGATCCGGTCCCGTCATCGCGGCGATCGCCGCCAGCACGGCGCTTTCCCCGTCCGCCTTGTCCGCGCGCCGGCCGCGGCGCGCGTCCGCCTGCTGCTCCTGGGCGCGCGCCCTGATCGCGGCTCGTTCCGCGTCCGTGAAGCCCTGGGACTTCTCCGCCGCTCGCGCTGGTGCTCTTGTTGCCTGCTGGCATCTCTGTGCTCCTCCGGCGGTCACAGGGACCGGTTGTGGTTCGACAGTATTATGACGGATCACGCTCCTGCAACCCGCCGACGAAGCAAATCCCGAGCACGAAGCCGTGGTCTCCGACGCAGTGGGCCTGGCCCTGCTGCTCGTACCGGACGCGCTGACTCCAGCTGAGCGGGTGACCTTCGTCCTGCACGACAGGTTCGGCGTGCCGTTCGACGAGATCGCCCCTCGAACCATCGTCACCAAAATCGCGGGAGAGCCAGGATGCTTTACACATTCGGACAGCTCGCGTGACCGGCGGCGGCCAAAAGACGCCGCTCACGGGCAACAGTATGCGCGGTCCGCGGTGCAGAGGAATTGGCCGCAGAGGACCACGGGGCGAAGACCCTCGGCCGGCGCCGCTTGCAGAGAGCGAGCACCGTTCCTCGCCTACCCGAGTGGTTTCCGACCCCACACGGCCATCAAGATAGGACCCAGATAGAGCAAGGCAGGGTCATCGAGCAGAGTGAGAAACGCGTCGCGCTCAGTTTCAGACATGTGTGCACTCGCTTGAGGCTGCTGTCGCGTCTGCTGCCCAGTACGCTGCAAAAACTTCGCTGGAGTACTGCCGCCGCGCACCATCTCCAGCCGACCTTCTGACCCGATGTCGGCGATGCCCCGGGCAAGCAGGTCCCCGAAGAGCCGCCGCCCGTAGTAAAAGTCGATGCCGCTCGTCGCCCCGCCGATATCCAGCGCGCGCTTGTGCTTCGCCAGCAGTTCGCCCGCCGCCGCATCAATCCGTGGGTCAGGCAGCGCGTGCGAAATATATTCACCCTCCTCAAGGAGCAACCAGCCCCCTGGCTTCAGGGCCGCCACCAGCCGATCCAGCGCGCGCTGCCGCTCCGGGAGGTGCATGAGCACGGCGCGGGCGTGGACGAGGTCGAAGCCGGCCTCCTCGACGGCGTCGGTGACAATGTTCTGTTGGCGGACCTCAAGGTTGGAGAAATCCAGCGCCTCAAGGAAGCGTGTGTCGATATCGGTCGCCACCACCCGGCCAGTCGGCCCAACCCGCTGGCAGAGCCAGGTCGCAATCGAGCCACCGCCGCCACCCACCTCAAGACAGCGCCAGCCACTCGCTACGCCCAGCGCGTCCAGGTGGCGGAGAGTGCCCGGATCCTGGGTCTCCTCCAGCAGCCGGAGGCGCTCACGTGCCCCCTGCCAGGCATTGTCAAGCGCATATTCCGTCTTTATCGGACTGCTCGCATCTGACGTCCTCGTGGCCGTCTCCTTCAGGGGAAGCTCGGCGCAGTCGTACCTCAGTCAGGCAACGACGCCGTCTGGGCCATCGTAAAGCAGGCAGGCCGCGCGTGAGCGCCTGGAGCGAGCAAGTTGGTGCCGGATTCGAAGGGGGTCGGGACGGACAAGCTATTCTCGGTAGTCTCAGCCGGACATTTGTCGAAGTGCGGGGCGTTGCACCTGGCGGCGTGACTGGTTCGCAGATCGTAGGGGCACACAGTGGTGCGCCCGCGAGCGGCCTCCGCACTCCGCCCCAGCCTCCATCCCACCAGCGTTCAAGCTCCCCTCCCTCTCTCCAGGATTGGGAGAGGGAGGGGTCGGGGCCAGAGCACAGCGCAACCGCCGGAGGCTTCCAATACCAGGGCCGACTACACCGCCGCGCCCACCGGCAGCTTCGACTCGTCGATCGCGTAGAGCTGCTGCACGTTCTTCCAGACCATCGCGTCGCGCTCGTCGTCCGGCACGCCGGCCATGATCTCGCGCAGGATCTCCTGCGAGCGCGGCCAGATCGAGTCGTGGTGCGGATAGTCGTTGCCCCACAGCAGCCGGTCCACGCCGATCGAGTGGCGCGTCTCCACGCCGATGTCGTCGTCTTCAAACGTGGCGAAGAACTGTCGCTTGAAGTACTCGCTGCCGTGCATCTGCAGGTCGGGCGAGGCGTCGGCGCGGCTGCGGTAGATCGCGTGGTCGAAGCGCTTGAGCACGTGCCCCAGCCAGCCCGTCTCCCACTCGGCGCAGATGAAGCGCAGCTTCGGATGCCGTTCGGCGACGCCGGAGGTGATCAGGTTGCTGACCGTATTCCAGATGCCGGCATGGGAGAGCGTATAGCTGACGATTGGATCCCAGTAGTCGGGCAGACTCATGCCCCACTCGGCGCCGCAGAAGATGTGCATCGTGATCGGCAGGCCGACCTCTTCCGCCGCCGCCCAGAACGGCTCGTAGGCCGGATCTTTGTACGGTTTGGCGACGGGGGCCGTGCAGGGGATGGCGACGCCGCGGATGCCCATCTTCGCACAGCGGTACAGCTCGGCGATCGCCTCGTCCACGTCCGGCAGCGGCAGGCAGGCGACGCCGATCAGCCGTTCCGGCGCGTGCGAGCAGTAGTCGCGGATCCAGTCGTTGTGGCGCTGCATCACCGCCTGCGCGACCTCGCGATCGGGCACGGCGAAGGTGAACATGTTCAGGCTCGGGTACATCACCTCGCCCACGATGCCATCGACCTGCTGCTCCTTGAGCCGCGCCACCGGGTCTTTGACGCCGGGATTGAGGTTGTCCCAGCCGTGCTTCATGCGCTCGTGCGTTTCCGGGTTGTCGAGGCGGCTGCCGGCGATGCCCAGGCGGCCAACGAGGATCGGCCGGTTGAGCTTCGGCCAGTAGAGATAGACGCCCTCGCGGCCGTTGACGCCGTCGACGATGCGCGGCGCCCGATCGCCGAAGCGGTCCACGAGGCCGTCGTAGACCTCGGCCGCCTCCACCACATGCGAATCGCAGGAGTAGTAGATCTGCGCCATCTGCCTCACCTCTCTCGTGAACCGGCATCGCACCGCCGCCGACGCGCGGCTGCTTCGAGGTCACAATACTCCAAGTGCGACGGCTTCAACAGCGCGCGTTCGCGTGTCGGGCGCGCGTGCAGGGCTCTCAGGGCGCGTGATGTGAGTTGGCTGGGCATACTACAGGCCGGGAACCGCTCCATCGTCGCCGGTCCCGAGCAGCGGCGTGCCGCCGCTATTGCCGAAGGCGGCGATCGCCCGCGCGAGGTCCGCGCCGCCTTGCGCTGGCGCTTCTCGTAGAGGTCGCGCAGCCAATCCTCGGCCGGCGCCTTCCACCGGTTGATGGGAATCCCGCAATTGGGTGGGGTACTGATCAGAAGACCAGCGAGCGGTGCAGGGCCATGCCGGCAGTGACGCCATCGGCGCTTGCCCAGGTCGCATTGTGGGCGGAACGCGTGATGTCGCCGGCAGCAAAGACGCCAGGCACTGTAGTCATCTTTTGAGGATCGGTTCGGATAATGGGGCCGAAAGCCCCTCGTCCAGTTTACAGCCTAAGCAGCTAGCCCCGGTTGTGGGGTCGTTTTCGCGAGGAGTCGGGTTTCGTAGCGGGTAAAGGCGGCATCGAGTGCCTCCTCCAGGGCGGTATCGGTGGCATAGCGTCGTTCGGGTAGGTCGTACGGCTTGATCACGCCGAAGACGCGCGCAAGCGCGTTGAGCTGCGGACTGGAGGGCGGCAGGTAGTAGAGATAGATGCCCCTGGCGCCACAGCGCGGGCACGGCTGCTTGCCCGGCCTTGCGGCGCTGCCTGCCGGCGTTGTCCAGCACCACGACCAGCGGCGTGTCCGGCTGGCGGGGGATGCCGGGCAGGAAGGCGCGCAGGTCGCTGGCCCGCAGCGTGCGTGGCTGCATGTCCCAGGTCAGGCTGGGATGGGGACCGTCGCACACCAGCGCCGCCAGCACGTGCAGGCGCCGCCCACAGGGGTTCTCGTCGGGCACGGCTTTGCGCTGCCCGACCAGCGTCCAACGGTAATTCACCGGCTGGCTGGGGCTGACGCCACAACCGTCGCGATCGCAGAGCGTGGCCCGGCCGGCGCCCCCTGTTTTTGCAGCACCCCAAGGTGCCGCTCGGCCCGGGCGACCTTGACCGGGGCCTGGTTGTGCGCCAGGGTGCGCACGGTGCGCCGCCAGGCGGCGATCCCGCCCAGCTACGTGCGCGTCTGGCGCGTGCTGAGCCGGATGTCCTGCTCGTCGAGCGCGGCTGCCAGCTGCGCCGCCGTCCAGCTACGGTCTTGCTCCAGCAGCGCCGTCAACGCTGCCGTCACCTGCGTGCGTCGCGCGGCGTTGGGCGGCGGGCCGGGCCGCCGGTGGCGCAACCCGTCCAGGCCGCTGGCCGCGTACTGGTCGAGCGCCGTACGCACTGGCTGCACCGAACAGCCGAAGTGCCCGGCGATGCGCGGTGGCGACCAGCCCGCCGCCGACAGCAGCACCATCGCCACCCGGTCGCGCTCCCGCGGACTCCAGCCAGAGTCGTGGCGGGCCGCCTGGAGCGCGGCCCGTGCCTCGTCGCTCAACGTCGTGCGGCGCATGCCGCGAACGTACCATAACGAGGGCTACCTGCTTAGTACCCCATCACGGCCGCCTTGCCCGTTATGGTAAGGCGCTGGCATGCTGGGCGCATGCGAACGAAACGCTATCGTGTCACCCTCACCTCTGCTGAGCGGGAGCATCTGCAGCAGTTCCTGCACAGCGGCACGCATGCCGCCCGCACGCTCCAGCACGCCCGCATCCTGCTGCTGGCCGATGCGCCGCCCGGGCAGTCCGGCCGCTTCGACGCCGCGATCGCCGCCACCGCCGGTGTGAGCAGCGACACCGTCGAGCGCGTGCGCCGCCGCTTCGTGGAGGAGGGGCTGGACCTTGCGCCTGGTCGCCCAGCGCCTGGTCGAACTCAACCTCGTCGAGGCGATCGCGTACGAAACCGTACGGCGCACGCGCAAAACAACGTGCTGAAGCCCTGGCAGACACGCGCTGGTGCCTGCCGCCGCAGGGCAGTGCCGCCTTGGTCTGCCAGCTGGAGGACGTGCTGGATGTCTATCACCGGCCCCAGGATCCCCGGCGTCCGCAGGTCTGTCTGGACGAGACCAGCAAGCACCTGGTGGGCGCGGTCCAGCCCCCACGCCCGGTCCAGCCGGGCCAGCCCGCCCGCGAGGACGATGAGGACGTGCGCAACGGCGTGGCCAACCTCTTTGTGGTCTGTGAGCCGCTTGCCGGTTGGCGGCACGTGACGGTCACCGCGCGGCGCACGGCGGTCGACTGCGCCCACGTCATCAAAGACCTGGTCGAGGTCCACTACCCCGAGGCCGAGCGCCTCGTGCTGGTGCTGGACAACCTGAACACGCATAGTGGGGCGGCGCTGTACCAGGCCTTCCCACCGGCCGAGGCCACGCGCCTGCTGGATAAGCTGGAGCTGCATCACACGCCGCCGCACGGGTCGTGGCTGAACATGGCCGAGATTGAGTGCAGCATCCTCAGCCGCCAGTGCCTGGACCGGCGCATCGCCGATGCCGACACGCTCACCGCTGAGGTCGCCGCCTGGGAGGCCGAGCGCAACGCCGGCACCACCGCCATCCGCTGGCGCTTCACCACCGCCGCTGCCCGCATTCGCTTGCAGCATCTCTATCCCGCAATCGCGCCGTGACTACCTCCTCGCTCGTCTACGCCCCCGACGAGAGGGGGCTGACCGCCATCGTGCGCGTGGCCGGCCCGCGCACGCGCAGCGCGGACTGCTTGACGCTGGCGCAGGGGCAGGTCGGGCTCGATCAGGCCGAGGGACGCGCCTGGCGGGGCTGGCACCGGCAGATGACGCCGGCGCGCCGGGCCGTCGAAACCGCCCGGGCAAACAGGGGGCCCAGGCGACGACCGCGTGCCGCTCCGTGTCGCGGAACTCCGCCGGCTGCTGAACCGCTTCGCCGCCGGGCATCCGCCCAGCACCGTGATCGCGTGGTCGCGTTGGCGCCGCCGGCACCAGGCGATCGCCCGCCGAGGCCAGATCCGCCGCCGCGCTGCCCGTGATACTAAACGGTCACGGTAATATTAGACCACGGGCACGGAGCGATCGTGGGGAGCACCACTCGGACCGAGCCGGGTTAACCGTCGGGTGCTCGGAACGCACGGTGCATGATCGTCTCCTTCCGGCGGATTGGAGGAAGGAGGAAGGAGACGATGAGGGCCGGCGGCCCGCCTTCAGTCCACCAGCGCGGCGATGACCTCGTCCACGATCGCGTCGGCTTTCGCACGCATTTCGTCGTCGGCCGCGTCCTGGATCGGGTGCGGGACGAAGATGCGCCGCACGTCCGGCAGCCCCAGCGCGGCGGACTGTGCCTCGGCGGCGGTGACGAAGACGTTGGAGGCGACGAAGACGCTCGGCTTGCCCTGGATTTCGAACCACACCGTGTCGTGCACACTGCACGTCGTGCATGACCCTCAATCGGCAAGGGCTTCGATGACGAAGTCCGCCTCCTGCGCGATCTCGCGGCGCAGTTCGTCGGGCGCCGGCTTGGTGAAGGTTGGCTTCTTGTAGCGCTTGATTGTGACCGCGGGCAGCCGCTCGGCAAGGCGCGCCTCCAGCTCCGCGATCAGCACGTCGCCGCGCGGCTTGCTGATGTCCAGCAACGCGACCGTGCCGGTGATCGCCTCCGGCCGGCGCGTGAGCTGCCGGCGAATGGGCACACGTTCGTCCGTGGGGTCGATGAGGGTCGTCATCCTATCCTCCCGCTGGCTGCTGGCGCCCGGCGCACGACTATGCGCGGACCGGCCTTAGTGTACGGCGAAATGCTGGGGCGTGCGCGGGCGTCGGCCCTCACCCCCTTCCCCTCTCCCAATCCTGGGCGAGGGGCGATCTTGGGTCGGGCGTTCCGTGGCCGGCACGGTTAACCCTGCCCAGTATCGGATCGCTCCAACCCAGGATCGCCCCTTTCCCTCCAGGATTGGGGGAAAGGGGTAGGGGGATAGAGGGCCGAGCGCGCCGGCCGCACTCACACCTCTTCGATCACGCGGCTGACGGAGGACGAACCTGTCGGGCCGCTGACCCAGCCGGCGAAAACCGAGGAGAACTTGCCGCCCTCGCCGCCGGCCACGACGATGTGGATGTTCTCCGGCGAGCGGAACTTGGGAATGCGCCGGTTTAGCTCCTCCTCGCTCGGACCACCCGGACCGAAGCGTGAGCGGGGAATGCCTTCGCCGCTTTCGTCGTCCGCCAGCAGCTCGCGCACGGGCCGCGACGTGATCTCCTGAATGCGCTCGCGCAGTTGCGCTTTGGTCCAGCGGTCGCGCCAGAGCGTATCAACGTGTTCGGGGCAGACGACGAGCAGCACATCGCCCTGGCCGTGCGCCTTCGGCAGCCAGCACGCCTCAAGGCCCAGGCCGAGGCTGCCGCCGAGCTGCCGCGCCGTGCGCGAGGTCTGGTCGGCGATGTGGCGGGGCGAGACTTCGAGGCCGAAGACGGTGACCACGCTCTGTTCCGGGCGGAAGCCGCGCTCCACGTGCAGCGGCTGCCAGGGGCTGCGCGCCTCGTGCTCGGCGAAGCACATCGTGTATTTGCCCGGCGAGCCGAGCACCGAGCGTTCGACGCCGCCCGGCCTGGCGCCGCCGAGGTTGCGGATGCACAGCTTCAGCGCGCGGCCGATCGTGGCGTTGGCGCGGTTGCCGTAGCCCAGCGCCATCAGCCCGTAGTTCATGCCGATGCGGTCGCGGATCGGGCCGTTGACGACGATCACCGGGCTGGCTGCCCAGGTCGTGGCGTTCACGCCGTGGATGTTGAATGTATCGGTGCAGACGGCCTCAAGCGCGGCGATCACGACAGGCAGGTACGCGGGCTTGCAGCCGGCCAGCACCGCGTTGGCCGCGACCTTCTCGACCGTGGCCGGCGCCATGTTCGGCGGCACCACGGCTACAACCTCCTGCGGATCGCGCCGTGTGCCGTGCAGCATACGCAGCACCCGCTCCGGTGTGGGCGGCACCACGGGCAGGCCGTCCGTCAGCCCCTGGTCGAACATGAACTCGAAAACGTCGTCGCCCTCGCCGACCTCGATGCGCCGCGCCCGCAGCGGGCTGCCCTCGGCCTCCGCCGCCAGCCGCTCGGCGATGCCCGGCTCGACCGACTTCGAGCCGCAGCCCGGCCGCGACTCGGGATAGGACGCCCAATCGACCGCCGGCGCCGCGCCGCCCGCCAGCCGCGCCAGCGCGCGCACCAGATCCAGCCAGTCGGCCTTATCGAAGCCGACGAAGTGCCGCTGTTCGGCGCCGCTGCCGTCCGCAAGGATCACCGTGGGCACGGTGTCGAGGTCGTAGGCGTACGAAACCTTCAGCGCCGTGTCGTCCAGCATGGGGACGCTGAGGCCGAACTCGTCCACCAGCTTCGCGTTGCCCGCTTCGTCCTGGCCGATCGCCCAGATGTCGAGCGCCTCGCCGAAGGCGCGGTGCGCCGCCTCGACCAGCGGCATCGAGAGACGGCAGGTGGGACAGTCCTCTTTCACGAAGCAGAGCAGGGCATGGCGGCCGCTGGGGAAGCGGCGCTCGCGGCCCTCGCCGTCCTGCAACGTGAACCGCGGTAGCGTGCGGCTGGTGGTGTGCAGCGTCGTCATGGCGTAGCTCCTGAGCAGAAACGCAGCGCCATCATAGCGCGGCTGGCCCTCCATCCCCCGTCCCCTTTCCCCCAATTCTGGAGGGAAAGGGGCGATCCGGCATGAAGCGATCCGAAAGGGCGCCGGGTTAGCAGGTTGATGGAGATGGTTGGCGTTGCGGCGATCCACAAGAGCACCGGGTTATCCGGCGCGCCGTTGGGCGCGGCTTTGGCCGCGAAGGGCGCACGCCGTGCGCCCCTACAGGCGATTGCTGGCCCGACGCCCTCCGGAACGCTTCACGCCGGATCGCCCCTTTCCTTCTCTCCAGGATTGGGAGAAGGAGAGGGGACGGGGGTGAGGATGAGGGCCGCTGGGCCGGCCGCCAGCTCCCCGGCAACAGCCAGGCCAAGCTCGATGGCTTCCTCCGGAGCAAGCGCCTCGCCCACCGCCCACGCTTCGGCGAACGCCGCCTCGCCCAGCGCGACCCGCACCCGCGCCACCGCCGCCTGCTGCGCCTCCTGCACGCCCGGCACCTCCACGGCGAACGTTCGCCGTTGCCCGTCGACGGCGGCCAACAGCCGTGCGCTGGCGGGCAGCCGGCCACAGCGCTCCGCCGCCTGGGCGAGCACCGTCAAGACCGCCGCCAGAAAGCGCGAGGGCCCCACACGGCGTTCCACGGCGAGACTCTCGGTGCAGCGTGCCACCGCGCCCCGCGTGTCCCCTTGGCGCAGGGTGACCTGCACGAGCATGGCGAGGCGGGCCAGTCTGTCAGGGCTCTGCTCCCCCTGTAACGCGGCCGCCGCTCGAGCCGACTCCTCCAGGAACACCCGCGCCCGCCCATGGTCGCCGTGCGCCTCTGCGAGCGCGGACTCCGCTGATAGGCCGGGCGACGAGCGTTTCGTGCCCTCGAGCGCCCGATTGGCCGCGACCAGCGCTTCTGCGGTGGCGATATCGCCGCGGGAAAGCGCGGCATGAACCAGGAAGAGCTGCATAGAGGCAGCGGCCTGTGGCGCTCCCGCTGCGAGATACAGCGGGAGCGCTTCTTCTGCCGGCGGCACCAGCGCGTCAAACCGGCCCTGACTCATCCGCAGCACCGCAAGGTGTTGGAGCGCATCGGCGAGGCAGGACGCGTCGCCCAGGGCACGACTGAGGCCAATGGCTTCCTCGAGCTCAAGCACCGCGCGCTCCTGTTCGGCGAGGGAGAGCGGGTCAAACAGCGTGATTCCAAGCAGCCGCGCCCGAGAAACGCTCGGCGCCGAGGCGTCCGGCAGGGCGAGGAGGCGCTGGCGCCACAGGTTGAGCTCCTTTCCGAGTCCACGGTAGTGCAGATACCAGCGCAACGCCCAGAACAATCGCACCCCCACCGCCAACTCCATGTGTTCGACGCACCACCCCAGCACGGTCCGGGCATTATCCAGGTCGACGTCCAGGCGCTCCTGGGCACCCGCCACGGCGGCCTGTCGGACCAGCTGTAACACCTGCACCGCCAGGTGCCGCCGTACAGCCTCCGCTTCGCCATGGGCCTCAAGCTCCCCGAGGGCAAACTCGCGGATGGTCTCCAACATGCGGTAGCGGGGCTCTCCCGCCTGGCCGTCGACTTCGCGCAGCAGGCTCTTCTCCACCAGCGAACCGACGCCGTCCAGCACGTCGAGGCCGAGGTCGCCGTCGGCGGTGCAGACGGCCTCCGCCAACGCCAGCGTACAGCCGCCGGCAAACACGCCAACCCGTCGGAACAAGCGCTGCTCCGCCGGCTCAAGCAGGGCGTAGCTCCAGGCGATCGCGTCCCGCAACGTCTGCTGGCGCGCCGGCACGTCCCGTGCGCCGCCCGTCAAGATCGGCAAGCGCTGCTCCAATCGCGCCAGCAGCGCTGCCACTGGCAACGCACGCATCCGCGCCGCCGCCAGTTCGAGCGCCAGCGGCAAGCCGTCCAGCCGTGCGCAGGTGGCCGCCACGGTCGAGGCGTTTGCATCGCTCAGCGCGAAGTCGGCTCGCACGGCCTGTGCCCGCTGCACGAAGAGTTGCACTGCCGGATTCTGCGCCAGCTCCGCTGCCGAGTGCACGCGCTCCTGCGGCGCCAGCAAGGGCGCAACCGCATATTCCCGCTCGCCGGTCACCCGCAGCGGCGCGCGGCTCGTCACGAGGAGGCGCACCGCCGGCGCCGCCTGAAGCAGCGCCGCTGCGAATTCAGCCGCTGCCAACAGGTGCTCGTAGTTGTCCAGCACGAGCAGCACCTGTTTGTCCCGGAGGAAGCGCAGCACGCTCTCGCGGGCCGACACCTCCGGCAGGCCCTGGACACCGAGGGCCTGGGCGACCGCCGCGGGCACGAGCGCCGGATCCTGCAGCGACGCCAGGTCCACAAAGAACACGCCATCGGAGAAGCCGTCCAGCAGCCCAGCGGCGACGTGCAGCGCCAACCGCGTTTTGCCGGTGCCGCCGGGGCCAGTGAGCGTCACCAAACGCGCCGTTTTCAGCAGGCTTGCAAGCTCGGCCAGCTCGCGCCCGCGACCGACGAAGCTGGTGAGCTGCAGCGGCAGGTTGTTGGGCCGGCTCTCCAACGTCTTCAGCGGTGGAAACGTGCCGGGGAGGTCTGCGGCAATGAGTTGGAACAGTTGCTCTGGCTCGCTCAGGTCGCGCAGCCGGTGCCGGCCGAGGTCCAGCAGCGTTGCGCCGTCCGGCAGCGTTTCGCGCACGAGCTTCGCCGTCGCCTCGGAGAGCAGCACCTGGCCGCCGTGGCCGGCGGCGCGGATGCGGGCGCAGCGATTCACGGCGCTGCCGTAGTAGTCCCCCGCGCGCAGGTCCGCCTCGCCCGTGTGCAAGCCCATGCGCACCCGCAGCGGCCCGATCGCGCCCCAATCCTCTGTAAGCAGCACGCGCTGCCCTTCGAGTGCCGCGGTGACGGCATCGCTCGCCCGCATGAAGACGGCGAACAGCGAGTCGCCCTCCCCACGCGGGCGCACGACGACACCTTTGTGTTGTTCGAAGCATTGGGTCAGCAGCGCGTCGTGACGGGCCATGATCCGGCGCATCGCCTGCGGGTGCCGCTCCCACAGGCGCGTGCTGCCCTCCACGTCGGTGAAGAGAAAGGTGAGCGTGCCAGTCGGCAGTTCGGCCATCGCGCGGCCTCACGGCGCAGGGAACGGCTCCGAATGATCTTGTGCCAGCGCGAGCATAGCCAGCACAGCGCGGCGCTGGCAACGTTCAGGCGATCGAGTAGCCGCCGTCCACCACCAGGCTCTGGCCGGTCACAAAATTCGAGGCGCGCGAGGCGAGGAAGACGGCGGCGCCGGCCAGCTCTTCGGGCTCGGCGAAGCGGCGCGCCGGCGTGCGGCCGACGATGCGCTCGTAGCTCTCTTTGTCTTCCATGACCGGTGCGGTCAGGTCGGTGCGCACCCAGCCGGGGATGATGCAGTTGACCTGGATGTTGTCCCGCGCCCAGGCCACCGCCAGCGACTTCGTCAGTTGCACCACGCCGCCTTTGCTGGCCGAATACGACGGCACGGTCGGGCTGCCGAACAATGAGTACTCGGAGCCGATCGTGATCACCTTGCCGCCGCCGTTCGCCACAAGCGCCGGATGCGCCGTCTGCGCGGCGAAGAAGACGCCGTTCAGGTTCGTGCCGATCACCCGCAGCCAATCTTCTTCCGCCAGCGACTGCGGCGCCCCGCGCACGGCGATGCCCGCGTTCGCCACGACGATGCTGAGCTTGCCCAGCGCATCGCGCGCGATCTGTACCGCGGCCTGCAGCTCGGCGCGGCGGCTCACGTCGCAGCGCACACCGACGCAGCGACGGCCCAGCGCCTCGACCTCGGCGCGGGCGTCCGCCGTCTTCGCCTCGTCGCGCGCCGCGATCACAATATCGGCGCCCGCCCGGGCCAGCCCGACGGCGATACCGCGGCCGATGCCGCCGTTGCCGCCCGTCACCAGCGCAACCTCGCCCTTCAGATCGAACTCGTCCACCTGCACCGTCACCTAACCCCGCCGCGCCCTCATCGCCGTGGAGCGGCGATCTAAAAAGCGCCGCGTCTCCCTTCCCGACACGGGAAGGGTTTTCTCGTTGGGAGGATTTTCCACCTTTCGATCATGTGACCGCTGATCGCGTGATCAGGCCTGCGGGCGCGCGGCGACTCCTCGGTTGCCGCGCAGGCAGGATTGGCGTCGGGAGTCCTCCGCAGCCAAAACCCTTTCCGCGTCGGAAAGGGACAGGTTTCGTGTGCGAAACCAGGGCTAGGCCCGCCGCGAGCGCCTGCATTCTACACGCCAGGGCCAGGGTTGAGGGTGCAGGGTGCAGGCGAGCGGCGAGTCGTACACCAGAGTACGGGCCAACCATGCAGCACGTTCACGCTTCACCTCTCACCCTTCACCCTTCAGCCGTCTTGACATCGTTGCGACGCGGCGGGATACTTCGGCGGCCGGTAAACCTTTTCGCGCAAGTCGCCCGGCGCGAGGGTGCCCGTGGCTACCATCCGCGACGTCGGCCGCGCGGCCAACGTCTCCATCGCGACGGTCTCGCGCGTCGTCAATGGCGACCGCTCGGTTCACCCCGGCCTGCGCCGCCTGGTCGAAGAGGCGATCGCGCAGCTCGGCTACCGGCCGAACGCCGCCGCGCGCAGCCTGCGCCTCGCCCGCACCGGCACGATCGGCGTGGTCGTGCCCGATCTCACCAATCCGACCTTCACCGACATCCTGCACGGCATCGAGCAAGTCGCCGCGGCCCGCGGCCGCAGCCTGTTCGTCTGCGACGCGGCCGGCTCCTTCAGCGCCCAGGGCACGCACCTCGACCGGCTCTACGGCCAGCGCGTCGACGGCATCCTGATCCATCCGCTCGGCCCCTATCAGGAGCAGATCGCCGCGGCACGGGCCACGGGCATCCCGGTGATCGTGATGGGTCAGCGCTCGCCCAGCGGCATGGAGCCGGAGATCGTCGTCGACGAAGAGGAGGCCGCGCGCTCGGCCTTCCGGCTGCTGTTCGATCTGGGCCACCGGCGCATCGGCCTGATCATCCGCTCCTACGGCAGCGAGCCGGCCCAACCGGTGGCCAGCATGTCCGTGCGCATGCGCGACTACCGCAAAGCGCACGCCGCAGCCGGCGTCTCGGTCGATGAGTCACTACTGTACGCCGCGCAGAATCTGGACGAGGCACGTACCTTTACCAGCGAGATGCTGGCCCGGCCCGACCGGCCGACGGCACTGATCGCCGGCATGCACCGCTTCACGCCTGGCATGCTGCTCGCCGTGCGCGAGGCCGGTCTGCGCATGCCGCGCGATGTCTCGCTGCTCGCGCACGGCGATTCGCTCTGGGCCAACGCCTTCGAACCGCCGATCAGCGTGATCCGGCTCGACTACAGCGAATTCGGCCGCCGCGCTGCGGAACTGTTCTTCGCCGTGGCAGCAGGCGAGGCGCGCGAGCAGACGTTGGTTCAGCGCTCCGAGCTGGTGGTGCGCGAGTCGATCGCGCCGGCACGGCCGGTTGCGCCGGCGGGCAAGTAGACGGCAGAATGCGGGGCGCGGCCGGCGCCGCCTTGACGCCGCCGGCCGGCAGGAGCACGACCGTGGAGATCCGTGACTATCTGCGTCACTTCATCGACCAACTGCACGAAAACTACGCGAAGGCGCTGGAGGATCTTTCGCTGGAGCAGTGGCAGCGTCGCCTCGGTCCCACTACCAACCACATCGGCTTCACCGCCTGGCACTGGATTCGCACGGAGGACAACGTCGTCAACTTCGTGTTGCAGCGCAAGAACACCGTCTGGCTTGAGCAGGGACTCGATCAGCAGTGGCACCTGCCGAAAGCGGCACAGGGCACCGGCATGGAGCCCGACGAGGCGCACGCCATGACCGTGCCGCCGCCGGCCGAGTTCCTGCCCTACGCCCGTGCCGTCTGGGAAAGCACCGCACCCTATTACGCCGGCCTCACCGCCGACGAGATGAACCGTATCGTCAAAGTCATGCCTTTCGGTGAGATCCCGATCCTACAGGCGATCGGCCAGACCGTGATCGCGCACGGCAACCAGCACCTCGGCGAGATCTGGCTCACGCGCGAGTTGCAGGAGACGACCGGCCAGGGGATGTAGCACCGAAGCGGCGCATTCCGTTCTCGCTCGCGCCGGATCGCTTTCAAGCGCACCGCGCAGCGCGTTGAACCGCGGCAGGATCGCCATTCCGGGTTGTTGATACTTCAGAGGGCACGGTGCACAATCGCCGGGATTGCTGCCGCGGCCTGGAGTAAGAGCCGGCTCTCGTGGTCCGGCTGAGGATCGGCCGCGACGATTGCGGTGACAGGGAGGGCGCATGCCTCGCTACCACATCGGCGTCGATATCGGCGGGACGTTCACGGATGTGGTGTCCATCGACGAAGACGGCCACGTCCGCCGCGCCAAGGCGCCCACCACACCCGACGACTATCCCCGCGGCATCTTCGACGCCCTCGAAACGCTGGCCCGTGAGGCCGACCTTGATCTGGGCGGCATCCTGCGCGGCTGCGAGCTGTTCATCAACGGCACCACGATCGTCACCAACGCCATCGCCGAGCTGCGCGGCCGGCGCGTCGGCCTGATCACCACGCGCGGCTTCCGCGATACGCTGCGCATCGCCCGCTCGGCCCGCACCAACGACATGGACCTCTGGACGCAGACACCGCCGCCCGACATCGTCGCCCGCGAGGACATCGCTGAGCTGGACGAGCGGGTCGATTCCTTCGGCCAGGTCGTGGTGCCGCTGCACGAGGAGCAGGTGCGCGAGGCGATCCGGCGGCTCGTGGAGGGCGGCTGCGAGGCGCTGGCCGTCTGCTTCCTCTGGTCGTTCGCCAACTCGGCGCACGAGCAGCGCGTACGCGAGATCGCGGGCGAGCTGTATCCGGACCTGTTCGTTTCCATCTCCTCACGCGTCTTCCCCGTGGCGCGCGAGTACGAGCGCATGGTGACGACGGTTTTCAACAGCTACGCCTCGAAGGGGATCGAGACCTACGTCGACAAACTCGAACGTGAGCTGAAGCAGCGCGGCCTCGGCGTCGAGCTGTCGATGATGCAGTCGATCGGCGGCCTGCTCTCCACTGCCGAGGCGCAGGAGCAGCCGATCCAGCTCATCAACTCCGGCCCCGTCGGCGGTGCGCTTGGCGCACGGGCGCTGACGCAGGCGCTGGGCATTCAAGACGCGATCACCGCCGACATGGGCGGCACCTCGTTCGACACGGCGCTGATCAAAGACGGCGAGCTCACGCTGGCGCACCGCGTGCAGCTCGGCAAGTTCGACACCGGCATCTCGATGGTGGACATCTCCGCGATCGGCGCGGGCGGCGGCTCGGTCTGCTGGCTCGATTCGCGCGGCGCCCCACGCGTGGGGCCGCAGTCGGCCGGCGCCGTGCCCGGCCCCGCCTGCTACGGGCGCGGCGGCGCCGAGCCGACCGTAACCGATGTGGCCGTGGCGCTCGGCCTGATCGACCCCGACTACTTCCTCGGCGGCGCGATCAAGCTGGACCGCGCGGCGGCGGCGAGCGCCGTGCGTACGCGCATCGCCGAGCCGCTGGGCTGGACAGAAGACGCGGCGGCCAGCGGCCTCTACCAGATCGTGACCGACACGATGGCGAACGCGGTGCGCTCGGCCACGATCGAGAAGGGCTACGACCCGCGCCGCTTCGTCATGGTTTCGTTCGGCGGCGCCAGCGGCCTGTTCATGGCGCAGATCTGCCGCACGATGGGGATCAAGGAGATCATTATCCCGGACGATGCGGCCGTCTTCTCCGCCTACGGCCTGCTGTGGGCGGACGGCGTGCGCTCCTTCGTGCAGACCGTGAACTGGATCGTGCCGGCGGCGCCGCTGGAGCCGGTGAACGCCGTGATCGGCAGCCTGGCCGAGCAGGCGCGCAGCGTGCTCGCGCAGCGCAACTTCGCGCCCGACCAGATCGAGCTGCGCTACGAGGGCGATCTCAAGTTCGCCGGCCAAATCTTCGAACTGACCGTGCCGCTGCCCGCGGCGCAGCTCACCGAGGCGCACCGCGAGCAGATCGCCAGCGAGTTCAAAGACAGCTACGAGCGGCTGTACGGCAAGGGCACGGCCTGGGAAGGGTTCCCGCCGATCATGCTCAACGCCCGCGTAACGGGCATCGGCCGCGTCAACAAGCCGGCGCTGCGCCGCTTCGCGCGCGACGGCGGCTCGGCGGACAGAGCCTGGCACGGCTCGCGCGAGGCGCTGCTGCCCGACCTCGGCCGGCGCGAGCGCGTGGCCGTGTATCGCGGCGCCGCCTTCGCGCCGGTCATGAGCCTGCAAGGCCCGGCGATCGTGGAAGATGTGGATACGACGATCTACGTGCCCACGGGTGCGGAACTCAGCGTGGACGAGTTCCGCAACTACCGGCTCACCGTTTAGGTGACAGGTTACTGGTTACTGGTTACAGGGAGCGGCTGGACCAGAAACCTACTGTCACCTAACCCCCAGGAGGGTAACATGGCCAGCACCGCGGTTCGCAGCGAGCAAGAGCAGCTTGAGTACGACCCGATCATCGCCGAGGTGATCCAGAACCGGCTGCGCAATATCAGCCTGGAGATGGCGACGACGCTGATCCGCACCTCCGGCTCGCCCATCCTCTCCGAGGCCAAAGACTTCTGCTGCGCGATCTTCGACCGCAAGGTCGAGCACATCGGCTTCTCAGGCTACGTGATCGCGCATATGGGCAGCTCGCTCGAAGGCGTGCGCGCCGTCGTGAAGCAGTACGGCGACGACGTGCACCCCGGCGACGCCTTCATTCTCAACGACCCCTACGACGGCGGCGCCATTCACCAGGGCGATGTGGCCGTGGTTTCACCGCTCTTCTGGAAAGAGCAGCTCGTCGGCTGGGCCTTCTCCAACGCACACATCCTCGACGTGGGCGGCATGTCGCCCGGCGGCTGGGCGCCGGTGGCCTGGGACTGCTACGGCGAGGCGCTGCGGCTGCCGCCGATCCGCATCGTCAGCCGCGGCACCTTCATTCCCGACATGGTGCGGCTGCTCGTGCATAACGTGCGGCTGCCGATCGTGATCAACGACGTGCGCTCGCTGGTGGCCGCGCTCAACGTGGCGCAGATGCGCGTGGCCGATCTGCTCGACGTCTACGGGCTGGAGGAATACGAAAAGTACGTTGAGGTCAACAAGAACCTCTGCGAGCAGGTGGTGCGCGGCCGCATCGAAGCGCTGCCGGACGGCGTCTACGAGACGTACGACTGGGCTGAGTACGACGGCCACGGCGCCGACCAACTCTACAAGATCGGCCTGCGTCTGATCATCAAGGGCTCCGATCTCGTGCTCGACTTCACGGAGACCGACGCGCAGAGCGACGGCTTCATCAACGCGGGCTACGGCGCGATGCTGGGCGTGGTCGGCAGCATCCTGCTCTTTGCCCTCTGCTACGACATGCCCGCCAACGCCGGCCTCTTCCGACCCGTGCGCATGCAACTGCCCGCGCCGGGCACGGTGCTGCACCCCGTGCTGCCCGCGCCTGTCTCCTGCGGGCACATGGAGGGCGCCTCGAAGGCGGCGCGCGCCGCGGCCGAAGCGTTCGCCAAGGCGCTGGGCATCGCGCTGGAGCCCGAGCTGCGCCAGCGCACGTTCTCACTCGGCGTCATGTCGTGGCCGGGCAATTCGTGGGTGGGGCAGTCGCAGTTCGGAACGTATACCGCCTTCGCGGTGATGGACTGCGGCTCCGGCGGCATGGGTGCGCAGAGCACGATCGACGGCCTCGATGTCTCCTCATACGAAGTGCAGCTCGGCAACGGCATTCCGGACGTGGAGATTAACGAGGGCAACTACCCGATGCTCTACCTCTGGCGCCGGCTGAACAAAGGCTCGGGCGGGCCGGGCTACAACCGGGGCGGCCAGGGCATGGACTTCGCCTGGACGCCGTGGCGCACCGAGGCGCTGACCGGCACGCTGGAGAACGCGATGTCGTCCGTGCCCACGCGGGCGCTGATGGGCGGCTACCCCGGCGGCACGAACTTCTTCAACGTGGTGCGCGGCACCAACGTGCGTAACCGGCTGGCGAACGGCCAGGGGCTGCCGCAGGGCGTAGCGGAGATGGGCGGCGGCGAGACGACGCTGCTCAATCACATCGCCGGAGTGCCGCTGTCAAAGGGCGATGTCTTCCACCAGATCACCGGCGGCGGCGCCGGCATCGGCGACCCGATCACGCGCGACCCGCGGCGGGTGCTGGCCGACGTGATCGCCGCCTACGTGACACCGGATGTGGCCCGCGTCGCCCACGGCGTGGTGCTCGGTGCGGACGGCGTCTCGGTGGACGAGGCGGCGACGCGGCGCGAGCGGCTGGAGATTCGCCGCCGGCGCATCGGCGGCGAGCCGAGCCGGGACGTCTCCGGCCAGGACGGCTTCCACCCCGCGCTGGCGCTGGGCGGCGACGGCGCGATCGCCTGCGGTTCCTGCGGCGCCGAGCTGGCCGGCGCGGGGCGCAACTGGCGTGACGGCTGCAAAATGCGCGTCTCCGAGGCATCCGGGCGCCTGGCCGAGCTGGGCGTGCATATCCGGCCGCGACACGATCCGGCGGTGGAGCTGTACGAGTGGTCGTGTCCGGCCTGCGGCTCGCTGCTGGAGACGAACCTCTTCCCGGAGGGCATGGCGCCCAACCACGATCTGCGCATCGGCGAGCGCGATACCGCAACGGTCGGCCTGCCGCTGTAGCCGTTCGGCCCCTGTATCTTGCTCATCCCGCAGGGTGGGAGCTGGCAGGCGCGTCAGCCCGTTCGGCCCTCGGTGCCGCCAGCCCGTGGATGAGCCTGGGCGGCGCCCCTGACTCCTCAGCAACCCCGGACCGTTGCCCGGATCCACGAGCCCGCATCGACAAGGTCGGGGCACAGGAGGCCCAGCGATGACCAGCACACCCACCTCCGGCCCTGCGCCCGCTACCGCTGCCTGTGCTGTGGGCATCGACGTGAGCAAGGCGCAGCTCGACCTCGCCGTCCATCGGCAAGGCACGCCGCAGCGCCTGGCCAACGACGCCGACGGCATCGCCGCCCTCGTCGCGCAGCTCGCCACACAGCGGCCGCGCCTCATCGTGTTGGAGGCGGTGGGTGCCTATGAGGCCGCCTGTGCCCTGGCGCTGCAGGCAGCGGCTCTGCCGGTGCTGGTCGTCAATCCCCGCCAGGCCCGCGCCTTCGCCAGAAGCCAGGGGATTCTCTGCAAGACCGACCGCGGCGATGCCCGCGTGCTCGCCCCTTCGCCGCCACCACGACGCTGGTGCCCCGGCCGCTGCCCACCAGGCCGCTGCGTGAGTTGGCCGCGTTGGTCACGCGCCGGCGCCAGGTCCAGGAATAGCTGGGGGCCGAACGCCGCCGCCAGCCCTTCGCCGACGGCCTGGTCGCCGCAAGTCTCGCCGCTGCCGTCGCCGAATATGTCCGCCAGCTCAAATAGCTGACCACGGCGATTGGCCGGTTGATTCGGGACACGCCGGCGCCGGGCCGCGCCCGCAACGCGGAGCGCTCCCGCCCCCGCCGCCGCTGTCCCCGCGCCGTCCCTGACCAGCGCCGCAGCGCCGGCCACCGGCGGGCATGGCGGTGCCCCATGGGCTGCGCTCCCCACACGCTGCCCCGCACCGGCACCATCAAGACCGTTGCTTCGCCCAATCCTGGGCGAAGGAGACGATCCTGGGGCGGGCCGAACGCCTCCGCTACGCGGTCAGGGCGCCGTCGATGATGAACTCGTGGCCGCTGGCGTAGGCGCTGTCGTCCGACGCGAGGAACAGCGCCAGCTTCGCCACGTCCTCCGCTTCGCCCACGCGGCCCAGCGGAATGGCGCGCAGGCGATCTTCCAGCCCGCCGGCGTCGATGCCCGGCAATTGGTGCAGCATCGCGGTTTCGATCAAACCGGGGTGGATCGAGTTGACGCGAATGCCGTGCGGCCCAAGCTCGCGCGCCGCCGACTTGGTCATGCCGCGCACGGCCCATTTGCTCGCCCCGTAGGCGAAGCCCGCCGCCGCGCCGCGCATGCCGGCGATCGACGAGATGTTCACGATCGCGCCCGCATGCGCGGCAATCATTGGCTTCGCCACGGCCTGCATGCCGAGGAAGACGCCGATCTGGTTCACGTCGATCACGCGGCGGTAGTCGGCCTCGGACGTATCGGTTAGCCGGCCCGTCAGCCAGATGCCGGCGTTGTTGATCAGGATGTCGAGCCGGCCGTGGCGATCGAGCACGGCCGCGACCACCCGTGCCCACTGCTCGGCGCTGGTGACGTCGTGATGCAGGTAGACGCCGCCGCAGGCTTTCGCCGTGGCCTCGCCCTCCGCGTCCAGCACGTCGGTAAGCACTACCCCCGCGCCCTCCGCCGCGAACAACCGGCCTTCGGCCGCGCCCTGCCCGCGCGCCCCGCCGGTGATCAGGGCGACCTTGCCCTCCAGTCTGCCCATCGTCCGCTCCTTCTCCGCCGCGGCGGTTTCTCATGCGCCCGCAGCGCGAGCTGCCGGCGGTTTCCCCGACGCGATCCAGGCCGACCGCGCGGGGTCCGGCCTCTCCAAGAATACCGTGGAGCAGCGAGCGCCGGTTGTCGGAATCGCGCTATTCCGCGCCGAACTTGCGCCGCACGACCGCGAATGCCTCGTCCGTGCGTTCCAACGCCTGGCCGATGTCGTCTTCCGTATGCGCCGCGCTTAAAAACCAGTCGTGCCAGGGGTGCAGGTAGACGCCGCGCTGCGCCGCCTCGCCGGTGAAGACGTTCGCCCGCTCGAACGCCTGGTCGCGGGCGAAGGTGAGGAACGGCATCTGCACGGGTCCGGTCTGGTGAATCATCAGCCCGTGGCTCTCGGCCTGTCTGGCGAGACCATCGCGCAGCAGCGTGCCCATGCGCTGCATCGTGGCGATGCCCTGCTCGTCGCGCAGCGTCGCGATCGTGGCGATCGCGGCGGCCATCGGCACGGCGCCATACCAGAACGATCCGGTAGCGTAGACGCCGGCCGTCTCCTCGCGCAGCCGGTCGGAACCGGCCACGGCTGCCAGCGGATAGCCGTTGGCGATCGCCTTCGAATAGGTGGCGAGGTCCGGCAGCACGCCCAGTGGCTCCCGTGGCCCTGCATGCCGCCGGGAATCACGGCCCGCGCCCACGCCCGCAGCGCCTCATCCCTCGCCAGCAGATGCTCGACGGCGCTCGTCATGGACGGCCTCCTCGGTGCTCTGCCGGTGCCGCGTTACCCTGTAATGGCGGGCTGCGTTCCTGCCAGGCTCTGCCATGGTAGCGTGGCCACAGCCGATTCAGGCAGGCCGTGAATGCCGCGGGGACGGCGCTCACGGGTCGGCTGCCGGACTTTCCTGCAGATTCCATGCAGGGACAGAGGGGGCTCGCGATGTACGACGTGCTGATCCGCAACGGCCAGGTCTACGACGGCAGCGGCAATCCCTGGCTGCGCGCCGACGTGGCGATCGCGGGCGACGCGCTGCGCCTCCTGCGCGGCGACACCGCGCGCGTCGCGGCGCAGCGCACGATCGACGCGCGCGGCCGCATCGTCTGCCCCGGCTTCATCGACATGCACGCGCACAGCGGCAACGTGATCCTCAGCGAGCCCCGCCACGAGCCCAAAGTGCGGCAGGGCATTACCACCGAGCTGATCGGCGTGGACGGCAACTCCTACGCGCCGATCCTTAAGGGCGAGGATCTGCAGCACTTCATCACGCTCAACGCCGGGCTGGACGGCCGGCCGCCCGACGGCCTGCGCTCCCGTTCGGTGGGCGAGTATCTCGAACACTTCGACGGCAAGGTCGCGGTCAACGTCTGCTACGTGATGGGCAACTCGCCGATTCGCATCTCGGCGATGGGCTGGGACGACCGCGCGCCGACCGGCGCCGAGCTGCAGACGCAGCGCACGCTGATCCGGCAGGGCATGGAAGAGGGCGCCTTCGGCATCTCGACGGGTCTCACCTACCCGCCCGGCAGCTACGCCGGCACCGAGGAGCTGGTTGAGCTGTCGAAAGAGGCGGACGCGCTCGGCGGCCTCTACGTCACCCACGTGCGCTTCGGCATGGGCGACCGCCACGTCGATCCGATCACCGAGGCGCTGGAGATCGGCGCACGCAGCGGCATTCCCGTACACATCTCGCACTTCAACTCGGGTTGGCCGTTCCCCGGCGCCTGGCGCAAGCTGCTGGAACTGGTGGACGCGCGCGCCGCTCGCGGCCAGCAGGTGACGGCCGACGTGTATCCCTACGTCTATTCGAGCACACGCCTCGTCAGTCTGCTGCCCGAGTGGACGCACGACGGCGGCGTGCCGAAGCTGCTGGAGCGGATCAGCGACGAGGCCGTGCGCCGGAAGATGGCGGCCGACCCCAACTTCCAGCGGCTGCGGCTCGACAGCTACCTCACCGCCAACTTCAGCCGGCCGCAGTACCGCCGTTTCGAGGGCTGGAGCCTGCCGCAGATCGCGGAGACGCTGGGCAAGAGCCTGATCGACACGCTCTGCGATCTCTTGCTCGATGAAGACCTGAACCTGGTGCAGATCGGCACGTTTGGCAACCCCGTGAACGTGCGCAAGTTTCTGGAGCATCCGAGCACGATGCTCGGCAGCGACGCGCTGCTGGTCGGCGACAAAGTCAGCCCGCGCACCTACGGCGCCGCGCCGACGATGCTGGGCGATCTGGTGCGCGAAGAGGGCATTCTCGGCATGGCGGACTGCATTCGCAAGCTGACCTCGCTGCCGGCGCAGACGCTGGGACTGCGCGACCGCGGCCTGCTGAAAGACGGGTTCAAGGCAGATGTGGTCGTCTTCGACCCGGCCACGGTGCGATCGCCCGCCACGATCGAGCAGCCGAAGCAGTTCCCGATCGGCATCGAGCAGGTGATCGTCAACGGCCAGATCGTCGTGGATGGCGGCGAGCATACCGGCGCCTTGCCGGGCCGGGCGCTGCGCCGCGGTTGAGGCAACGCGCCCGCGTCGGCGGCGTGAGGCGGCTATGCAGGCTGCCGCCGCGCCACCACGCGGCTGAAGCCGAGCAGTTCGCCGCCGTCGGCCTCAAGCAGGGCGCGCTCCGGCTCGGAGCCGCGGCCCGCGAGGGCGCAGACGCGATTCCAGGCCAACCAGTCCGCCCAGCCGTGCGGCAGCCAGCCGGCATGTTCGACCGTGACCGCGAGGCTCTTCTCCCAGTGCCGGCGCCACCACGCGGGGCTGTGGAACGAGCAAAAGTCCGCGTCCCAGTACGGCGCGAGCTGCGGCGGTGGCAAGCGCTGCTGCTCCGCGCGTATGCCCGGCACGGCGATGCCGATGCGGCCGCCGTCTTTGAGAAAGCGGGCGCAGTATGGCAGGTACAGATCGTCGGTGCCGAAGTAATGGTAGGCGTCCATGCTGAGGATCGCGTCGAAGAAGCCCTCCGCGAACGGCAGCCGGTGCGCCTCGGCGGAGATCGGAAAGATGCGCTCTTCCAGACCGGCCTCGCGCACGCGGGTCCAGTTCTCGGACGGCTTGATCCAGGGGTCCGCCGCCCAGACCTGCACGCCGAACTCGCGGGCGAGGAAGATGGACGAAAGCGCCCTGCCGCAGCCCAGGTCGAGCACGCGCATGCCCGGCGCCAACGGCAGCGCCTCGGTCAGCGCCTCCGTGAGCCACAGCACGTTCGGCCCCATCATGTGCTCGATCACCCAGCGCGGGTCATAGGCGGCGGAACGGGGATAGCGGTCCAGCGTCAGGGCGTGGCGCAACGCATCGCCCTCGGCGGGCTGAGCATCGTCGGGCATCCGCTGGTCCTTTGCTGATTTGGCTGCTGCCACCGTATGCGGAGCCGCGGCGGCCTGCAATCGCCGGGTCAGCGGCGGCTCGCCCAACTGCCGCGCCGCGGGCCTGCCCCAGCAGCAGTAAGTGTAATTGCATAATATTGTACGCACTACTTCCAAAAGCTGTCGCTACAATAGTGGCATGATTGATACAGCGCTGCGTGCGATCGCCGAGCCGCGGCGGCGCGAGATCCTGCGGCTGGTCTTGCATGAGGAATTGGCTTCCGGCGCGATCGCGGCGCACTTCTCGATCACCGGCCCGGCCGTTTCGCAGCACCTGCGCGTGCTCGAAGAGGCCGAGCTGGTCGTCATGCGCAAGCTGGGGACGCGGCGCCTCTACCGTGCCCGGCCCGAGGGTCTGGCGGAGCTGAAGTCCTTCCTCGATCAGTTTTGGGCAGACTCCCTGAGCCGGCTGGCCGCGGTTGCGGAAGCAGAGCAAAAGGGGACTTGACAGGCGGAGCGGCGATCACAGAACATATGATCTGTTATAAGGTCACAACGCGGAGCGAGCAACGGAGGGCAAAGCCATGACCTTGCCCGGTATCGACGCCGCGGTTGAACGCGAGTTGCGTATCGCGGCCAGACCAGAGATTGTCTTCAGCTACTTCACCGATCCGGAGAAGTTGCGCCGCTGGAAAGGCGTCGAGGCCGAGCTCGATCCGCGCCCCGGCGGCATCTACCGCGTCAACGTGACTGGCGGCGACGTCGCCCGCGGCGAGTACGTCGCCGTCGAGCCGCCACGCCGCATCGTCTTCACCTGGGGTTGGGAGGGCGAAGGTCAGGCCGTGCCGCCGGGGTCGAGCACGGTCGAGGTGACGTTCGAGCCGGACGGCGACGGCACGCTGCTGCGGCTGCGCCACAGCGGCCTCGATGCCGCGCAGCGTGAGGCCCACAGCGTGGGCTGGGAGCACTACCTGCCGCGCCTGGCCCTTGCCGCCGCGGGCGCCGATCCCGGCCCCGATCCCTGGGCGGCCGGCGAAGCATCGACGTAACGCGCCGCGCGGTGCCGGCCTGCGGCGCATGTCATGTAAGGAGGTCAGCCAGCGACAGATGCCCGGCGGTGTCCTGGTGCTTTGGATTCGACGTGAAATTGTGGGCCTCGCCCGGCGATGCAGCCGGCGGGACGGAGGAGGAGACGTGGCTATGGGCACTCAGGCGGAGGCGCTCGCGGGTCAACTGGAAGCGGCTATCGACGAGGCGGTCGCGGCGATCGCGGCTTGTTCGGACACGCGCTGGGGCGCGCTGAACCCAACGGATAGCTGGAGTGTGGGCGTCACCGCGCACCACATCGCCAGCAGCGTGCAGCCAACCTTCGAATTGGTCCAGGCCATCGCCACCGCACAGCCGCTGCCGCCGATTACCTTCGAGATGATCAATGCCGGCAACGCGCAGCACGCGCTGCAGTTCGCCAACTGCACGAAGGCCGAGACGCTTGATCTGCTGCGCAGCAGCAAAGCCGGCGTGCTCGGGCAGTTGCGCGCCTTCAGCGACGACCAGCTCGCTCGCACGGCGCAGTTCCCGCCCCTCGGCGAAGCTCCGGTCGGCGCCGGCCAGCTCGTCGACATGCTGGTGATCGGCCACGTCAAAGGTCACCTGACGAATATCCTCGCCCCCGCCTAGCGGCGATCGCCGCGGTCAGCCCACCCATCGACATCGTGCGTATTCCTCCGGCGCCCGCGGATGGCGCCGGGGCACACAACGCGAAGAGGAGACACTGAGATGGCGAACCCGGTCGTACACTTCGAGATCATCGGCAAGGACGCGGCGAAGACGCAGCAGTTCTACTCCACCCTCTTCGGCTGGAAGGTCGATGCGAACAACCCGATGAACTACGGCATGGTGGACAATGGCGGCCAGGGCATCAACGGGGGCATCGGCGGCTCCGAGGCGGGCGGCCAGCCACAGGCGGTCTTCTATGTCGAAGTTGCCGACCCGCAGGCAACGCTCGATAAGGTGTCCGGCATGGGCGGCAAGGTGCTGACGCCCGTCACCGAGATTCCAGGCACGGTCACGTTCGCGATGTTCGCTGACCCGGACGGTAACACGATCGGTCTGGTCAAGGCCGGACAGTAACACGGCGCCCCGCAACGGCCCGCGGCACGCTCTCACGGAGCTGCCGCGGGCTTCTGCGTCTGCGGACCGGCAGCTACGGACGTTCGCCGTCGCCGCGACCGATACAGGGAGGCTGCCGCCAGGCACGCCGCGTCCGCGAGCACGACCAGCGTCCACAACCAGCCGCGCCCCAGCGCATCCACGTCGAAGGCGCCGTACAGCGCCAGCCCGCCCGCCAGCAGCACCGCCGCGGCGCTTTGCAACGCCACCGGCGGCGCGATCCAGCGGCGCAGCAGCATCATGACGGCCGCCGCAACGCCGAAGGCGACCATGTAGGCCGCGCCGGTGCGCGCCTCAGGCAAGGCTCCGGCGTTCAGCAGCGCCACGGCGACGCCCCAGCAGAGCAGCAGCAGCGCCGCCGCCAGCACGCGCGGCCGGAAGACGCTCGCCACAAGCAGCGTGCCGCCGAAGATCAGCGGCGTCGCCTGAAAGGTCAGCCCGGCCAGTTGCACGAGCACGAAGTACAGCGCCGCGCCCAGCGCGTAGACGCCGGCGGCGCACAGGTCACCCCGATCGCTCCCCTGCAGCCATTCCATCACGGGGCATCGTAGCGCGTCGGCCGGTGCGGGCGCGTGTCAGCGATCACGCAGCGGCGCCGCCGCGTGAGCCAGTTCATAGCGGGTGATTGCCGCCTGCCCGAGACTATTTCACAGTGTTTGGTGCCGGGACATGCGCACAAGCTGAACCAGACCCGGCCTTGCGGCGCTCCAACGCCGCGGCAGCGGACGGATCGATGATCGTCTCCACAACGGTTACACCGGCGCGGCGGCTGTGGATTTACACCAACTTCGACTGCAATTTGCAGTGCAGCTACTGCGTCGCCAGGTCCAGCCCGCGTGCCGAACGGCGCGGCCTGGCGCTGCACGTCTTCCGCCGGCTGATCGACGAGGCCGCCGCAACGGACGTACGCGAGGTCTTCCTGACCGGCGGCGAGCCGTTCTTGCTGCCCGACCTCGCCGATAGGCTCAATTACGCCGCAGCCCGCCTGCAAACAACGGTGCTCTCCAACGCGATGCTCTACCACGGTCGTCGGTTGGAGACGCTGAAGCAGATCTCGCGCGAGGTGACGGTGCAGGTGAGCCTGGACGGCGCGGAGGCGACGACGCACGACGCCTACCGCGGCGCCGGATCGTGGGAGAAGACCGTCGTCGGCATCGGCGCCTTGCAGACGCTGGGTTTCACGGTTGTGATCGGCAGCACCGAGACGCCGGTGAACAGCGGCCGCATCGACGGCCTGCGCGACTTCGTCGCTTCGCTCGGCATTCCGCCGGAGCGACATTTCGTGCGGCCGCTGGCGAAGCGCGGCTTCTCGACCGAAGGGCTGGAGCTTTCGGCCGCGGATCTGGAGCCGGAGCTGACCGTGAGCCAGGACGGCGTCTTCTGGCACCCGCTGGCGCTGGACGAGGACATGCTGCTGACGCGACGTCTCTTCCCGCTGGCGGCGGCGTGGGAGCTGCTGGCCTGCCGCTGGCAGCAGGTGCTGGCGACGGGCGCCATGCCGCGCCAGTTCAAGTGAGGCTAGCGGCCTGGCCCCCGTGCGGGGCCGCCGGCGAGCAGGATCGGCAGCACGCAGCCGCGGCAGCTGGCCGGGTGGTGTAACGCGAGGCCGGGTTCATGCGTGCGAATTGGTGAGCAGCGCAGATCGGCAGCCGGGTCAGCGGCCGTCATGCTGCGCGGCCGAGGAGCGAGCGAGATGAGTGTGCGGGCCTTTGTCCTGATCGAAGCCGACCAAACGCGGGTGGAAGAGCTGCGTGACGCGCTGCCCGAGATCGAGCTGGACGGCTCACAGGTGACGTCGGTCGCCGTGGTAAGCGGGCCGTACGACCTGATCGCGACGGTGGAGAGCACAGACCTGGCGCAGCTCGGCCGCTGAGTGTCGCAGGGTATTGCGGCCGCCGGCGGCGTCCGACGCACGACCACCTGCCTGATTTTCGATTGAACGGCACGATACGCGTGGGCCGGCCGCGGGAGTGGACGGCCCTGGTACGCCCGCTTGCGCCGCCGAAGAGGAGCCGCCCATGCAGTCCAGTGACGTGATCGCGATTCCCGGACCGGCGGCAAGTGCGGGCGATGCCGTACTTCGGACACGCCTGCTCGCCTGGGGTCTGCTGATTCTGCGCGTGCTCTTCGGCCTCGTCTTCCTCAGCAACGGCCTGAGCAAGCTGTTCGGCCTTGAGCACCTGCATCCGCTGCCGGGCTTCCTGATCGACTACAACGGCGCGAAGGGCATCATCCAGTCAAACGTGCAGCACCACCCGATCGAGCCGTATAAGCGCCTCGTGCTCGACGTGCTGGTGCCGCACTGGAACATCTTTGGCCATTTGGTCGGGCTGGGCGAGCTGACGGTCGGGCTGGGGTTGGTGCTGGGCGCCTTCACGCCGGCGCTGGCGATCGCCGGCCTTTTGATGACGGCGCACATCTGGTTCTCGCGCTGGGGCCAGGGCGACGCCGACTTTGTCTGGGACTACTGGACCGAGTTCATCCCCTGCCTGGCGCTGGCACTGACCAGCGCCGGCCGCTTCTACGGCCTCGACCGCATGCTCGCCGAGCGCTTCCCCGCCCTGCGCCGCTGGCCGCTGACCTAGCGACGGGAAGGGCGGCGGGCGGACAGACCGCGCCGAAGGTCACGATGATCGCGTGCGCTGGCCCGCACGCCAATCCTAGGCCAGTGTCGTTAGCCGGCGGCGGAGATTTCGATCGGCGCAGGCTCCGCGTCGGCGCCGGTACCTTGCAGCAGCGTGCCGGCACTGTCGCGCATGGCGCGCAGGGCCTCGGCGGCTTCGCGGATCTGCGCCTCACTAACCGCGCCGAGCAGCTCATCCGCGAGGGCGCGGATCGACGGCGCCGAGGCTTCGATCGCCGAGCGCCCGGCATGGCTGACTGTGACGAAGACCTGCCGGCGGTCGCTCAGCGAGCGTTCGCGTTCCACCAGCCCCTGCCGTACCAGCCGCTCCACCAGCTGCGAGGCGCTGTTGCGCTCAAGACCCATCGCCCGGGCGATCTCTCCCACGGTCAGCGGCTGGCGCGCGGCGATCGCCTGCAGCGCCTGCACCTGGTCGGGCGAACTGCGCGCCGACGAGAGCCGACGCTCCGCCACGCGCCGCACCAGTGTGCCCACCTGCATCAGCAGCCACCAGAGCTCTTCCGCGGGTGTCTGCTGCTCCTCCTGCCCCATGCGCACCTCCGTCGCGAGTGCTCTCCCGCAGGCCACCGCGTGCGCGACGCGATCGCCGGCCAGCCTTTACGGTACAGCGCCTAAGGGCGTCTAACAAGCACCAGCACGAACCTTTCGGTGCGCTTTCTGACATATCGCCGTGGCTTCTTCGGCGCGCGGCGCGGCAGTCGGCCCTCACCCCCGTCCCCTCGCCCAATCCTGGGCGAGGGGCGACCCCGCGTCGGGCGATCCGATCGGTTTGCGGTTAGCCGTTCGCAGATCGGATCGCTCTAACCCGGGATCGCCCCTTTCTCCCAGGATTGGGAGAAAGGGGAAGGGGGATAGAGGGCCGCAGTCTCGTTTAGATGCCGATCGCCGGGCCGAGGCCGAGCAGCGTGCGCGACAGCTCCAGCTCGCCAAGGTGGGTGAAGCCGTGCGTCATGCAGACCTGGCCGAGGGCGCGGATCGCCGGCATCTCGCCCAGCGGTTTCACCAGCTTCGGCTGGCTGAACGTCGCTTCGTCGGGGTTCGCAAGATACTCGCCGGTGCTGGCCCAGACAGCGTGCCTGTACTGCTTGAAGCCGTCCAGATCGGCGATGCGCAGGGCGTGCGCGTCGTCGGTCGGCATACCGGTGCCCTGCGCCCGCTCGGGCAGGCCCAGCCGCGCCGCCCAGCCGCCGTCCATCCAGACCGTTGGCCGGCCTTGCAAGATAAAGCGCACGATGTTGTCTTCCGTGCGCGCGTAGTGCCAGAGCTCGAAGGCGATCGTGTTCGCCTTGCCCGCGGCGCCACCGGGCACCGCGTGCCACTGCTGCGGCGAAAGATCGGCGACGCCGCGCTCCAGCAGCTCGTGCAGCCGCAGCAGCTCCGCCTGAATGAACTCCACGAGGGTCATGGCGCACTCCTCTCGGCCCGCGCACGTCGCTTCGCCCGCGCGGGCCGGCAATTTTTTAGGGGACGCGCCGGGTGCCGGGCGCGACGCTCCCCACCGTAGCATGACGACGGCGACGGTGGCGGCGGCGCGGCTCGGACCCCGACCGTGAAACAGGCCATAACCGCGCCGGCCCAACCAGGGCAGACGGCGTACGTTGGCGGGAATGGAACGGGTTCCCGTGGTCCGGCCAGCCGGCCGGCGCGAAACATGGATGTTACACAATTCCCGGACTCGCATACGAAAAGGCGAGAAAATGGGAGTAAACGCGAGCGATTTATGTCCACCGTGCCGCAACCGTGCGGACGCGGCGCGCTCGCCCCGGCTCTGCCGGCCTGTGGCTGGATTGCGAAGGATCGCGCCATTGGGACGTGCCTGTACAATGACCGAGGTTTTGGCGTCGTCTTTTCGCAATACGCTGCGACGCGCGGCGGCGCTCTTCCGCCAAACCGCAGCAGAGGAGGACGAGAGCATTAACGGTATGCTCGAGCCCCGGCGCACCGCCCAGCCTTCCCAACCTTCGCGCCGGCACACGACCACCCCGAAGACTGCTCCCGCATGTGAGGCCGCGCCCACGGCGGCCTGGCGCAGGACGGCGCCCTGGCTGGCCGTCGTCACCATGGTCGTTTTCTCCGCCTTCCGCGCCGGCAGCGCCACGGCGGACACCATCACCTCTCCCACCGGCACGGTGAACTCCGCGGATGGCCTGAACTTGCGCTCCGGCCCCGGCCAGAGCTACGACATCGTGACCGTCATGCCCAACGGCGCCGCGGTCACGATCACCGGCAACCCCACTACCGATAACTGGCTGCCCTTGCAGTACAGCGGGCAGATCGGCTGGGCCGACGGCGCCTACATCACGTTGAACGCCCCCACGCCGCCGCAAGCCGGCGGCAATGGCTCGCCCAGCGTGGCTGCGGCCGCACCGGCAGCCAGCGTCACGCCGCCGGCTGCTCCGCTCGCTGCCGCCGCCAGCGTCACACCGGCGCCTGCCGGCACGGCCACGGTGCTGCCGCCGGACGGCCTCAACCTGCGCTCCGGCCCCGATACGTCCTACGGCGTGGTCACGGTGATTCCCGGCGGGGCGAGTGTGACGATCACCGGCGCGGCCAACAATCAGTGGTATCCCGTCAGCGTGAACGGCCAGAGCGGCTGGGTAGACGGCGCCTTCATCTCCAACAGCGGCAGCTCGACGATCGTGACGGCCAACGCCGCGAGCAGCACCGGCGGCGCCGCGATCACCGCCTCAGCCGGCTCCGGCAGCAGCGGCTCGACCCACGACAGCGGCAACAGCCCCGCCCCGCCCAGCGCTTCCGCCACGCCCGCGGCTTCTCCCGCGGCCTCGGGCACGCAGCCAAAGCTCGCCTGGCCGACAAACTCGCGGCGCATCAGCACCGTCTTCAGTCCATCGCACCTCGGCGTTGACATCGACGAGTTTCCGGCAGGCGGCAATCCGGTCGGCGCCTCGGCCGATGGCACCGTGACCTTTGCCGGCGGCGATGCCTGCTGCAGCTACGGCCTGTACGTGATCGTGGACCACGGCAACGGCCTGGCCACGCTCTACGCGCACATGTCGAGCCTGGCCGTCAAAGTCGGCGACGTGGTGAAGCAAGGGCAAAAGCTCGGCATCAGCGGCTGCACGGGCAAATGCACCGGCCCGCACGTGCATTACGAGGTGCGCGTCAACGGCAAGCAGGTGGACCCGCTGCGCTATCTGCCGCCGCCGTGGACAATCGAGTAAGCCCGCACGTCTTCACGAAGGCAGAAGCCCGGACGCGCCGTACGGCCGTCCGGGCTTCGTGATCCGCGGTGAGATTCGATGAGAAGCCGCGACTACGCGAATCGCCCGCTTGCGTCGATACTTGATATACCGAAGCCCCGAAGCAATAGAGCAACGAACTGCCGGGCGGACCTGCACTGCCCGACCGGAGGCAGGCATGGAAGCCACAAGCTGCGACTACGATCTGCTGGTGATCGGCACGGGACCGGCGGGCCAGCGCGCCGCCGTGCAGGGCGCCAAGCTGCAGAAGCACGTCGGCATCGTCGAGCGCAGCGAAGACCTCGGCGGCGTCTGCATCAATACCGGCACGATTCCGAGCAAGACGCTGCGCGAGGCCGCGGTCTACCTCTCCGGCTACCGCGAGCGTGGCTTCTATGGCGACAGCTACGCCGTCAAAGACGCGATCACGATGGCGGACCTGCTCTCGCGCTGCAAGTACGTGATTCAGCACGAGGCCGACGTGATTCGCCACCAGATGCGGCGCAACGGCATCGAAGTTTTGAGCGGCACGGCCAGCTTCTCCGATCCGCACACCGTCCACATCGAGGATCAGCGCCACCGCGGCGGGCGCGAAGTCACGGCGGAAACGGTCGTGATCGCCACGGGCACCACGCCGGCGCGGCCCGCACAGGTCGCCTTCGATGAGAAGCGCGTGCTCGACAGCGACGGCATTTTGCAGATGGAACGCATTCCGCGCTCGTTGGCCGTCGTCGGCGCCGGCGTGATCGGCTGCGAGTATGCCTCGACCTTCGCCACGCTCGGCGTGCGTGTAACCCTGATCGATGCGCGGCCGACGCTGCTGCCCTTCGTCGACCGCGAGATCGTGGAGACGCTGGAGTATCACCTGCGCAACCAGCGCGTGGTGCTGCGCCTGGGCGAGACGGTCGAGAGCGTCCTGATCGCCGAGGACGGCTCGGTACGCATCCATACCGCCAGCGGCAAGCAGATCGGCAGCGAAGCCGTGCTCTACTGCGCGGGCCGCGACGGCGCCACAGCGCTGCTCAACTTGCCGGCGGCGGGGCTTGAGGCCGATGCGCGCGGCCGCATCGCCGTCAACGAGCAGTACCAGACGGCCGTGCCGCACATCTACGCCGTGGGCGACCTGACCGGCTTTCCCAGCCTCGCCTCAACGTCGTCGGAGCAGGGCCGGCTGGCGGCCTGTCACGCCTTCGGCGCGCCGCTCTCCAGCAGCCCGGATCACTTCCCCTACGGCATCTACACGATTCCGGAGATTTCGATGGTGGGCCGCACCGAGGAAGAGCTGACGGCGGCCGGCGTGCCGTACGAGGTCGGCAAGGCGCTCTACCGCGAGATCGCCCGCGGCCTGATTATCGGCGACACCACCGGCATGTTGAAGCTGATCTTCGACATCTACACGCGCGAGCTGCTGGGCGTGCATATCATCGGCGAAGGCGCGAGCGAGCTGGTGCACGTCGGCCAGGCGGTGCTGGCCAACCACGGCCCGATCGACTACTTCGTGCATACGGTCTTCAACTATCCCACTCTTGCCGAAGCGTACAAAGTCGCCGCCTTCGACGGCATCAACCGGCTCGCCGTCTGAACGTCGGGCTGGCGGGGCACCTAACCCTGCTTTGCCTGACGGCAAACCTGTCCCTTCCCGACACAGGAAGGGTTTGGGTAGAGGACACACAAACGGACGGGAGACAACCCAGCCGCGTGTCCCGCGACGACACCGTGATCCCGCCGCCGTCGCACGGCGATAGGAACGCTCCAGAAGTCCCTTTCCCGTCTCGGGAAGGGACAGCTTTGCCGTCAGGCAAAGCAGGGTTAGGTGCCCCGCCAGCCCGACGCTCGCTGCAGCCCCCGCGTGCTTCGGGCCGGACGTGCGCTGCGTACGCGGGCACCCGGGTTGCGGTCGCTTCCGCGCGCGACACCGCGCAGCGGCTACGCTACGATAGCCCTTGCCCGGCATGGCCGCGGCTCCTCGGACGATGTAAGGTTTTGACGCCATGCCCAAAACCCAGACCGAGCACGTCCTGCATCTGTTCATCATCAGTACGCGCACGGGCGACACAACCGTGTTTCTGCTCGAGCGCGAGCCGGGCGTGGTCGAGTTTCCGCAGATCTGCGCGACGAGCAAAGAGCTGGACGACGAGCCGGAGCTGGTGCGCCGCATTCACAGCGCCACCGGCATGGACGTGGCGATCAGCGGCTTCCTCGATCCGCCCTCCGGCACGGCGATGCAGCCGCCGAACAGCAAGTTCCTGATCGGCCGCGTCGTCTCCGGCACGCCGCGGCCGGGTGTGCCGCACGTCGGCTGGGAGTGGCGTTCGGGCAACAACCTGCTCTCCTTGCAGTTCCTGCCGCGGCTGATGGTGGATGAGTTGCGCGTCTTCATGAACAGCTAGCCGACGCGGCAGATCCGCGCGCGGACGGGCGCCGTACTCGCAGCACACCCAACGCACCGCAGGCCGGAGCAACCGTCGTGCCGCTTGCCCTCGCCGTCTGCATGAAGCAGGTGCCCAACGTCGCCCGCATCCGCTTCGACCCCGAGACGCGCCGTGTCGTGCGCGAGGGTGTGGCCGGGCTGATGGACTCGTTCGAAAACCGCGCCCTGGGCTTCGCCGCGGCCTACCGGGCGGAGCGCGGCGGCGGCCTCACGGCGGTCACGATGGGGCCGCCGCAGGCACGCGAGATCCTTGAACAGGCGCTGGCGCTCGGCGCGGATCGGGCATTACATCTGAACGACCGCGCCTTTGCCGGCGCCGACACGCTCGCCACGGCGCGGGCACTGGCCGCGGCGCTGCGGCCCGGCGGCTACGACCTGATCCTCTGCGGGCGGCACTCCACCGATTCGGAGACGGGCCAGGTCGGGCCGGAGGTGGCCGAGCTGCTCGGCATCCCGCACCTCAGCGGCGTGCGCGCCATGCAGATCGACGAAACGGCGCGCACGCTCACCGCCGAGCGCGAGACCGACGACGGAATCGATCTCCTGCAGTGCCCGCTGCCGGCGCTGGTAACGGTGTCCGAAGCGATCGGCGAGGAGGTCTGGCCGCGGCAGGATCAGCTCGACGCGATCGACCAGAGCGCCATCGCCACGCTGGCAGCCGCCGATCTCGGACCGCCCGAGCGCTTCGGCGCGGCCGGCTCGCCGACCTGGGTGGGTGAGGTCTACGAGGAGCGGCCCGAACGGCTGGGCGATGTGCTGACGGGCGACGATCCGGCCGTCCTGGCCGAAGAGCTGGTCGAAAAGCTGCTGGCGCGCGGCGCCTTCGCGCGGCCGGCCGGCGCAGCGCCTCCGCGCGCCCGCCAGCGCGCGCCGGAGCGCGGACAGGCCGTGCTGGTCTGGGCCGAGTTGCACGACGGCCGGCCGCGGCCCTCGGCCTTCGAACTGCTCGGCGCTGCCGGCGAGATCGCCGACGCGATCGGCGGGCACACCGCGGCGGTCGTGTCGGGCGGCGATGAGCGCGTCGACGAGCGGCTGGCGGCCCACGGCGCCGACCGCGTGCTGCGCATCGCGGACGACGGCACTCGTGTGATGGAGCGCCATATCCTGGGTCTGCAGTGGGCGATTCAGCAGACGACGCCGTTCGCCGTGCTGCTGCCCGCCAGCGCAGACGGCCGCGATCTGGCGCCGCGCCTGGCGGCGCGCCTCGGCCTTGGCCTCACGGGCGACTGCATCGGCGTGCGCGTGGACGAAGCGGGCCGGCTGGTGATGCTCAAGCCGGCCTTCGGCGGCAACATTGTCGCGCCGGTCTACAGCACCACGGCGCCCGCGCTGGCGACGGTGCGTCCCGGTCTGCTCGGCGCGCCGGCGCCGCTGCCGCATCCCATCATCAATATGAACGCAACGAACGCAACGAACGTACCGGACAGCGCCGCGCCCGCGTCCAGGCTCGGCATCCGCCTGCTCGAATCGCGGCCGGACCCGCGGGCGAATGTCTCCGAGCTGACCGAGGCGGCGATCGTGGTCGGCGTCGGCCGCGGCGTCGGCGGGCCGGAGAACCTGCCGGCGATCCATGCGCTCGCCGCCGAGCTGCACGCCGAGATCGGCGCCACGCGCGTGGTAACGGATCTCGGCTGGCTGCCGCGCCAGCGCCAGGTCGGCCTCACCGGCCGCGCGATCGCGCCAGCGCTCTACGTCGCGGTCGGCGTCAGCGGCAGCTTCAATCACATGGTCGGCGTGCTGAAAGCGGGCACGATCGTCGCGATCAACCGCAGCCCGCGGGCGCCGATCGCGAAGGCGGCGGACTACACCATCATCGGCGACTGGGCGGAGGTCGTGCCGGCGCTGAGCGGAGCGCTGGCGCGGGCACGAGGCGCCGGCCGGCTGCCGTTATGATCAGCGCTTATGCCACTGCCGCCGCGCCGGCCTTGCCATCAGGCCCGCCGTAGCCGATCCTTGAACAGACATGCCTCCCGCAAGGGAATACGCGGAACAGCATTTCCGCTGACGGAGTTCGCCGTGAACGCGCATGCGCCGCGCCGCTCCCCTTCATGTCCGCGCCCGCTGGCGGTGATCGCCGCGCTGGCGGTGTTGCTGGCGGCGGGTCTCGCCGTGGGTGCGCCGCGGCCGGCGCACGCCTGGCTGGCATCGGGAACCTTCTTCCCCAACGGCAACGGCCAGGGCACCGGCGGCGCCACGACGATCACCGGGGCGCAGGCCACGATCAGCATCTCGATCGGCGGGGCGCGGCCCAACGCGGTCTACGCCATCTTCACCTGCCTGACACTCACCGGCGGCGACCTCTCCTGCGCCGGCAAAAACGTGCCGCCCAGCCTGCAGCAGGTGCAGATCGCGCCCAAGGCGCTGAGTCCGGTCGTGCTGACGCTGGTGCAGCAGGGCACGCTGATCACTGACAACTTCGGCAACGCCAGCATCACGATTACGCCTTTCAACGCGCTGCTGCCGGACCTGCCGCGCAGCATCTACAACGCCGTGGACCTGATCAACACCGCCGACGCGACCGACTCGTACACGGCGCTCGACATCCAGGCGCCCGTGCAGCCGATCGCCGGCGTGAACGCCTTTGTGCCCGTAACCGTCACCACCGCGATTGGCGTGCCGGTCTTCGTGCTGGCGCAGTTCCCCGGCTTCGCCTTCCCGGTGGCGATCACGGCTATTGGCGGCGTGCCGTTCGCGCCGTTCGTCACCGTGCCGACGACAGTCTTCGGTGGCGTGCCGTTCAGCGCGACGGTTGGCCTCTGTCCCAGTGGGCGGGCGCCCGTGGCCGTGTCCGTCGGGAGCGGCCAGATCGCACTGCTCTGCTAACAGCTCAATTGCGGTGTTAGCGGCTCATTTTTTCCGGCGTGCAACGGCTGTGTCCGCCGTGTTGTCCACCAAACGTTTCGGATGTGGGCAGTCTGGTAAGAGATGGAGAGCACAGTCGTGAGGAAGCGATTGACGGCGATCCTCGGCAGCATACTGGCGGTCATCAGCCTTGCGGTGGTGGTCAGCGGCGCCGGTACCGGGAGCGTTGGGCCTGCGGCTGCAGCGACGATTCCCAACCCCGGCAATGGCGGGGGACCGACGCAGTGTGCGGACGGCACCACCAGTAACAGCTCCGGACCTGGCACCTGCTCCGGGCACGGCGGGGAGGCCTCAGGAGGCAGTAGCAGCGGTCCGGCTGCGCCGTTGGTGCCTCCCGACACGATTTTCGGCTCGCTCACGATCGACGGCCAAAATGCTCCGGCTGGCACGCTCGTGAAAGCGATGAGCATGGGAGAGATTTGCGATAGCCAGCCGTATAGCGGAAGCATCTACACGGTTTCGCTGAACCCCAGCATGGGCGCATGCTGGCAGCCGTTCGGCCAGATCCGCTTCCTCGTCAATGGTCGCTTCGCGAATCAGACGATTCGCCCGCCCACACTGGTAGCATCCCAGGTGGAGGTGGATTTGACGGTGGGAAGCGGTCCGACCCCTTCGTCGGCGTCGCCTTCAGCCACTTCCGCGCCGCCCGCAGCGAACGTCAATACGCTCACGACCTCAAGCAGCCTCAAAGCCCTCGCCTTGCAACAAGGCGATCTGCCGGGTTACGTGCTCAATAGCGAAGACACCACCAACTCTGGGGGATCCCTGGCCAGCTATCTCGGCGCATGGGGTGACTCAAACCCAAGCAGCACACACCTCAGTGTCATCAACATCCTGCGCGTCGAATCCTCGATCAGCATGGCAAGTGGGATCGTCCAAGGCTGGTTGGGGACGGTGCAAAGTGATCCGGGTAATAGCAACGTCCAGATGCTTCCGCCGCAGGGTATTGGCGACGAAGAGGATGAGATCTATTACCAGTTCCAGGGTAGCTCTGGCACCGTCTATGACGATTACCTGATCGTGTTCCGTCGCGGGACGGTGACTGTGATCGTAGATGTGGCCGACGTGCTCGGAACCGGGACGCTCGCCCGCGCTGTCGCGCTTGCCCGCGTCATCGATGGCCGAGTTAGCGGTGCCGTGGCAACCACGCCCACGTCGCCGCAACCAATCGCCGTGCCGAGCGGCAGCGGCTCCGGAGGCTGCGGAAGTCGCGGCGGCTTAGGCATCAGAGGGGCAAACGGCAAGTGCCAGTAGTGTCTGCCTCCGCGCCCGCGGGCCAGTAGCCGCCGCCGTCGTGCTCGCGCTATGCTTGCCTCCGGCGACCGGCGCGGACCGGCGGGAGGCGTGGCGTGGCCGATGAACAGCAGGCGGACGAGGCAGAGGCAGCGCTCGTGAGCGCCATGCTGGGCATGGTCGAGCAGACGCACGGGCCGCTGGACGAGGCGGCCCGCGAGCAGCTACGCGAGAGCCTGCGCCGCACGCGCAGCGCCGCGTCCGCGCTCTACGCGTACCCGCTGAGCAACGCGGACGAGCCGGGCACGATCTTCCGTCCCTTCCGTGCGGACTGAGAACGCCACCGCGCGAGAGGCTATCCGCGCGGCTAGAACGGCCGGGGCAGAACACCAGGGTTCAGGCGCGGCGGCGGGCCAGCAGGCGCCGTCGGCGAGCCTGTCAGCGGGCAGCCGGCGCCGGACCAGCCGCCGGGCAGCGTGACCTGATCGCCGGCACGCAGGTTATTCAGATCGAGGCCGCGCTCGTTCAGCGCGGCTGCGACCTGGGCAAACACGAGAATGTCCGGAAACGCCGCCGTGTAGCAGCTCTGCCACAGACTCCCCAGTGTGTCGCCCGCGCGCGCTTGATAGACGACCGACGGGGTCGCTCCCGGCACACCGCCCAGGGTGCCACCGCTGCTCAGGCCGCCGCCCGTCGAGCCGCTGGTGCCGCCGCCCGTGCGTGGCGCCGGCGCCGAGCCGCTGGTGGTGCTGCCGCTACTGCCGCCCGGCCCGCGGCTATCTCCGGGGCTTGTGGGCGCCGCGCCGGGCGTGGCCGCGGGCGTCACGGCCGGCGGCGTCGGGCTGGCAGGGGACACGGGCGCGGCAAGCACGGACACCGTGGTCGCCGCGGCGGCGGGCGTGGCCGTCGCCGCGGGCGTTGCCGTGGCGCTGGCGGCCGGCGCGGTGGCCGCGGGAGCGCTCGTCGCCGCCACTACCGCCGCCGCTGGCTTGCGGCTGGTGCTGCCGCGGCCCGCCACGGCGATGCCGCCCGCCGTCAGCACGCCCAAGAGCACGACAGCGGCGATAGCTCCGATGAAGAGTCGCGGTGGCAGTTTCCGCGACGGCGCGGCCGGCAGCGGCAGTGGCTCCGGCGGCAGCGGCGGCGGCTCCGCCGACACGTCCGTCGCCGGCTGCAGCTCCGGCAGCGGCTCCGGCGGCGGGGGTTGCCACGACGGCGGATGCAGCGCCGCCAGCGTTCCTTGCGGCGCCCGCGCGCGTTTTGCGCCCGGCGCCACGACAACCACGCCGATGTTGTCCGGCCCGCCCGCCTCGTTTGCCGCCGCGATCAACGCCGCCGCTGCCTGCTCGGCATCGCCTGCGCCGAGCAGCTCATGCAGCTTCTCCTCGGTCAGCGGGCCGCTGAGGCCGTCGCTGCAGAGCAGCAACCGATCGCCGGCCTGCACGGCGATCTCGGCCACACTCGGCTCGGCCTGCGGGCTGAAGCCCAGGTTGCGGGTGAGGACGTTCTTGCCGGGGTGGGCCGCGGCCTCCTCGGGCGTGAGCAGGCCGATCGCCACGCGCTCCGCTACCCAGCTGTGGTCGAGGCTCACCTGCCGCAGTTGGCCGTCATGCAGCAGGTAGGCGCGGCTGTCGCCCACGTTGGCGATGACGGCACGGTCGCCCAGCACCGCCGCCGCCACGACCGTGCTGCCCATGCCCTGATGCTCGCCGGGCGCGTCGCTCTCTTCATGGATCGCCGTATTGGCGGCGGCGATGGCCGCCCGCAACGAGGGCTCCATGCCTTCCCACGGCTGCATGAAGTATTCGCGCAGAATCGCGGCGACGGCGTAGTTGGAGGCGACCTCGCCCGCCGCATGGCCGCCCATGCCGTCGGCGACGACATAGAGACAGCCGCGCTCGGCGCGCAGGGCGCGATCGGCCGGCTCGAACCCACCGACCGCGTCCTCATTGTTGCTGCGGACGCGGCCCGGGTCGCTGCGAATCGCGCTGTCCGGAGCCGGCGGGTCGCTCACGATTCCTCCAGGCGGCGCGTACCGCTGCCGCAAACTGCCTGATCTTCGGCAGATCTCAACAGTACGAAGGGTACATCAGCGGATCAAGGACACACTTCACACGACGCGTACAGCCCGGAACACTTTTCTTGCACGCGCACAAGCAGCAATTGGCGGTCACGCGGGCGTTCAACTCGTGCCCCGTTGGGTGTCCGTCGATTGCAACTGCAATTCGTCGCAGTTAGAGTGGGCATGGCGCCGCGCGTGGGACGCGATATGGCTCCACTCGCCGCATAATAGGCATGCAGCCCAGCCGGGGAAAGGCAGCCATGTATTTCGACCGTCGCCTCTTCGCCATGACCGCCGGCATGCGCGGGCGGATTGCTCTTGCCGCGCTGATCGGTATCGTCGCCGTGCCGGTCGCCGTCTGGCGCCTGGCGCTCACCGGCGACACGATCGCGCAGGTATTCAAGGGCCGCTCGCTCGGCAGCCTCGTCGGTGCATTCGTGCTGATCGCCGCGTTGATTGTACTGCGTGCGGCGCTGCAGCTCTGGCGCGAGGAGATCGCCAATCGCACGGCCGGCGTGCTCAAAGTGCGGTTGCGGCGGCAGCTCTATGAGAAGGTGCTGGCGCTCGGCCCCGGCCACTTCGATCAACAGCGCACCGGCAACGTGCTGCTGGCGCTGGTCGAGGGCGTGGAGAGCCTGGATACCTTCTTCGGCCAGTACCTGCCGCAGCTGATCGTCGCCGCGCTGACGCCGCTGATCCTCTTCGCCGTGCTCGCCTTTCTGGACGTGAAGACGGCCGCGGTCTTCCTGTTCTTCGCGCTGTTCACGCTGATTGCGCCGGCGGCCTTCCACCACTGGAACGCCGCCAGCGCCCTCGCCCGGCGCGACGCCTATTCCGGGTTTGCCTCCGATCTGCTTGATACGATTCAGGGGCTGCCCACGCTCAAGGCGTTCGGCCAGAGTAAGCGGCGCGGCGCCCAGATCGCCGAACGGGCGCACCGGCTCTTCCGCAGCACGATGTACGTGCTGGCGGTCAACATCCTCACCGGCGGCATCACCATGCTCGGCGTCTCGGCCGGCGCCGCCGTCGCGCTGGCCTGGGGCGCGGTGCGCGTGCACGACGGCGATCTGCAACTGCGCACGCTGCTGATCGTGCTGATGCTGGGCGTCGAGGTCTTCCGACCACTGCGCGACCTGACCGTACTTTACCACCGCGGCATGCTGGCGATGGCCGCGGCGCGGGGCATCTTCGGCCTGCTCGACACGCCGATCGACGTGCCTGATGCACGGCAGACCGCGCCGCCGGCCGAACCGCTCGCACCGACGCTGCGCTTTGAGGGCGTGACCTTCGGCTACGAGGGCGGCCGGCGGCCGGCGCTGCAGGATCTGTCGTTCGAATTGCACGCAGGCGAGACGCTGGGCGTCGTCGGGCCGAGCGGCGCGGGTAAGTCCACGATCGTCAACCTGCTCTTACGCTTCGTCGAGCCGCAGCAGGGGCGCGTGCTGTTCGGCGGGCACGATCTGCGTGAGCTGCCGTTCGCGACGATCCGGAGCCAGGTCGCGCTGGTGGCGCAGGATACCTATCTCTTCCACGGCACGGTGGCCGAGAACCTGCGGCTGGGCAAGCCGGACGCGACGCGGGCCGAGCTGGAAGCGGCGGCCCATGCCGCCAACGCGTACGACTTTATCTCCGCGCTGCCGCAGGGCTACGAGACCGTTGTCGGCGAGCGCGGCACGCGGCTCTCCGGCGGGCAGCGGCAGCGCATCGCCATCGCGCGGGCGTTGCTCAAAGATGCGCCGATCCTGGTGCTGGACGAGGCGCTCTCGAGCGTAGACGCGGAGAACGAGGCGGCGATCCAGCAGGCGCTGGAGCGGCTGCAGCGCGGCCGCACCACGCTCACGATCGCGCACCGCCTCTCCAGCGTGGTCAACGCCGACCGCGTGATCGTGCTGGAGCGTGGGCGATTGGTGGAGACGGGCCGCCACGGCGAGCTGATCGCCGCCGGCGGCACGTATGCCCGACTGATGGCGGCGCAGCACGAGGTCGAAGAGGAGCGGCAGGCGGGCATCACCTCGGCCACCGCCGCCGAAGCCGCGGGCAGCAGCAGTGACGGCGGCCGCACCGCCGGCGAAGAGCTGCCGAAGCTGGCGATCGAAGACGCGCGCCGGCCGCTGCCGCTGCCGCGCGTGTATTCGCGCCTGCTGGGGCTGGTGCGGCCCTGGGCAGGCGAGATGGCGCTGACGTTCGCGCTGGGCCTGCTGCGCGCGGCCGCGGTCGTGGCGCTCGGCGTGGCCGGCGCGGTGCTGGTGGGGCGGGTGACGCTTGGCCACGCGCTGAACCCGTGGCTGACGCTGCTGCTGGTGCTGGTGCCGATCACGGCGTTTCTCACCTGGGCCGAGTCGTGGATCGCGCACGACCTCGCCTTCCGCCTGCTCTCGGAGATGCGCATCGCCCTGTTCAAGATGCTCGACCCGCTGGCGCCGGCCTACTTGCAGCGCCGCCGCTCCGGCGACGTGGTCAGCATGGCGACCGGCGACGTGGAGACGATCGAGCTGTTCTTCGCGCATACGATCTCGCCGCTGTTCGTCGCGGTGCTCGTGCCCGGCGCGGTGCTGATCGCCCTGCTGGTTTACAACTGGTCGCTGGCGCTGGCGCTGCTGCCGTTTCTGGCCGGCGTGGCGCTGACGCCCTGGCTGGCGAGCGGCGCGATGGAGCGGCTGGGCGCGGAGCTGCGCGACGGCACGGGAACGCTGAACGCGGGCATGGTGGACGGCGTGCAGGGGCTGCGCACGATCGCCGCCTTCGACGCCGGCCCGGCGCGCACGGCCGAGATCGCGGCCGGCGGGCGGCGCTTCGCCGATTTGCAGGTGCGTTTCTTCCGCGACCAGGCGCTGCAGACGGCGATCATCGAAATCCTCACCGGCCTCGGCGCACTGGCCGTGCTGGCGGTAGGCGCCGGGCTGGTGACAAACCATCACCTCGCCCGTACGGATCTGCTGATCGCCACGGTGCTCGCGACCTCCGCCTTCGGCCCGGTAACGGAGTTGGTGAAGACGCTGAAAGAGCTGATGCAGACGCTCGCTTCGTCGCGGCGCTACTTCGCGATCGAGGACGAGCCGGTGCCGGTGCAGGACGGCCCCGGTGTGCCGGAGACGGCGACCGAGCGGCGGGCCAGCGGCCTGCCCGTGGTCTGCGAAAATCTCACCTTCCGCTACGCGCCCAACGACCCGCCGGCTCTACGAGAGGTGAGCTTCACCGCCGCGGCGGGCGCAACCGTGGCACTGGTAGGCCGCTCCGGCGCGGGCAAGACCACGCTCGCGCACCTTTTGCTGCGCTTCTGGGATCCGCAGCAGGGCCGCATCCTGATCGACGGCCACGACCTGCGCGACTACGCGCTGGACGACCTGCGCCGGCTGGTGGCGCTCGTCGCGCAGGACACGTATCTCTTCAACACCACGCTGTGGGAGAACCTGAAGCTCGGCCGGCCGGAGGCGAGCGACGACGAGGTGCTGGAGGCGGCGCGACGTGCCAACGTGGACGAGTTCGCCGCGGCGCTGCCGGACGGCTACGAAACGCGCGTGGGCGAGCGCGGCATGCAGCTTTCGGGCGGCCAGCGGCAGCGCGTGGCGATCGCGCGGGCGCTGCTCAAAGACTCGCCGGTACTGATCCTGGACGAGGCGACCTCGCATCTGGATGCGGTAAACGAGGCCGAAGTGCGTCAGGCGCTGGACCGGCTGATGGCCGGCCGTACGACCTTCGTGATCGCGCACCGTCTCTCGACCATCCGCAACGCCGACGAGATCCTGGTGCTGGACGACGGCGCACTGGTGGAACGCGGCAGGCACGCACGGCTGCTCGCCCGCGACGGCCTCTACTCCCACCTGATCGCCTCGCAGCTCATGGCCCGCACCGACGCCACCGCCGCCCAGCGCGCCGTCGGCGTTGAGGGCGGCGGGTAGGTTCTGCCCGCGTGCCTGCTGTCAGAGGAGGTACTTCTCCCGTGCGCTTCGGCGAGAAGTTAGCGCAGTGACTATTGATGTCGCCCGATCTCTCGCAAGACCTACCCGAGCTTGACCACAAAGGACCAGTTAGATCATTCGCGGGGTCTTCCAGCTAGCAGCGGCGATCTCTCCGACTTTGAAAATGAAATTGCCGCGACCAAAGCTGGCAGCTCCATCAGTCAGCGCACGGATTACGGTCGGCGCCAGCAGCGTCCGGCCGTCCGGCGCGATCGCGACGAACTCACCGGTGTGTTCGGCCTCAAGCGGCTTGCCGAAGCGCTCATAGAGCGCGAGCGCCTGCGCCGTGCGTTCCTGCTGTTCGTTCGTCGGCATGAGCCTACGATACCAGACAACACGAGTGCGGCCTCGATCAGAGTGGTGGAGGGCGGCATCCGCGGGGCGTCAGCGAGCCAGCTATTCTCCCGCTCCGCAGCCCCCTGCCTGCACACCGGTGCGGTGAGCTGGGTAGCCACACAACCATGGTTGCAGTGTTATTGATAGGAAACCGTGGTTGCATAGTACGGTGATACTGTCTACCGTGAAGAGCGGGCACCACCCGACCCAACACTAGTCACCCCTGGGGTCGGTATCATCTGCGCCTCGGAGGGGTGCCATGCTGCTTGCGCCCTGGGTCCTCGGCCGGCCACCCGGCGACATCTTCGAAGTCCTCTTCGTCTTCCTCACCGTCATGGTCTGCCTGGTCGGGATGTACCTGTTCGGTCGCTGGTGGCAGGCCTAGCGCCGCCGGCCCGCGCCCTCACCGCGACACCACCTCCAAGAGCGAGGCGACTGATGGCTGGTGCACCCGTTCGCGCACAGGTCCCCACCCGCGCCCACGCCAATCCCCGCGCCCGTCGCGAGCGCGACGAGGAGGTGTTGGTCTGGCCGGACCTCGTCTTCGTCGAGTTCATCTCGGCGGTCTTTATCACGGTATTGCTCATGGCGCTGGCCACCGCTGTCAACGCCCCGCTGCTGGACCAGGCCAACTCTAACATCACGCCGAACCCGTCGAAGGCGCCGTGGTACTTTCTCAACCTGCAGGAGCTGCTGCTGCACATGCACCCCGCGCTCGCCGGTGTCGTGGTGCCGACCGTCGCCCTGATTCTGCTCGCCGCGATTCCCTATCTCGACCGCAGCAACGACGGCCAGGGTGTATGGTGGGGCGGCCACCCGAAGGCCGTGAACATCGTGCTCTTCTCGGCCGCGTTCGCCTTCATCGTCACCTGGCTGCTCATCCTCTACGACAACGGCACGCAGGACATCCTCTACAACTGCGTCAGCCAGCCAGATAAGCTGTGGAGCTGCCTTAAGGAGGGCGGCACGCCGGGCACCGCCCACCACCTGCCCGCCTATCTGCGCAATGTGCGCGGCATTCAGACCGGCATTACCTGGCCCAAATGGACGACGCACATTCCCTACATGCCCTTCCACCAGTTGAAGTTACTGGATTCCAACTTCCTGAATTTGAACCTGCCCGCCTGGATCGTGGAACAGGGCATCCCCATCGCCTGCATGGTCGGCCTACCGCTTGTCCTCATCCTTTTGCTACGTTGGCGCTACGGCCCGCTGGGCAAGCGCGGCACGATGTACGCTCTGTTCACCGGCTTCATGACGGTCTACATCGTGCTCACCATTTCCGGGACCGCGTTTCGCGGGGAGGGTCAAGAGCTGTTGTGGCCGTGGCAGCTCCACCCCGCGTCCGGCCTCGGGGTGAATTAGCCTCAGGCAGGAGAGGCGTCGTTGATGGATGGGCACGGTCGCTGGGTGCTCTTGGCCTACCGGCTCCCCCGCGAACCCTCGACGCCCCGTATCGCCTTGTGGCGCAAGCTCAAACGCCTGGGTGCGGTGCAGGTGCTGGACAGTCTGGTCGGCCTGCCGTTTTCCAGTCGGAACCGCGAGCGGTTCGAGTGGCTGGCGGATGAGGTCATCGAAGCCGGCGGGGAGGCTTCACTCTGGTTTGCCGAGCCAACCTCCGTCGGTCAGGAGGAAGAGCTCGTCGGCAAGCTGAAGGCGGCCGTGGCTGAGGAGTACCGGGCGGTCATCGACGTGTCCCGGGCGGCGCAGGAGACCCCCGAGTTGATCCAGCGCCGCACGCTCGCCCGGCTGCGTCGCGAGTTCCGGCGGATTGGCGAGCGCGACTATTTCCCGCCGCCGGAACGGGAAGCGGCCCGCCTCGCTATCGAGGCGCTGGCCCAGACCATGGAGGTTCCGTCATGAAGTGGGCCACTCGGGCGGGCTGTCATATCGACCGCGCCGCCTGCGCCTGGCTGATTCGCCGCCACATCGACCCGGCCGCGACCTTCGTCTTCGTCGACGACCCGGCTGAGGTGCCGGCTGAGGCGACCCCGTTTGACATGCGCGGCGTCCCGCTCTCGCACCACAGCGGCGACTGCTCGTTTGAGACCATGCTCAAGCACTACCAGCTGACCGACCCGGTACTCTGGGACATCGCCCGCATCGTCCACGAGGCCGATTTGGCCGACGAGCGCTACGATGCGCCCGAAGCGCCGGGGTTGGATGTGCTATTGCGCGGGCTGGTGCTGGTGCGCAGTGATGCCGAGGTGCTCGCGTTGACCGAGCCCCTGTTCGACGGTCTCTACGCCGGACGCGCGCAGGCCCTCGTCACCGGCGCTGCCACCACCTAACGCGGCGTTCTCGGCGGTTCGCGCACGCGGGCGTGGCCTGTGACGGCGGTTGCCCTTGTCAAATCAGTAACAACGAGCCTACCTATCTGTGGAGGAACAGGGTGTTTGCCGTCCGTGACATCATCGCCTTTGCGCTCGTCGCGGGCGTCCTGGCGGCGCTGGTCCTGACCGCCTGGCCCTGGGCGCGGTGCCGCGGCCGCTTTGCCGTCGCTGGCGTCGCGACCGTGGTCGGGTTCATCGCCTGGAACCTCGTCTTAAACAGCACCCACGGTAGCAACTTCAACGTCGATGCACCGGTCGTTGGCCTGAGTTGGGCCGATGCGGGGAGTGGCGTGCTCGCCTTTATGACCTCGGCGCTGGCCCTGGGGCTCGCCCGGGAACGGCAGGAACCAGCCGGCCGGGTGGTGGGTGCGGCGGCGATTGCCGGTGTGGTGGCGATGGGGGTGGACCTGTTCGTGCTCTGAGTGAGCACAGAAAGGAGTGCTGTGAGACGGGTGGTGCTTGGTCTGAGTCTGAGTCTGGCCATGGTACTGAGTGGCTGTCGTGGCACCGCGACCGGCGGTCAACGCGACCACCCGTCGGACATGCTTGGCCTCGTACCGGTCGCGGATATCCCCTTGCCAGGCAGCAGTTCACGCCTCGACTACCAGAGCCTCGACCAGGAAGCGCACCGGCTCTACATCGCGCACCTGGGTGCAAGCACCGTTATCGTCGTCGATACCCAGGCCGAGAAGGTGGTCGGTAGCGTTCTCAATATCTCGCAAGTGCATGGAGTGCTAGCGATCCCAGCGCTTAAGCGAGTCTACGCCTCGGCGACCGGCAGCCACCAGGTGGCGGCGATTGAGATGATGAACCTGGCGGTCACCGACCGGACCGCCGGCGGCGACTATCCCGACGGGCTGGCCTTCGACCCGGATGACCACAAGGTGTTTGTCTCCGACGAGCACGGCGGCGCGGTCGTTGTGGTCGGCATCCAAACCGACCAGCAGACCGCGAGCATTCCGGTCGGCGGCGATGTCGGCAACATACAGTACGACCTGGTGAGCAAGCGTATCTATACCGCGGTCGGTGCGACCAACCAACTGGTGGCGATTGACCCGGCACAGGACCGGGTGCTCGACCGTTACGCCTTGCCCGGTTGTGGGCACGCGCACGGCCTGCTCGTCGACACGGCGACCCGCCTGGCATTCATCGCCTGCGATGAGAACGCGACGCTCGTCGTCTTCAATCTCCAGACCCACACTATCACCAACACCCAGACCGTCGGTGACCAGCCCGATGTCTTGGCCTTCGATGCCGGCCTGGGGCGCCTCTACGTGGCGGCGGAAAGCGGCGTCGTGGCAGTCTTCCAGGAACAAAACGGCAGCGTGACCAAGCTCGGCCAGGCGCTTTTGGCCGCCAACGCCCATACCGTCGCCGTCGACCAGGAGACCCATCGCATCTATTTCCCGCTCGAAAACGTCGGCGGCCATCCGGTGCTCCGGGTGATGGCACCGACAAATAGCCAACCCGCACCGAAAGGAACACCATGACGGCCGCGACGCAGCCTAGCTCTCCCCCAACTCCGGCCTCCCGGAATGAGCGGTCTTCTGGCCGTGGTTTTTTCAGCGCCTGACCGGTGTGGCACTGGTCGTGCTGCTCGGCATTCACACTGGCGTGCTGCACCTCGGCAACCTGGGTAAGATAGGGCAGCCAGGCCGCGGCGGCCACACAATCCTGTTTCGGGATATTGCCTATCGGCTACAGATGGTCCTATGGAGGGTTGTCGATGGCTCGCTGTTGGGGTTCACGGTCTTCCACGGCTTCAATGGCATCCGCTTGGCGAGTGCTATGCTGTAACCCAGGTTACAGCAGAACTGCTGGAAGAAGGAGAAACCGATGCCCCGCACCCCTGCGGCCAACCGACGACGCGGGCCGGCCGTCGCAAGGCGCCGCACCCGGCGGCGGTGGTGGCTGCTGGTAGCGGCGAGCATCGGCCTCGTCGCCGTGGGCATGCTCGCGTGGCGCGTGACCGCGAGATCCGAGCGCACCACGGCGGAGGCGAGTGTCGGGTGTTCGAGCATGGAGCAGCTCAGCTACCACGTGCATGCGCATCTCGCGCTGTACGTGGACGGCGTACCCCGTGCGGTGCCCGGCGGCATCGGGCTCCGGCGGGACTGCATCAGCTGGTTGCACACCCACGATGCCACCGGCATCCTGCACATCGAAGCCCCGGCGCCACACCCCTATACGCTGGGGCAGTTCTTCAGCGTCTGGGGCCAGCCACTTGACGCCACACACCTGCTCGACCAGGCGGCCGAGGACCAGCATCAGCTACGTGCCTACGTCAATGGTCAGCTCTATCAGGGGGCACCAGAGACCATTCCCCTGGCGGCCCACGTGGACATCGTGCTGGAGTACGGCCCGCCGTTTGTGCCACCGCCGCCGTTCAGCTTCCCACCGGGAAGCTAGCGCAGGCGCAGGTGGCGATGGTAGCGCAACCGTGGTTGCGAAGATGTTGGCTCTGGTATAGCACGGTCGCCACAGGTCAGCGACCAAAGGAGTTCTGCGATGAAGTGGGTAACCCGCGAGCGGCCAAACGTGGACCGGATTGCCTGTCCCTGGCTGATCAAGAGGTTCGTGGACTCCGACGCCGAGTTCCTCTACGTGCCGCTGGACCAGGTTTTGGCGGCCGCCGAGCGGGAGGGGGCAACTCCGTACGACGTTCCCAACGTCGAACTGGGCCACCACGGTGCGGAGTGCAGTTTCGACGCGATCATCCACAAGTACCGCCTCAGCGACCCGGCGCTGAATCGGCTTGCGCTGATCGTGCGCGGCGCGGATACGCAGGCGCACGATCTGACGCCGGAGTCGCGCGGTCTGATCGCCATCGCCACCGGCTTTCGACAGGTCTATCAGAACGACCACGAGCAACTCAGCGCTGAACTGCCCGTGTACGACGCGCTGTACGCCTGGTGCCAGACTCAGGTCGCCGCACCGGGCCGAACGTAGGCGCGCGACGATGCTGCGCGAAGGGCGGTTCATCCCGATTCCCGGCGGTCCGGCCAACCGCTTCGACCACGGCGCCTACGACGCTGCACGTGGCCGCGTGTTCGTGGCGCACACCTCGGCCGACGCGCTTGTTGTGATCGACCATGTCGCTGGAACCTGCGAGCAAACGCTGCGTGGGTTCCCTGAAGCGGCCGGCGTCGTGGTTAGCGCCGGCACGGTGCTGGTCAGCAATCGAGCTGCCGCCAGCGTGACGACGATCGATGCGAGCACGCTTGCCGGCACGCGCACCTACGCTACTGCCGCGCGGCCCAACGGGGTAGCCCTGGCGCCGGGGCGCCGGCTCGCACTCGTGGCCTGCCTGGGCGACGAGACCCAGGAGCCGGTGCTGCACGCCATCGATCTTGGGAGCGGCGCCGGGAAGACGCTCGCCTTGCCGGGAAGCCCGCGGTGGTGCGTGGTCGATCAGGCGGAAGAACGGGTGTTTTGTGCGATTCAGGCGCCGTCCCTGGTCGTTTCCGTCCGGCTCGCCGGCTTCGTCGAGCAAGGCTGCTGGGAGCTGCCGGCAGCCGGCGCCCATGGGCTCGACCTCGACGAGGAGGGAGGGCGGCTGTTCGTGGCCTGCGACGCCGGCGAGCTGGTGGCGCTGGACTCGACGACCGGCGCCGTGCGTGGCCGCTGGCTGCTGTCGGGAGCGCCCGATGCGACCTTCTACAACCCGGACAGCGGCCTCGTCCATGTGGCCGTCAAATCGCCAGGTCTCGTGGCGACGGTCGATCCGGCCAGCGGTGAGCAATGGATCGCGGTCACCGAAGCGGGAGCCGGCACGACGGCGCTGGTGCGGCCGGACCGGCTCTACGTCTTCTTGCCCGAGCGCGGCGGCGCGCTCGAACTCATCGAAGAGTGAAGAACGAACAGTGAGGTTGTGCATGAATGCGGATGCGCTTCGCACTGAGGCGCTGCGGCACGTCGCTGCGCTCTGTACGGCCGCGGCGATCACCGCCCCCAAGTCCGGCGGCCAGCTCTTCCTCCGCGGCAGCGCCCCGTTCATCGAGACACTCTGGATCGCCGACAAGGAGCGGCAGCGCGAGCTGGCCGGCTGGCTGCGCGCCCGCGGCCGGGAGCGGCGGGAGCCGATCTGGTTTCGGGACGCCGATCTGTGCGAGCGCGTCGACGGCATCCTCTTCATCGGCCTCAAGGATTGGTATCCGCCGGTCTACGATTGCGGCGCCTGCGGGTTTGCTACCTGCGCGGAGTTCCTCGATGCGACCGCCGCCCAACGCAAGGCGGCGAGCCGGGCATTCGAGTTTGCCGGCCCAACCTGCAACCTGCGGGACATCGACCTCGGCATCGCTGTCGGCTCCGCGGCCAAGACCGCCAGCCTGAACAACGTCGACTGCCGCTGCCAGACCCGCGTGGCGGTCGCCGCCCGCCACATGGGCCTGATCCAGGCAGACGTTGCCGTCGCGCTTTCGCTGAGCATCACGCACAAGGCCGAGGGATTTGACCGCACGATGCCCGCGATCGACTTCGCCGCGGTGCCGGCGAATGAGCCTCCCGGCCCTGGCCTGCAGCCGCGCGCGGCGGCAACCGGCGAACGTCCCGGCGGAAGGCATCGCCAGCACGTCGAGCCGTAAGATCGCCATCGTCGCGAAGCGGCGATCACGCCCACAGCGGCGGGCTCAGGATTGCGCCGTTCAAGCTCGGATGCTTGACACCCGATGTACAATGCGGCATCCGTGGCTTTATCTGGATGGCTGTGATCAGGAGGCCTGGCTATGGCGCTCATCTACGACGACGTGATCGTGGGAGCCGGCTCCTCAGGTGCAGTGCTCGCTTCGCGGCTTTCCGAAGACCCGCAGCGCAGCGTCGTGCTGCTCGAGGCCGGACCGGACTACGCCAGCGTGGAGCAGACGCCGCAGGACCTGCTCGACGGCCGCAATATGTCCGTACAGGCGCACGATTGGGGCTTCATGGCCGACGCCGTGCCCGGCCGGCCGATCTTCTACCCGCGCGGCAAGGTGACGGGCGGCTCTTCGGCAGTGAACGCCACGGTCGCGCTGCGCGGCGCGCCGGCCGACTACGACGAGTGGGCCGCCTGGGGCAACGACGAGTGGAGCTGGCAGAACGTCCTGCCCTACTTCCGCAAGCTGGAAGACGACCAGGACGAGCACGGCGACCTGCACGGCAGCGGCGGGCCGATCCCCATCCGCCGTTGGAAGCCGGAAGAGCTGCGCCCGCTGCAGCAGGCCTACTTCGATGTCCTCCGCCGGCTCAGCTTCCCCGAGGTCACGGATCACAACCACCCCGACTCGACCGGCGCGGGCATCATCCCGCAGAACCAGCGCAACTTCGTGCGCATGTCGGCTGCCATCGGCTACCTTGCGCCCGCCCGGCACCGCATCAACCTCACGATCCGGCCGCACGCGCTCGTCAACCGCGTGCTGTTCGACGGCAAACGCGCCATCGGAGTCGAGCTGGAGTGCGGCGGAGTTACGCAGCAGATCGTTGGGCGGCGGATCACGCTCTCGGCTGGTGCCGTCGTTTCGCCGGCGATCCTCATGCGCTCGGGCATTGGCCCGGCCGCGGATCTGCGGGCGCTGGGCATCGAGCCGCTGGTCGATGCGCCTGTGGGGACGCGCCTCAACGACCACCCGCTGGCCTTCGTCTTCGCCCTGCCCAGGCCGGGCGTTTGCGATCGGGCCAACCCTTTCATCCAGGTGATGCTGCGCTACACCGCGCCTGGCTCCGATGTCTTCAACGACATGCAGCTCTACCTGGGCAGCCAGTTCGACGTGCTGGAACTGGCGGGGCCGGAAGCGATGGAGATGGTCGGCGCACAGGTGGTGGTCGGCGCCGGCGCGTCGCTGCAGCGCCCGCTCTCGCGCGGCCGGCTGACGCTCGCCAGCCGCGACCCGCGCGAGCAGCCGAAGCTCGACCTGAACTACTGCAGCGATACGCAGGGCGAGGACCTGCGCCGCCTGGTCGAGGGCGTGCGGCTCGGCTATCAGGTCGTGACCTCGCCGGAGCTGGCGCCGTTCGTCGATCGTGTCGCGCTGCTCAACGACGAGGCCGTCGCCTCTGACGAGGCGCTGGCCGAGTACGTGCGGATGACGGTCGGCACGACCTACCATCCGGTGAGCACCGCGCCGATGGGACCGGCAACCGACCCGAACGCCGTGGTCGATCAGCGCTGCCGCGTGCGCGGGGTGGAGAACCTGCGTGTGGTGGATGCCTCGGTGATGCCGAACATCGTGCGCTGTAACACGAATCTGACCTGCATGATGATCGGCGAGCGCGTGGCCGATTGGATGAAAGCCGAAGAGCCGCAGCCGGTCGGCGGGCTCGCCGCCCTGCCGACGTAGCACTGCTCAGCGCCCACGCTTTGCCGCGAAGGCGCCGAGGGTGAGCGCGGCCAGACCGCCGGCGGCCGCGGCGAGCAGGCCGCGGTGCGTGGTGGCCCACAGCTCCGGGCTGTTGCCGAGGGCGCGATCGTCGAAGCTGCCGTGGGCGCCGTGGTCTGCGCCGTTCGGGCCGTCTACCGGCTCCCAGAGGTTGTTCGGGCGATTGGGGTCGGCCGGCTCGGGTGTTTGCTGTGAGTTGTAGCCGGTGCGCGCGAGGTAGCGGTCCAGCAGCCGCGGTGCGATCTTGTTGCCCTGAATCGCCTGTACCGTCGAGCGTCCGACCCATAGCTCCGGGCGGTCATGGTGCGCCGCCCAGTAGATCGCCTCGGCCGCGACTTCGGGCTGAAAGATCGGCGGCACGGGCTGCGCCTTGCGCGGCATGCGGCTCTTCGACCAGCCGAACTGCGGCGTGTTCAGCGCCGGCATCTGCACCATCGTGAGCTTAACTTTGCTCTTGTCGTGCAGCAGCTCGCAGCGCAGCGATTCGGTGAAGCCCTGTACCGCGTGCTTCGAGGCGCAGTACGCCGCCTGCAACGGGATGCCGCGATAGGCCAGCGCCGAGCCGACCTGTACGATGTGGCCGCGATCGCGCGGCAGCATGCGCTGCAGCGCCGCCAGCGTGCCGTAGACGAAGCCGAGATACGTCACTTCGGTCACGCGCTTGAACTCGTCCGGCGCCATCTCCTTCACCGGCGAGAAGACGGAGGTCATCGCGTCGTTGACCCAGATGTCGATCGGACCAAACTCGCTTTCGAGCCGTGCCGCCGCCATCTCCACCGCGCGCGCATCGGACACGTCCGTTTGCAGCGCGATGGCGCGCCCGCCGGCAGCTTCGACATCCCGTTTTGCACCTTCCAGACCGGCACTGCCGCGCGCGATCAGGCCGATCCACGCGCCTTCGCGGGCGAAGCGCTGTACGGTGGCCCGGCCGACGCCCGCCGAAGCGCCGGTGATCATCACAACCTCATGCCCAGCTTTGCCATTCATTGAATCTGCGCCTGTCCATGCTGCAACGCGGCGCCGAGCCCGATGCGTCCATCGGGCGTCCCGCGTTCATCCCCAGTGTCGCGGACGGCGGGACGATCGACCATTGGTCGGGAGAGTGAAGCAGCCGCCCGCAAGGATTGGCCGGCCCGACCGCCGGCGCACCGGGGCGCTGCTGGTCGCGGCTTGCAGCCGCGATGGGGCGGATGTATGTGAAGTCGCCGACGGTTGCGCTCCGCTACGGCCGCCCCTGCGGCTGATAGGCGAAGCCCTCACCCAGATTCGCGGCCTGGAAGGGCGGCGACGTGGCCGAGATGAAGACCAGCGGCTCGTCGCCGGTGTTGCGAATGGCGTGTTGCGTGCGCGGCGGCACGTAGATCAGCGTGCCTGGCCCGACCTCCTGCTCCTCGCCGCCGCACTTCATCAGGCCGTGGCCGCGCACGACTACATACACCTGCTCGTTGTCGGCGTGCTCGTGCAGCGCCTGCTCGCTGCCCGGCGCGCCTTCCACCCAGGTCATCGCCAGCCGCTGCGAGCCGAACTGCCCCGCGGCCAGCAGCAGATACGACTCCTGTCCGCCGCGCCGGTTCAGCGGGCTTTTGCCAACCGTTTGGGTATGCATCGACTCCTCCCGGTCTCGTCCTGCCAGCTTGCGGCAGCTACGTCCGCGCCAGTATGCCGTGGCCGAAGCGCGCCTGCATCGGCGCCGCTCCGCAAGCGCCCGACCGGCCGCGACTGCGCTGCTCCGGCACACAAACTCGCGCAGCCGCTTGGTGCCGATTTGCTCGCTGCACATAATTGTAAGAGAACATCCGTGCTGAGATGGTATAACATCACTGTCAGACCCGGTGCGGTGGCTGGGCGCTATGGCATGGTTTCAAGACCGGCTCGCATCCGTGCGTCCAATGGCGCCCGATCGCCGATTCTGAAGACATTCATCATCTGCAGGGAGGCCGCAATGAGCCAATCTGTGCAACTGTTGGTCGGCACGCGCAAAGGCGCGTTCATTTACAGCTCGGATGCAGCCAGACAGTGCTGGACGCTCTCCGAGCCGCTGCTGCCTGGCTGGCAAATCAATCACATGGCGGCCGATCTGCGCGATGGCCGCCGCCGCTTGTACGCGGCCGCCAACCACTGGGCCTGGGGTCCGTCCGTCGCCCGCAGTGACGACGGCGGCGAGACCTGGGAACAGCGCAGCCCCGGTCTTGCCTTCCCGGCGGACATGGGCCTGTCTATCGCCAACGTCTGGCACGTTGAGCCCGGGCACGCGAGTCAGCCGGGCGTCGTCTACGCCGGCACGCAGCCGGGCGCGCTCTTTCGCAGCGAAGACTGGGGTGAGTCCTGGACGCCGGTCGATGGACTGACGCGTCACAAGTACCGCCAGTTCTGGGGACCGACCGGCTCTGTGGGCGATTCCTCGCTGCACTCGATCCAGGTCGATCCGCGCGACCCCAACCGCCTCTACGCCTCCATCAGCTCGGGCGGCACCTACTTCAGCGAAGACGGCGGCGATCAGTGGGATCTCTGCTCGCATGGCATCGTCGTCACCACGCCGGCGGCGAAGGCCTTTCTCGCCGAGATCGCGGAGTCGTTCCCGCAGCCCGAGCTGCCGCCCGACGTGGACCCCGCCGCAATGGACGAGTTCCACAAGTTCCTGATCGATCCCAAGAACCCGGACCGCCTGTGGGGGCAGTCGCATGTCGGCGTGTTCCGGTCGGACTGCCGTGGTAAGGGCTGGGAGGACGTGACCCACGGCCTGCCCTCGTTCCACGGCTTCCCCATCGCCATCACCCGGCGCCAGCCCGATGCCGTCTTCGTCGTCCCCATCGAGTACGGTGCGGACAATTTTCGCGTCGTGCGCGGCCAGTTCGCCGTTTGGCGGTCCGGCGACGGCGGCAAGAGCTGGCAGCCGCTGAGCGACGGTCTGCCCGGCCCGCACGACTACCAGAGCGTCTACCGCGAGGGGCTGGACACCGACGGGCTGGAGCCGGAGGGAGTCTACGTCGGCACCAGCAACGGCCAGGTCTTTGCCAGCAGCAATGGCGGTGACTGCTGGCAGCGGCTGCCCGGCACCTTGCCGCCGATCCTCTCGATCACCTGCGCGGTGTCCTGACGGCGAAACGGGGCGGCTCGCCAGCCGCCCCGTCACAACGCTAATGACGCTGCCTCGGCGTCGGCGCGAGCCGGTCGCGGTTACACCGTGCCGGGTACCGGGTTCGGCGGTGCCAGGCAGTGCGCCACGGGAGAGCACACGGTCGCTCCACAAGCGCGGCCGCCGCTGCTGGAAGCTGCTCGACCGACTGCCGCGTTGTCGTTCATGACCGGGCGCACCAGGCCTTGATCAGATGGTGGGCGATCGCGATGCGGCCGGGAACGCCGAAATCGACGCTGTCGGGAGCTTCCAGCGCGTGGCGGATCTCATCGCGGGAGAACCAGCGCGCGTCGGCCAGCTCCTCCGGATCGACCGTCACGTCTTCGTCGGCCACGTGGGCGAAGCAGCCGATCATCAGCGACATCGGGAACGGCCAGGGCTGCGATGCGTGATACACCACCCCGTCCACCGTCAGCCCGACCTCTTCCTGCACCTCGCGCGCCACGGCCTCCTCGATCGTCTCGCCATGGTCCATGAAGCCCGCCAGCGCCGAGTAGCGCGCCTGGCCCCAGCCACGGCCGCTGCCGAGCAAACAGCGGTCGCCGCGCCAGACCACCATGATCACGACCGCGTGCGGCCCTGGGAAATGCTCGGCGGCACAGTTCGTGCATTTCCGCATCGAGCCGCCGCCGCCCACAGCCGTCGGTGCACCGCAACTGCCGCAGAAGCGATTGCGTGTGTGCCACTCGATCAGGGAGCGGGCCTGCGCGAGGATGCCCGCCTCGCCCTCCGGCAGAACGCCGGCCGCCTGGCGCGCGTCGGAAAAGGCCGCGCCCTCGATCGTGAGCGCGGCGATCGGATCGTCCAGGTGGGACAGATCGATGGCGAAGTGCGCGATGCCGTCGCGCAGTCCGAGCAGCAACGGTGTCGCGCCGTCGTCAAGCTGATCGCGGATGCCAGCGTCGAGCCAGTGCAGCCCTGCCGGCTCCTCTGCATGCGTGAGCACATTCAGCCGCGAAAACGGCAGAAACCGGCTCTGCGCGCCGTGCAACTGCTCCCGCAGCCAGGCATCGTCGCGACGTAGATTGGCGGCCCGGTCCAAAGGGTTACCCGCGAAGGGGATGATTTCGTGCATGGCGCGACCTTTCCCACAGCCTCAGCAATCTCGGCCTGATCCTACGCGAGGACGGCGAGCGCTGTCTCAGCGGAGAAGCGGGTGCATAGCCTGCCGCCGCGCGGTCAGCGATGCGGCGTCGAGCCGTGTACGGCTGCCTGCGCCTCCGCGCCGCCGTACACACCCGGCAGCGGCCGATACTCGACGTCGTAGCTGAAGCCGCGCGGGCCGACCACCGCCAGCGCCCGCTCCGTGCGCAAGAGCGGCGGCGCGGGGATGCCGAGCACGGCCACGCGCAGGCCGTAGCGCACGATCTCCGTCGTCACCGGCTCGGCGGTCAGTTCGTCCACCAGGCAGATCAGGTCCGGCGCCGTGGCCGCGACCTCGCCGTCGCGCCAGGCGATCAGGTTCTCGTTCTGGAAGGCGATGCGCAGCGCGCTGCCGCGGCTGTCGCCGGAACCGTCGAGCAGCAGTTCACCGCGGGCGAAGCCGGCGACGAGACGCCGTTGCACATCCGTCACTTTGCCGCGGAAGATCTCCTGTCCGCCCGTCGCAGCGCAGGCCGCGGTCACGGGGTTTGCATGCACACGCCGCGCCTCGCGCACGGCGGCGCCCACGCGCCGCGCCAGCGAGAGGGTGCCGGGAATCGCCATGCGCCGCATCTGCGCGCCGCTCATCGGCGCGAAGGCGAAGCTGGCAGCGCCGCCCATCGCCACGGTCGCGGCGCGGGCGATGCGCTCCAGGCTCTTCGCGTCGGGCAGATCGTCGAAGAGCAGCGTGCTGTGCCGGTAGTCGGCGATCGCGGCAGGCGAAGGCGGCGCTCCCTCGATGAAGAAGGTTGTCTGCTGCAGCTCGGGAAAGGCGCGGCCCATACCGTCGGCGTCCACCACCGGCAGACCCGACTGTGCGCTGACGACGAGGGGGATCGTGCTGTTGCTGCCGCCGACCTCGCCGGGCACGACGTGTGTGACGGCGCGGCCGAGGCGCTGCTCCAGCCGGCGCAGCGCCGTCAGCGCCTCGTCGCCGCGAATGATGCGCTCGATCCCGATCACCGGCGCGCCCATGCCGCCGACGGAGACGCCGAGCGCGTCGTCCGGCAGATCGGCGAGCGGGACGACGGTCATGCGGCCGCCCTCGCGCAGGTGGCGGCGGGCGAGCAGCTTGCCGCGATACGGGTTGCCGCCGCCGCCCGTGCCCAGAATGCCGGCGCCGATGGCGATGTCGTCGAGGTCGTCCTCGGTGACGGTCCAGTTCACAGTGCGGCCTCGCGCGGCTGGCCCGCCAGCTCACCCACGACTTTGACCCGCACCCGCACGGCCGTGCTGGGCAGATACGAAAGCGGCACCTCGTCCACCTCTACTAATTCGAGCGTGCCGGAGTCCGCGCCGGCCGCTACCGCGCGTTCGTCGGCCTCGCGCCGCGCCTCGGCTAAAATATCGCTCCGCGCCCGGCCATCCACGATGAAGACGCGGTCGATCTCGCCGCTCACCTGCGCCAGCGCCGCGCCCACGGCGTTTGCCACCTGATCGTGCGGCGGGCGCAGCACGCGCGCCGCGCCGGCCAGGTCTGCGGGCACGAGAAAGCTGCCGCCGCCGACGGCGATCACGGGCACCGGGTCGGCGCTGGTGCGCATGCGGTCGAGCGCCGTCTCCAGCCGCTCGCGGATCAGAGCGAGTGCCCGTCGCACGACGGCCGGATCGAGGTCGCGCACGCGGCCGGGTTCGCCGATCTGCGCCAGGCCCGCGGCCACGCCGATGTCCGTCGCCGTCAGTGTATCGCCGCCGAAGACACAGCCGCGCGCCGCCAGTTCGTAGCCCACGCTCAGCGGCCCGACCGCGCGCCCGCCGTCTGCGACCACGCTGCCGCCGCCGAGCGCCAGTGAAAGCAGGTCCGGCATGCGGAAGTTGGTGCGCACGCCGCCGACCGCGACCTCGAAGCCGGCCTCGCGCGGAAAGCCGCCGCTGAGCATGCCGAAGTCCGCGCTGGTGCCGCCTACGTCGATCACCACGCCGTCGCGCACGCCGGAAAGCAGGGCCGCGCCGCGCATCGAGTTGGTCGGTCCGGAAGCGAAGGTGAGCACGGGATAGCGCATCGCGTGCGCCGCGGCCATCAGTGTACCGTCGTTCTGACTGAGATAGAGCGGGCAGGCGAGTCCCGCGGCACGCACGGTCGCTTCGAGTTGGCCGATCACGTGCGTGGCCACGGGCGCGAGGCAGGCGTTGAGCAGCGCGGCGTTCTCACGTTCCAGCAGGCCGATGCGGCCGATCTCGTGCGAGAGCGTGACGTTCAGCGCCGGCGCCCACGCCCGTAGCAACTCGGCCGCTCGCTCCTCCTGCGCCGCGTCCACCGGCGAGAAGATGCCGGAGATTGCAACGGCCTGCACGCCGTGCGCCAGCAACTCGTCGAGCGCGGCGCGCAGCTCGGCTTCGTCCAGCGGCGCGATCGGGCGGCCATCGAACTCGAAGCCGCCGCCCAGCAGCCGGTACTCGGCGCCGATCGCGGCGCAAAGGTCGTCCGGCCAGTCGATGAAGGGCGGCAGCGACTGCCCGGCGGGCAGGCAGAGCCGCAGCGCCGCCGTGCGCTCCAGGCCGCGCCGCTGCACGACGGCGTTGGTGAAGTGCGTGGTGCCGACCATCACGGCGGCGACACGCAGCGGCTCGATCGCGGTTTCGCAGAGCACGGCGGCCAGCGCCGCGGCCACGCCGGAGGTCACATCCGGCGTGGTCGGCCGCTTCGCCCAGCCGAGCACCGTGCTGCCGTCGAGCACGACGGCGTCGGTATTCGTGCCGCCTACGTCGATGCCGATGCGGAGGGTGTCCCTCACTCCCCCGTCCCCCTCTCGCCCATAAAAGTCATTTGAAAAAATTGAGGTAATGGGCGAGAGGGGCGATCCGGCGCCGGGCGTTCCATGCAGTGTAGGGCTATCCGCAGCGCCGCGACGGGCCGTTCACGAACGGCCCCTACCAGAGTGTCGGTAACCCGCCGTCCTCCCGCGCCAGCACCCCATGATCGCCCCTTCTCTCCCATACGCTCGTAGAACGCGGCAGACCCTTGAACTCGGTGTATGGGAGAGAAGGGGACGGGGGTTATGAGGGCCGCCCTGCTGCCCCGGTCGCCTCCTTGCGCACGAGCGGCGCCACCTCGTTGATGAATCGCTCCAGATTGGCGTAGTCGTACGGCACACGCGCGCCGAGGATGAAGTCGCCGACACCGGCCTCACGGGCGTAGCGCACGATCTCTGCCGCGATCTGCTCCGGCGCACCCGTCAGCGGCGTCTGGCCGCGGGCGCGAAGCTGTTCGGCCCGCCCCCGCGACTCGGCGTCGTCGCCGACCAGCACCTGCATCACCAGCGACTTGCGGATGTCCGCCGGGTTGCGGCCCACGGCGCGGCAGTGGCCGGCCAAGGCATCGAGCTTGCGCTGATAGGCGTCGAGCGGCATCCAGAAGGTGTTCCAGCCGTCGGCCGATTCTGCCACCACGCGCAGCGTCAGCTTCTCGCCCATGCCGCCGACCCACAGCGGCAGCGGGTTCTGCAGCGGCTTCGGCTCGCAGAGCGCATCTGTGAGCTGGTAGTAGCGGCCTTCAAAGGTCGAACGCGGCTGCGTCCACAGCTCCTTCTGAATCTTCGCCGTCTCGCCCAGCATGCGGATGCGCCGGCCGATCGGCGGATAGGCGATGCCGTACTCCTCGTGCTCCATCTCCCACCAGCCGCCGCCGATGCCCCATTCCAGGCGGCCGCCGGAGATGTGGTCGATCGTGGCGGCGATGTTGGCCAGCACCGCCGGATGGCGGTAGGTGTTGCCGATCACGAGAATGCCGCAGCGGATGCGGCTGGTCTGCGCCGCCAGCGCCGCCAGCAGCGTCGGCCCTTCGAAGCAGGGGCCGAGCGGGTCGGACATGATCGGGATGAAGTGGTCGAAGACGGAGCACCAGTCGTAGCCGAGCGACTCGACCGTCTTCCAGAGCTGTGAGTAATTCTCGTAGGTCGTGTGCTGCGGCCCGGCGTGCACGCCGAAGCGGATCTGCCCTTCGAAAATCTGCGCCACGAAACGATCTCCTGAATCTAACTCTGCGGCGGCGCGCCGCCCTGCTGACTATACTGTGCGTGGGAGCCGGCCCGCGACCCATGGTCGCCTGATGCAACGACGATGCCAAAACGCGCGAAGCCGCAGCGCCGGCACCAGTTCTTCCTGAACCCGTACGTCGATTTCCGCTTCACTTTCTGCCCGAAGTGCCGCGGCAGCACAAGGTTGCGCAAGTTCCCCTTCGCGATCCTGATCGAGCCGAATCAACTGCTCGCGCTGAACATGACCGGCCGCTATTGTCCCGGCTGCGACCTGATCATCATCCATCAGGATGTGCTGGAAGACCTGCTGGTGAGAATGTTTGAGCCAACCCATCCGGAAATCGTGGGCAACGACTATCACGTCTTCGGCACCGTCGATCGCGCGGACTGGCGCGAAGGCGTGCAGACGCAGCGGAGTTCCGCGGGCTTCCTCGACCTCGTGCACGAGTTCAAACGCGTGCTGAGCTTCGAGATGAAGGGCGGCTGGATGCCGCCGGCTGAGCGCGGAGGGTGATGCTCACGTCTCGCCACGCCCGCTGTGCCCTTCGGCCATCGCCCCGGCTGCTGCCGGAGCAGCCACGACATCGCCGGCAAAAGCCGTCGCCTCCTCTCGCCACAGCCGCCGCGTCAGCACGGCCCAGCTCACGCCCCAGCCGAGCATCAGCAGGCCGCCGGCCAGCGCCGTGGGCACCGGCCCGACCGTATCCGCCAGCAGGCCGGCGAGAATCGTCGAGATGCTGGTCGTGAGCGTCACCATGCCGAAGTCGGCGGCGAAGATACGGCCGCGCAGGTTGTCCGGCACCTCGCGTTGCAGGCCGTAGGAGCTAATCATCCACTGTCCGCCGCCGCCGAGGTGCGCGACGACGATCGCCGCCCCGGCGAAGCCGAGCGCGGGCGAGACGGCGAACAAGGCGTAGCCGATGCCGTAGGCGATGCCGCAGAGGCCGACGAGCCGGTAGCGCGCGTTGTCGTCACGGCCGAGGCGGCGCACCAGAAACGGGCCGGCCAGGGCGCCCACGCCGCGGGCGCCGTAGAGCATGCCGATGCCGAACGAGCCGTCGTGGAACACGTCGCGGCCGAAGACGCTGAGCAGCACGACCGCGCCCGCGCCGATGCCGAAGCCACCCTTGCAGGTGAGCAGCGCCAGCACGCGCGGATGGCCGCGGGCGTAGTGCGCCGCCTCGCGCAACGAGGAGATGAAGGCGACACGAGTGCGCGAGATCTGCTGCTGAAACGGCGTGCGGATCGAGCCGATCAGCACGGCGGCAAGGGCGAACGAGGCGGCATCGACGATGCAGGAGACGTTGAGGCCGAACAGCGCCACGACGATGCCGCCCAGCGCCGAGCCGACGGCCAGCATCGTGCCCCAGGTCGAGCCCATCAACACGTTCGCCAGCACCAGGTCGTCGCCGTCGGCGATATTGGGGATGGCCGACTGGATCGCCGGCGAAACGAAGGTGGCGCCAACGGCGATGCCGACGACGCCGAGATAGGCGAGCGGCAGCAACGCCGCCGAGCGCGCCAGCATCGGCAAGAGCGCCAGCCCGGTCTGGATGCTGGCGACGACGATCACCAGCTTCTTGCGGTCGAGTCGGTCCACCGTCGAGCCAGCCCACGGCGCCAGTAGAAAGCCTGGCAGCGACTGGCAGACCACGAGCAGGCCGGCGAGAAAGGCGGAGTGCGTGAGGCGCAGCACCAGATCCAGCAGCGCGACGGTGAGGAACCAGTCGCCGCAGAAGCTGATCACCTGGCCGAGAAACAGCCGGCGAAAGGCGCTGTTACGCCGGAAGAAGTCGATATACCCAGAGCCCCGCGCCTGCTCGCCCGCCATCTGCCTCACTCGCGGCGTCCGCCCGTCGCTGCTGCCCAGCATTGCAGGGACGGGGCGCTCGCCGCCACCCGGCCAGATGGACAGGCTGTGAGGGTGCTCCGGGGCACCTAACCCTGACTTCCCGTGCGGGAAGTCTGTCCCTTCCCGTTTCGGGAAGGGACTTCTGGAGCGCTCCAGATACCATGCGACGGCGGCGGGGCTGGGGTGTCCTTGTGGGACACGCGGCTGGGTTGTCTCCCGTCGGTTTGTGTGTCCTCAGGCCAAACCCTTCCAGTTTCGGGAAGGGACAGACCTCGCTTGCGAGGTCAGGGTTAGGCCACGGCGCCGGCCTCGCGCAACTTCTGGATCTCGCCCTCGCTGAAGCCCCAGTGCGCCAGCGCCTCGTTCGTGTGCTGGCCGGCATACGAAGGCGGACGGCTGATCTCCGCTTGTGTACGGCTGAAGCGTGGCGCCGGGCCGGGCTGCTTCACGCCCGCGACCTCGACGAACGTGCCGCGCGCCTTGTTGTGCGGGTGCTCGTACGCCTCGCCGATCGAGAGCACCGGCGCGTAGCAGACGTCGCTGCCCTCCATCAGCCGGTTCCACTCGTCGCGCGTCTTCGTCTTGAACACGGCCGCCACGCGTTCTTTCAGCTCCGGCCACTGCGCCCGGTCCATCTGCGCCGGCAGCGGCTCGCCCTTCAGGCCGGAACGCTCCAACAGCTCGGCGTAGAACTGCGGCTCGATCGAGCCGATCGAGACGTACTCGCCGTCCGCCGTTTCGTACACATCGTAGAAGTGCGAGCCGGTGTCGAGCAGGTTGGTGCCGCGCTCGTCGCTGAAGTTGCCGCTGTGACGCATGCCGTGCATCGCCGCGGCCAACAGCGCCGCGCCGTCCACCATCGCCGCGTCGATTACCTGCCCCTTGCCCGACTGCTGCCGCTCGACCAGGGCGCAGACGACGCCGAAGGCGAGCAGCATGCCGCCGCCGCCGAAGTCTCCAACGAGATTGAGCGGCGGCACGGGAGCGCCGCCCTTGCGCCCGATCGAGTGCAGTACGCCGGCCAGGGCGATGTAGTTGATATCGTGGCCGGCCGCCTGCGCGATCGGCCCGTCCTGGCCCCAGCCGGTCATACGGCCGTAGACCAGGCGCGGGTTACGCTCCAGGCAGGCGTCCGGGCCGATGCCGAGGCGGTCGGTGACGCCAGGGCGGAAGCCCTCGATCAGCGCGTCCGCCTGCTCGACCAGCTTGAGGATCGTTGCCACGCCCTGCGGCTTCTTCAGGTCGACGGCGAGGCTGCGCCGGCCGCGGTTGAGCACGTCCGCCGGCGGCCGCTCGGGGTTGTGCTCGCGCACGCGGTCGGCGCGGTCGATGCGCAGCACCTCGGCGCCCATGTCGGCAAGCATCATCGCGCAGAACGGCCCCGGCCCGATGCCGGCGATCTCGATAACTTTGATTCCTGCGAGCGGTCCCATCGAACGGCTCCCTTCGGTCGGGTGAGGGTGAGTGGTGAATGGGGAGTGGAGAGTGGTGGTCCGTGGACCGCCACGATTCGAGCCTGGCAGCGGAGGGATGACGATTAGCGGCATGCTATGCTCGCGGCTACGCGTCATGTGTCATGAGGGGCGCACGGCGTGCGCCCCTGCCGGATGCGATCGAGCGGACCCGGCAGCCAGGGCTCGTCGCGGCTCGCTACCTACCGTTCCCTATTCACCACTCACTATTCACCCTCTGACCCTAGATGAGGCTGTAGCCGGAGCCCTGGCGGTCCACGCCGAGGCCCTGCGCCGCGTCGATCCAGCCGAACTCCTTGAGGATCGGCTGGCTGTAGGTCACGCGGCCGGAGACCTTCTCCAGCGGCTCCGTCGCGAGCAGCAGCGTCGCCTTTGCCATGTACTCCACCGGCTCGCCGCGCGGGTCGTTCATGCCTTCAACCAGGTGATGGAAGACGGTGCCCGGCGTCGGCACCACCTGCGAGGGTGAAACGCAGGTCACGCTGATACCGTGCTGCCAGACCTCTTGCGCCAGCCCCTGCGTGAAGCGCTCCAGCGCCGCCTTCTCCGCGCCGTAGAGCGTGCCGCCGCCACCCGCGGCGCCTTCGTACGGCCCACGGCCGGGGCCAATCGCCGCGCCGGAGGAGATGTTGACGATCGCGCCGCGCTTGCGCTCAATCATCTCCGGCAGCACGTAGTGTGAGAGGAAGAAGGGGCCGTGCACGTTGACCGCGAACGAGCGCAGCCAGCGGTTCGACGGGAAATCGACGATCGGGATGAAGTAGGTCAGCGCCGCGTTGTTGACCAGCACGTCGATCGGGCCGTAGGTCTGCCGCGCCGTCTCCAGCAGCTTCTGGCAGTCCGCTTCGTCGGAAACGTTGCAGGCCGCTGCCGTCGCCTCGCCGCCCGCAGCCCTGATGCCGTTGACGGTGCTCTCCAGCGAGCCTTCCAGCGGGTGGTCGCCCTCGCGAATCGTGCGCGCCGCGCAGACGACCTTCGCACCTTCCGCGGCGAAAAGGTCAGCGATCGCCTTGCCGATGCCCCGGCTTGCGCCCGTGACCACCGCGACTTTGCCATCCAGTTTGGGCATGTAACAACTCCCTTTAAGATGGCCGCGTCGCGGCCATGTCAGATGGTTATAGGGGGCAAGCCCCCTTTCACCACCGACAGTGAGGTCCGCTGCGCGGACGACGATTTCACTGCGGGACTATCCGGCTGTTTCCTTCGAACTCCTTCGGTGGCGCCGTCTGTGCGTGCGCCCCATGTATGTGCTCGTGCCAACGGTAACGCCGCCGCCATCGTACGAAAAAGCGGCACTTAGCGCGCGGGCGGCTGCACGGTGAGCCCGCCGGGCAGCCAGGGCCAGTATTTGGCAATCGCGCCCGCGTCCACACGCAGGTCGAAGCCGGTGATCATCTCGGCGTCGTCGGAGGCGAGGAACACGGCCGCCTTCGCGTAGTGCCGCGGCGACGGCAACTGCTGCATCGGCACGAGCTGGGCGAACGGCAGGCCGCCGCCGCGCCGGACCGTCCGTTCGCGCCCCCAGGCGGCGGCGCGGTCTTGCGCCTCGCCGGCGTCGGTGGCCGTCGGCGTCAGGCTGTTGACGCGGATGCCGTGCGGCGCCAGCTCCATCGCCACGGAGCGGGTGAAGTTGAGAATGCCGCTCTTGCCGGTGCAGTAGCCGACGTTGTGCGGCTGGCCCTGGTGCGCCGCGGTCGAGGCGATGTTGATGATCGCGCCGCCGCGGCCCTGCGCGATCATCTGTTTTGCCGCATGTTTCGTGCAGACGAAGGCGCCGTCGAGAATCACCGCGAGCTGCGCTCGCCATTCGGCCAGCGGCATCTCCAGCACGCCCTTCTGGTTGAAGATCACGGCGTTGTTCACGAGAATATCGAGCCCGCCGAAGCGCCCGCGCGCCGCCTCGATCGTCGCCTGCACCTGCGCCTCGTCCGTCACGTCGCAGACCATGCCGAGCGCGTCGCCGCCCTGCTTTTGAATCGCGGCGGCGCACTGCTCGGCGTTCTCGGCGCGAATATCGACACAGATGAGCTTCGCGCCCTCGGCCGCTAAACCCTCGGCGATGCCGGCGCCGATGTTGGGGCTGGTCCCCGTGACCAGCGCCACTTTGCCCGCGAGCTTCATCGTTCACGTTCCTTTCTCAGCGTGCGTAGCGTCTGACCATCCGCAGGCGCGCCGCGTCGGGCATCCGCATCGTGCATCGGAGATTTCGTTCTGTCGAGCGGCGAACGCATGGTGACGCTGCTGCACGCGCTCAGGCTCGCGAAACAACGCGGCTCAGCACGGCTTCGAGCGGCACATCCATCGGGCGGACCCGCGGCTCGTTCATGGAGCCCTGTTATCATTCGTCGCAATGATCGAGGGCTTCCAATCACCTGAACCGGGACATACCCGCGATGAGCTGTGTGCGCTCCTGCGCCGCGAGCTTGGCAGCCAGGTACTCGCGCTGACGCGAGTCCACCTGGGTGTGATCAACGTCGTCTACACAGCGCAGCTCGGGAACGGCCTGGAGTGCTTCGTCAAAGTTGCGCCTCACGGACGCGGCGGACATCGGCTTCGCGAGGAGGTCTGGGCCTTCGAACGATGTCGCGCAGTCGGTGTGCCCACTCCGGAGGTGCTGGCGTTCGACCCGACACAAGGATTCTTCCCTGAGCCGTATCACGTCACACGCCGCATACCCGGCGCGAATGGTCTTCAAGCGAACCTCAGCCGCAGTGATCGCGTCGCCACGCTGCGACAACTCGGCCGCTTCCTGGCGCTCATTCACTCGATTCGCCTCGAAGGTTTTGGCTTTCTGCAGCCGACGGCCCACGGCTACATAGGGCAATACCCAACGCTCTGGGAGAACTGGGCCTCCGTCTTGAGCGGCGCTCCCTGGTGGAACCAACTCCTGCGCGACGGGCTCGTGGTCGATGACCAGGTCAGTGCCGTCCGCCGTCGGTTCGAGGAGCACCGCACCCTCTTTGATACTGCGCAGTCGTGCCTGGTATATGCCGATGGCGGCTTGAAGAACCTTGTGGTCCAGGGCAGCCGAGTCGTCGGATTAGTCGACATGGAGAACGTCGTCGCTGCCGAAGCCGTCAACGACTTCGATGCCCTGCACTATGACAGCGAGGAGGAGTTCACCGCGGTATGCGAGGGGTATGGTCGCCCCGAGCTGTTTGATGCAGCCTTCTTCCGGAAGCTCACACTGTACCGGCTGCTCTTCGCCTTTCCGCGCCTGGCGTTCTACCACCACCGGGGTAACCAGACAGCGGTCGCAGACACGCAGCGCCGTATCCGTGACCTCGAAGCGAAGCTCGCCGCCTCATAGAAACCGTGCAACCCGGCGCTGCACATAAGGGGCTACGAGGCGTTCGGTGTGCACAGTTGCCGTACACCCTGGCCCTCCCCGCGCGCTCGACTGGCAGCCGCCAGACGCCGCAACCTGAGGTTGACCCGTCGCCTGCGGCTGAGCCGGAGGGCCATGTGCGAGGCGGGCTGTCGCTGTTAGGCTGGGACCATGGAGGAATGCATTGGATGCCAGCAGAGAGGCGGACAGACAGCGAGCCGCACGGCGCGGACATGGCCCGCGGCCGCGCCCGGCGATCCCCAAGATCGGCCGCGGCCTGCCTTCGGCGCATTGCGCCGAGGCGCCGCCGGCCGAGGTGCTCGCCGGCTTCGCGCAGTTCAATCGCGGAGAGTTCTTCGAGCAGCATGAGACGCTGGAGGACGCCTGGATCGCCGAGATGGACCCCGTCCGCTACCTGTACCAGGGCATTCTGCAGGTCGGCGTCGGGCTGCTGCATCTCGAGCGCGGCAACCTCTACGGCGCCCGCCGGATGATGGCGAAGGGATTGCCGTTGTTGCAGCCGTTCCGGCCCCGCTGCCTGCACATCGACGTCGAGCGCTTCGTCGCGGAGACCGAGCGCTGCCTCGCCGCTGTCGAAGCGCTGACACCCGAAACGCTGTCGCGCTTCGACAAGGCCTTGATTCCGCGCGTGCATCTGGAGGGCGAATAGGCTCCGGCCCCCATTCCCCGGTTGGCTGACATCTGCGATGGCGGTGCCCCCAATAACAGGGGTAAGGGGCGATTCCGGGTTGGAGCGATCCATGTCGCCGCCAGGTTAACCGTAGCGATTGGGGAGGGTATCACGCCGCACCATGGTTAACCGCACCGGCCACGGATCTTTCTTTCCGGGATCGCCCCTCTCCTTCTCCACCCCGGATCGCGCTCTGCGCGATGTTAACGATTGGGAGAAGGAGAGGGGACGGGGGTGAGGATGAGGGCTGACCGCCGCGCTGCTGCTTTCAGCCGGCCCGGCGCCGCAGGCTGTCGAAGTCGCTGCCACTCGAGCGGGTGGCGGCGTCGCGGCGCAGCAACTCGTCCAGCTCGAAGGCGGGCACCGGCCGCGAGAAGAGGTAGCCCTGGCCGCGGTCGCAGCTCACCGCCTCCATCAGCGCGAGCTGCGCGGCCGTCTCGATGCCTTCAGCGGTCACGTCCATGCCCAGCGCGTGGCCGAGAGCCGTGATGGCGCGCACGATCGAGACGGCGCCGGCGTCGCTCTCCAGGCCGCTGATGAACGAACGGTCGATCTTGATCGTATCGACGGGGAAGCGGCGCAGGTAGTTCAATGACGAATAGCCCGTGCCGAAGTCGTCGATCGCCAGCCACACGCCCAGCTCCTTGAGCGTCTCCAGCGTGCGGCTGGTGAGGTCGAGGTCGTGCATCATCGCGGTCTCGGTAATCTCCAGCCGCAGCGAGCCGGCGTCGAGCCCCGTGCGCTGCAGGATCTGCGCGACCTCGTCGGGCATCTCCTGGCAGACGAACTCGCGCGGCGAGAGATTCACGCTCACCACCAGCGGCCGCGTACCCAGATGCTGCTCCTGCCAGCGCCGCGTATCGCGGCAGGCCTGCTCCAGCACCCAGGGGCCGATCTCCAGGATCAGCCCGGTCTCTTCTGCCAGCGGAATGAAGCGGTCCGGCCCGATCAGGCCGCGGCGCGGGTGCTGCCAGCGCACCAGCGCCTCCATGCCCACCATCAGGCCTGTGGGAATGTCGATCTCCGGCTGATAGTAGACGCGCAGCTCGCCCCGCCCCAATGCCTGGCGCAGGTCCGTCTCCAGATCGAGGCGGTCGGCGCTGCGCGCCTTCATACTGGCATCGAAGCGCACATAGCTGCCGCGCCCGGCCGCCTTCGCTTCGAACAGGGCGATGTCGGCCTCGCGCACCAGCTCATCCGGCCGCGCGTGCGCCGCGTCGCTCAGCGTAATGCCGATGCTGGCGCCGCTGAACACCTCGCTGCCGTTCAATTCGTAGGGCTTCGTCAGCGCGGCGAGCACGCGGCGCGTGACCGCGGCGGCGCTTTCCTGCGTCACGCCGTCTTCCAGCAGCACGATGAACTCGTCGCCGCCGAACCGCGCCACCGTGTCGGCTGGACGCAGGCAGGTGCGCAGCCGTTCCGAGACGGCCACCAGCAGGGCGTCGCCGGCCTCGTGGCCGAGGCTGTCGTTGATTAGCTTGAAGCGGTCCAGGTCGAGGAAGAGCACAGCGGTCGTCGCACTGCGCCGCTCGCCGCGGTTGAGCGCCTGGGTGAGCCGGTCCATGAACAGGGCGCGGTTCGGCAGGCCCGTCAGCGGATCGTGGAAAGCTTGATGGCGCAGCCGCGCTTCCAGATCGACGCGGTCGCTGATGTCGCGGCCGATGATCAGCAGGCCGGCCGAGTCGCCTGCCGCGTCGAAGACCATCTGTGTGCGTGCCTCGATCCAGATGTACTGCCCCTCGACGTGGCGCAGCCGCAGCACGATGCCGCTGCGCGGCGCGCTGTTCCGGGTGTCGCGCAGCATGCGCCGGCCGAAGCGTTCCTGCACATCTGCCAGCTCGTCCGGATGCATGAAGGCGAAAGGGCTGGTGCCGATCAGATCCTCCGCCTTGCGCCCGAGCATCGCCTCGTGCGCGTGGTTGGCGAAGGTGTAGCAGCCGCGCTGGTCGAGCACGCCGATCAGGTCGGGCGAGGTTTCGACGATATGGTGCAGCCGCGCCGCGCTGGCGATGACCGTGCCCTGAGTGCGGCGCCACTGCGCCGTCACCCACGAGAGCGTCTCGCCCACCAGCAGGCACACGGGCAGGATGTAGACGATGGAGCTGATCGCGGAAGCGGGATGCGGTCTGAGCAGCAGCGGCAACAGGTACGCCGGCACGAGCGCCGGAGCGAGCAGCAGCGACGTGCCGCGCGGATGGCCGAAGCCCACCCAGGTGAAGACCACAAGAAAAAAGACGCTGATGCGGTAGGGATCGGCGCCGCCGAAGTAGTTGTGCAGCGCGATCAGGCCCATCGCCGCGACCGCAAAGACCAGGCTCGCACGCTGCGGCCAGCGCTGCCAGGGCAGCAGCCAGAGCAGCGGCCCCAGCAGCAGCGCGACGAGCGCAACGGCGATCACGCCGGTGGCGTTCAGGCCGCGCGGGGCAGGCAGCAGCAGGCTCAGCAGCGTCACCAGGCCGCTGAGCACATAGAGCGCCGCCCCGATCCGGGCCACGTCGCGGCGCGAAAGGGGCAGATCCATGCGGCCTCCTGCACGATCAGTGTCGAACGAAGTTCGCGGAAATTGAGCGCGCGAGCGCGTCGAAAACCGTTGCAAGCCCGTCGCCGCCGTGGCATCGTTCGCCACGGCGGCGCCGACTGCCGCACAATGAGGCGGAGCAGGGAGAGATGGACGAACTGGCTGCTGGTCAGTCGCTCGCGATCAGCGGAGCAACGCTGATCGACGGCCTCGGCGGGGCGCCGTTGCCCGGCGCCATCGTCGTAATTGAGGAGGGGCGCTTCAGCCGCGTGGGGCCGGCCGCGGCCACACCCGTGCCCGACGGCGCCGAGACGATCGACGGCCGGGGCAAATTTCTGATCCCCGGCCTGGTGGATATGCACGTCCACACGCAGCCGCCGGAGCGCGAGCACCTGCCGCTCTTCCTTGCCGCGGGCGTGACGACGGTACTCGACCTCGGCGGCCAGTTCGAGCATTTAGTGCCGCACCGTGCCGCGCTCGAGCGCGGCGAAAAGCTCGGCCCGCGGCTGCTGTTTACCGGGCCGATGCTGGAAGAGGGCAAGGCGTTCGCGGGCTTCGCGTCGATGAGCCGCGAGATCGATGCGACGCAGATCGAGACCGAGATCGACCGACTGGCGGACGCCGGCGCCGATGCAGTCAAGCTCTACATCACGATCCGGCCCGAGACGGCGCGGCGCGCGGCGGCACGCGCACACGCACGCGGCCTGCGCGTGTTCATGCACCAGCAGGCGACCTGGGGCGCGGACGCCGCCGACGCGGGTGTTGATTGCCTCGAACACCTGATGGCCTTCGGCGAGCTGGCTCTGGCGGTAGAGCGCCCGGAGAATCCCGGCGCCATGACGCCGTTCGAATACGGCGGCTGGCTCTGGCGCGTGCTGACCGAGGTCGATCCACACTCCGCGGCCGTGCAGCGCATGTACGAGCGCCTGCTGGCTGCTGACACGGCGCTCGACCCAACGCTGGTGCTGTTCGCCGCGCGGCCGGCCGCGATCGGCGACGACGCCGGCGACACGTCGATGGACAACCCCGAGCGCACGCCCTTGCTGCCGCTGCTGCCCGTGCCGGTGGCCGCGGAGCTGCAGAGCCGCTGGGCCGAGCGCCGGCAGGCCGCTGCCGGCGCGTCGGAGAATGCGAAGGCCCGCTCGCGGCGCTGCTGGGAGAACATCTTGCAGCTCGTCGGCGGTTTTCATGCCGCGGGCGGGCGCGTGCTCGCCGGCACGGACTGCCCCAACGTGGCGATCGTCTCCGGCTTCTCGCTGCACCGCGAGTTGGAGCTGCTGGTGCGAGCCGGTCTGTCGCCGCTGGCCGCGTTGCAGGCGAGCACGCGCCGCGCCGCTGAGCGGCTGGGCCGGCAGGACGTGTTCGGCGCGATCAAGTCCGGCCTCAGCGCCGACGCCCTGCTGCTCGACGCCGACCCGCTGGCGGATATCCGCAACACGCGCAGCATCGCGACCGTGGTCGCCCGCGGCCGCGTGCTCCAGCCGAACGAAGTGCTCGCGGGGCTGCGCGCGGCGGTAGAGCGGCCCTCATAACCCCTGCCCCTGCTCTCCCATACACAGAGGTTGTGTAAACCGCAAGATGGTTGAGGCTCGTATGGGAGAGCAGGGGCGATCCGGTGGAAGGCGTCGCAGAACGGCGCCGGGTTAGCCGTTCCGGCCACGGAACGCTCCGGGCTGGATCGCCCCTCTCCTTCTCCCAATAATAGGAGAAGGAGAGGGGAGGGGGTGAGGATGAGGGCGGCGCGGGCAGCAGCGTCACGTCTTCGCGGGCGATGCGCGTGGGGCCGTAGAAGGCTTCCAGCCGCAGCGTGGCGCGGGCGTGCAGCGCCGTGACGCGGTAGGGGAAGCACTGGTCGGCGGCGGAGGCGCCGGCATCGGCGTCCAGCAGCGTCGTCGTCGCGTGCCCTTCGAGGATCTCCAGCAGAACGTGGCTGGGCTGGTTGACGTTGATGCAGACCTGCACCAGGTCGCCGTTGTAATAGATGTCGTTCGCTCGCTGCGGCAGGACGTACAGCTTCGACACGTACTGCGGCAGCCGCTCCGCCGCGACCGAGGAGCCGCCGGCGCCGCCGCGGCCCGACCGCGCTACGAAGATGCTCGTCAGCACGGCGACCGCGGCGACAGCTGCCGCGGCGGCGCCGGCAAAGCGCGGCCAGAGCCTTCGCCGGCGCCGTTCTTCGCGCGCGGCGGCGTTCGGGAAGGCGATCGGCGGCCCGGCGGGCATCGGCCCCGCACTCTCCAGTCCGTCGAGCAGATCACTCGCCGCGAACTGTTCGACGACGGCGGCGGTGAAGCGCGCCAGGCCGGCGCCGCACGACGCGCAGGTCGACAGGTGCAGCTCGATCTGCTCCCAGTCCAGCTCGGCGCCGCCGCGGGCCAGCGCCGCCAGCGTCGCCTCGCACTGCTCGTCGCGCGCGTTCATCGTCATCGCTGCCGGCTTTCACCCGGCGCGGAACGGGATCGCGCCGTCATCTGTACGGGACGCACGGCGATGCGGGATTCTTGCAGGGCGGCGCCATGCGAGCGTGCGGCGATCATTCAGCGCCGCCGTAGCCGCGCTCGCGCAGGTTCGCCTCCATCACCTGCAGGCCGCGGTGCTTCCAGAGTGAGACCTGCGCCGCCGTCACCCGCGCAGCGCGTGCCGCCGAGAGCACGGCGGCGGTCTCCGCGGGCTTCTCGCCGCCCCAGAAGCTGCGCACCAGCGCCTCGCGCTGATCGAGGCTGAGCTTGCCGAGGCGGCACTTACGGATCAGCTCCTGGCGCACGGCGATCGCGTCCACCTGCCGGTCTTCGGAAACACCGGTCGCGGCGCCGCGGCCGAGCTGTCCCTCGGTCAGCTCATCCAGCGAGGCGGCGCGCACCGAGCTGCCGCCGGTGGCGCGGCCGGAGCGCAGCTCGTCGATCGCCGCGCGTTCCGCCACGCGCGCCGTCCAGCCCCAAAACGAGTCCGGATCGCGGCAGTCGGCGAAGCGGGCACGCACGGTGGTCAGGGCACGGGCGGCGGCGTCGGCAGCGAGCTGCTCTTCGCCTGCCAGCGCGAGATTGCTGCCGGCCAGCCGCCGGCGCAGCACGATAAGCGCGCTGCGGAAGAGGTAGCCGGTATAGCGCACGTCGGTGGTTTCGGCCTCGAACCAGCGCACGCTGAACAGCTCGTCGAGCGCGTCCTCGGCCGCGGCGCCGCCACGGCCGAGCGCGTCGTGCAGGCGGGCGAAGCGCAGCCGGCAACAGGTCTGCTCGATCAACCGCTCGGACGGGTCGGGCTCGCGTGCCAGAGCCTCGGCCGTCGCCGCCGCGACCGCGCTGGCCGCCACCTCATCGAGGCGCCAGCCGTACAGCGCGGTCAGGCGCTCGACGACCGCGCCGCAGCGCCCGACCAATGCCGCGTTCGGCCGCGCACACTCGCCCTCAGCGGTCATCCTGCCTCCCACGGCGCGAACAGCGGGCGTCTCCGCTTCATTTTCGCAGACCCCGCGGCGCCCGTCTTGCGCGGCGGGTCGGGGCGCCGCAAGAAACGAACGGATGGCGCGTCCTCTGCTGCTGAACGAGCGTCGCGCAGGGGCCTGCACTGCTCACCACGACGATCGAGAAGATGGAGGATACGCCATGACCGTGCAGTTGCCGCGCCTGTGTCGCGGACGCCGCTGCCTGACTGTGCTGGCACTGATCGCGCTGGTACTCGTCTGCCTGGGCGCCGCCGGCCGCCACGTTTCCGCGCAGAGCGATCCCGACTGCGAAGACCCGGACACCGTTGCCTGCATTCCCACCACACCCGCGGGCGGCAGCGGCGGCAGCGCCGCACCCGCGATCCCCGCCGGGCCGGGTGCCGCGGCAGCCGCGCCGGCGCCCGCACCGAACGTCCCGCTGCCGGGTCCGCTCTGCCCGGTGCCACCCGGCCTGCCGCCACCGCTGCCGCTGGCGCCGGCGCCAGCCGCGGCGCCCGCGCCCGGCCCGGTGAGCGGCTACTTCCCCTGCTACAGCGATGTGTACGGCGCGATTAACCGCGCGAACCTCGCCTACGCCCGCGCCATGCGTGCGCTCGACTCGTCGCAGCTCGGCCTGTACTGGGGCCAGGACGCGCTGCACGATCTGCTTGGCCAGATCGGCCAGTTGCGGGCCTCGAACAGCTACCGCGTGCTGCGGTTGCTCAGCATCCAGGTGATCGAGCAGTCGGTGGGGCCGGGCTATGCCTGGGTGCACACCAGCGAGCACTGGGTCACCCAGACCTGGTCGAACGACGGCTATGAATACGACTCCGGCGACGCCTGGTACGACAATCAGTACTATCTTTACCGCAGCGCTGGCCGCTGGGTGATCGGCTCGGACGTGGTGAGCTAACAGCCGCTGCACGGGACGCGGCAAAGACGAAGCCCCGGGCCGCGCTGCAGGCGACCCGGGGCAGCGATCGTCGCAAGACAGGGCCAGAGCGTGGCGCTGGACTTGGCGGCCAGGGGGCGGACCTACCGCCGGGCCTTGCGCCGCGCCGCTGACTGTTATTGCCTTGCATCTCCATTATTATTATATAACAGCCAAAGTCAAGCGATCCGGTACTGCGAATTTGTTACAAAAGTGGACCGGCGGCTGCGTGCGGATCGCGCCGGCAACCGTGGTCGCCGGCGGCGTGGTACCGTAAGGGCACCGAATCCCCGCTGGGAGCGCCGCCATGACCAGCTCGCGCGAGGCGATTGCCGCCGCGAATACGTTGTTCCAGGTGACGCCTGCCGCTGCCGAGCATGCACGGCGCGTGCTCGCCGATCGCGGCCGGCCGGATGCCACGCTGCGCGTCTTCATCGCGGATCAGCACAGCGCCGGCTTTCAGTACGGCCTCGCTCTCGCCGGCGAACCGGATGCCGACGATCTGACGGTCGCGGCAGGCAGTGTGCGCTTCATCGTCGATCTCGTTTCCGCGCCTTTCCTTAGCGGCGCCACCGTCGACTACGTCGAGGACGCACTGCAGCGGGGCTTCGTGATCGCCAGCCCCACGCCGAACGCCGGCGGCGGCTGCGCCTGCGGCCGCGGCGGCTGCGGCTGCGGCCGGCGCTGAGCCGCATGGGCCGGTTTCCCGCATGCGGAGAGATGCAGCCTGTTGCGCGTGCGGCGCCGGACCCGAATACTTGAGTTAGTTGGTATACTTGGTAGAGAAATGGTTGCCGGCAGCGAGCGGCAGCGATTGCAACAAGTGAGGAGTCTGTCATGGCATCTGGCAACGATTATGCGCACCCGGAAGTGCTGGTGAGCACGGACTGGGTTGCGGAGCACCACGCCGACCCCGGCATCCGCATCGTCGAGTCGGACGAGGACGTGCTGTTGTACGACCTCGGCCACGTGCCCGGCTCCGTCAAGGTGGACTGGCACACCGACCTTCAAGACGCCATCGTGCGCGAGTTCGTCACCCCGCAGCAGTTCGCGCAGCTCATGTCACGCCTCGGCATCAGCAACGACACCACCGTGATCTTCTACGGCGACAAGAATAACTGGTGGGCCGCCTACGCCTACTGGTACTTCCGCTACAACGGCCACAAGAACCTGAAGATCATGAACGGTGGACGTAAGAAGTGGGTCGATGAGGGGCGTGAGCTGAGCAAGGATGTGCCGAACTACCCGGCCACGCAGTACACACCCGGCCAGCCGGACGCCAGCATTCGTGCCTACCGCGACGAGGTGCTCAAGCACATCGGCTACAGCGGCCGGCAGAAGACCGGCGAGGGCAAGCCGCTGGTGGATGTGCGCTCGCCCGGCGAGTACAGCGGCGAGCTGCTGCACATGCCGGACTATCCGCAGGAAGGGGCGCTGCGCGGCGGGCACATCCCAGGGGCGAAGAACATTCCCTGGGGGCGCGCCGTGGCCGAGGACGGCACGTTCAAGAGCGCGGCCGAGCTGAAGGAGCTGTACGGCGGACAGGGCATCACGGGCGACAAGGACATCGTCGCCTACTGCCGCATCGGCGAGCGCTCCAGCCACACCTGGTTCGTCCTGCACGAGCTGCTGGGCTATCCCAATGTGCGCAACTATGACGGTAGCTGGACCGAATGGGGCAACGTGATCGGCGTGCCCATCGAGAAGTAGCCGCGGACCACGGATCGTTCAGCAGTAGGCAGCGGCCGTCGGGGGTGGCATCATGCTCCCGACGGCTGCTGCCGGTTTTTCCCACGGCAAGGCCGCGATCAGGACAGCATCATGGACATGGACCGGCAGGAACGGATCGAGTTCCTGCGCGAACACTACGACCATCCGCACAAGCGCGGCGCCATGCCGACCGCCGACGCCGAGGTCGAGGGCGGCAACCCCGGCTGCGGCGACATCGTGCGCATCTACCTGACCATCGACGACGATGGCAAGACGATCAAGGACGTGCACTTCACCGGCGAGGGCTGCACGATCAGCCAGGCTTCGGCCAGCATCCTGATGGAGCTGATGGACGAAGCGGGCAAACCGCTCACGCTCGAAGACGTGGCCGAGATGGATTTCAGCGGCATGCAGGAGATCCTGGGTGAGGAGACGGTGAAACTGCGGCCGCGCTGCGCCATGCTCTCTCTGAGCACGCTGAAGGCCGCCGTGCGCAAGTATCAGCGCGAACGGCTGATGCGCGAGCACGGCCTCGACCCGGCCGCACGGCAATAGCGGCCGGTCGGCCCTCACCCCCGTCCCCTCGCCCAATCCTGGGCGAGGGGCGACCGTGCGCAGTGCGACCCGGGATGGCGTCGGGTAACCGTTGCGGCGATGGAACGCCCGACGCCGGATCGTGTCCTGCTCCATCTGACAGCGCGCTCCGCGCGATCTGGACGATGGGGAGCCAGAGCGCAGCGCAACCGTCGGAGACGTCCAACGCAGACGAGAGAATGAGGGCCGTGACCGCGCTCTCCTTCGACTACGACCGCAACCCGGAGCGCTTTCGCCTCGCCGAAGAGACCGTCGCGGCGTACGGCCTCGCCGGCGATGTGCATCCACAGGTTGCGCGGCGCTTCATCGCGGCCGGCGCCGTGGACGTGCTCGACCTCGGCTGCGCCGACGGCCGGCTGCGCGTCTGCATGACGCCTGAACTGCGCTGGATCGGCGTCGATCTGTCTGCAACGCAGTTGCGGCGCGGCGCCGGCGAGCGGCTGCAGGCCGAAGCGACGCGGCTGCCGTTCCGCGCTCGCAGCTTCGACGGCGTTGCGGCGCTGTACATGCTCTACCACCTGGCCGAGCCGCTGGCTGCCCTGCGCGAGGCGGCCCGCGTGCTGCGGCCGGGCGGCCTGTTCATCGCGGCAGCGCCGAGCCGCTACGGTTCGCCCGAGCTTGCGCCGCTGCTGCCGCCCGAGCCGCCCCTCACGTTCGACGCTGAAAACGGCCCGGAGCTGCTGCGCCGGGTTTTTCCGGAGGTCGAGGTCGAGCGCTGGGACGGTCCGTTTGTGCGCCTGCCCGACGCCGAGGCGGTGCGCCGCTGTCTGATCGGGTGGCTGGTCGAACCGGCGCTGGCGGTCGAAGTTGCCGAGCGGGTGCAGACGCCGCTCAGCGTCACCAAGCGCGGGGCGCTGATGTTCGGACGCACCGCCCGCGGCTGACGCCCCGCCGTGGCTCCCGTGGCCGCGCGGGGCACCTAACCCTCAGGGCCTTTTCAGCGTGCCCTGCCGCGGAGGGCGCGGGCGGCGGCGGGGCGGGCCGCAGCGGGGCGCCGGGCGCCAGCGCGGGTGGCATGGCCGGCGCGGCGCCGGTCCCCCTGCCCAGGCCGATCCAGCGCCGCGCGCCCGGCGGCGACCCGCTAGCCGCCGGGCACCGGCGCCCCGGGGCTGCCGCACCGCCGCGCCCCCACCGCACGCGGCAGCCAGGGCCGCCGCCAACGGCCGCTCCCCGCGGCGCGCGGCCAGCAGGGTGCTGCGCACCTTGCACGATGCAAAGGCCCTGACGTCGCGGCGTCCACTACTTCCCTCGCAACTGTCCCTTCGCTACGCTGTGTGAAGTGTGCGTGCGAGCGTGGAGGTGCCCGTGACCACGGTTGATACGGTGATTCCGGTCTACAACGAGGAGCATGTGCTGGCCGAGAGCGTGGCGACGCTGCACGCCTTTCTCAGCGAGCACCTGCCCTACGACTGGCGCATCCTGATCGCCGACAACGCCTCCGCCGACGGCACCCTTGCCGTGGCGGAGCAGCTCAGCCGCGACCTGCCCCGCGTCGCCTGCGTGCACCTGGATCAGAAGGGCCGCGGCCGCGCCCTGCGCACGGCCTGGCTGGAAAGCGCCGCCGACATCGTCAGCTACATGGACGTGGATCTCTCCACCGAGATCGAAGCCTACCCGGCGCTGATTCGCGCGATCGCCGAGGACGGCTATGACCTGGCCACGGGCAGCCGCCTGGCGCGGGGCAGCCGCACCACGCGCAGTTTCAGGCGCGAAGCGATCAGCCGCGGCTACAACCTGATCATCAAGGGCATCATGTGGACGCGCTTTTCTGATGCGCAGTGCGGTTTCAAGGCGCTCTCGCGGCGAGCGGCGGCGGTGCTTGTGCCGCTGGTGCAGAACAACGAGTGGTTCTTCGACACCGAGCTGTTGGTGCTGGCGGAGAAGAAGGGCTACCGCATCAAAGACCTGCCGGTGCGCTGGGTGGAAGACCCCGACACGCGGGTCAAGCTGGCCACCACCATCGCCGAGGACCTGCGCGGCCTCTGGCGCCTGCGCACACGGCCGATTCCGTAGGCGCGGGCCGGCGGCCCTCATCCCCTTCCCCTTCTCCCAATCATTGACATCGCGCAGAGCGCGATCTTGGACGGAGAAGGGGCGATCCGGCGGCGGGTGATCCGCAAAGGCGTCGGGTTAGCGAGGCGCTGCTGGGCGCACGCCATGCGCCCCTGCAGATCTGCGAGAACGCCTTGCCTTCAGCTCGAATCCTCCGCACAAAAGATCTCCCCTTCCCCTATTATTGGGGGAAGGGGCGGGGGATGGGGGCCGCGCGTCAGTCCAGCGCCCGGCGCGGGCGGCGCTCTGGGTGCTGGGCAAGCTCCCCGACGCTGTGCGAGCGCTGCCAGCGGGTGATGTGATCGACCACCGCCAGCGGGTCGTCTTCGATCAGGAAGATGTCGAGGTCTCTGCCGCCGATATAGCCTTCGGCCAGCAGCCGGTGCTTCATCCAGTCCAGCAACCCGGCCCAGTAGTCCGAGCCGCAGAGGATGACCGGAAAGCGGTGAATCTTGCCGGTCTGCAGCAGGTTCAGCGTCTCGAACAGTTCGTCGAGCGTGCCCATGCCGCCGGGCATCAGCACGAAGGCCGTCGCGTACTTGACCAGCATCACTTTGCGCACGAAGAAGTACTTGAACGTTACCGATTCTGTCGTCCAGCGATTCGGCGGCTCCACGTTGCGCAGCGTGATTTGCATGCCGATCGAGCGCCCGCCCGCCTCGACGGCGCCGCGGTTGGCGGCCTCCATCACGCCCGGCCCGCCGCCGGTAATTACCGTGAAGCCTGCCCGCGCCAGCGCCGCGCCGATGCGGCGCGAGTCTTCATAGACCAGGGAGCCTTCCTTCACCCGCGCCGAGCCGTAGACCGTGACGGCCGGCGTCCCGTCCTGCATGACGCGGAAGCCTGCCGCGAACTCGGCACGCACGCGCTCCAGCCAGGCTTCGTCGCGGCCGGACAGCTCTTCGATCGCGATTTCGCGTTGGCCGGGCGCGCTGCCGGAGCCGGCGCCGTTGCTGCCGGAGTATGGGCGACCATCCAGCGCGGCCGGCGCCGAGCGCAGCTCGGTGTCGTGCGGCTCATCCGCGGGCTCGGGACGCCCGTTGGCATCTGCTCTCGGCATGATCGTGCTCCAGCGGGCCTGCGCGGCTCGCACTTGATCCGACGCTCGTTCGAGCGTTTGGCAGCGGCCGGCGCCGGGAATGTCCACTGTCACGCCGTCTGGCGATCGCGTCAATCGCGCGGGCGGCATGCAAACCTACAGCCGGTGGTATTGCTCGATCTGCTGCACGAACAGCACGGCGCCGCCGATCTGCACGCCGCCGGTCTGACGGGCGTGGCAGCGCTCGCGCACGATCGCCAGCATCGCCGGCAGGTCCGCGTCCTCGGCGCCGATCAGCATCGTGACGTTGCCGCGGTGCAAGAAGCCGCCGGTGGAGGCGATCTTGGTGGCGTGGAAGCCGGCCGCCATCAGCGCCTCCAGCAGGCCGGCGCTATCTTCCTCCTGCACGACGGCGGTGACCATCTTCACGGCCGTTCGCCATCGCCGACGGCCGTGAGCGGGATGACCTCTCCGTCCGGTGCCGTGCGCGGCCGTCGCCGCAGGTTGCCCATCACCTGCCGCTCGGCGTGGTAGGAGCTGCGCACCAGCGGACCGGACTCGACGTGGCTGAAGCCGAGCGCCAGCGCCTCGGTTCGCAGCTCGTCGAACTCCTCGGGCGGATAGTAGCGTTCCAGCGGCAGGTGCTTCTCCGAGGGCCGCAGATACTGCCCGATCGTCAGCACCTCGCAGCCAACGTCGCGCAGCTCGCGCAGCACGGCGCTGATCTCGGGGCGCGTCTCGCCCAGACCGACCATCATCCCGGTCTTCGAGATCGTGCCGGGGTCCAGTGCTTTTGCCCGCCGCAGCAGCTCCAGGCAGCGCGTGTAGGAGCCCTTCGAGCGGGCGCGGCGGTAGAGCCGCGGCACCGTCTCGACGTTGTGGTTGAGGATCTCCGGCTGCGCCGCCATCACCATGCCAAGCGCGTCCCAGTTACCGCCGAAGTCCGGGATCAGCACCTCGACGGTGGTTTGCGGCGCCAGGCGCCGGATCCAGCGGATCGTCTCCGCGAACAGCCCCGCGCCGCCGTCGGGTTGGTCGTCGCGGTCGACCGAGGTGATCACGGCATGCGTCAGGCCGAGCTGGCGCACGGCCCGGGCGACGCGAAACGGCTCTTCAAGGTCGAGCGGTCCCGGCCGGCCGCTGGTCACGGCGCAATAGCCGCAGGCGCGCGTGCAGACGTCGCCCAGGATCATGAAGGTGGCCGTGCCGGCCTCCCAGCACTCGCCCACGTTGGGGCAGTGCGCCTCCTCGCAGACCGTGTGCAGACGCTGCGTCTGCATCAGCTGCTTCAGCCGCAGGTAGTTCGGCCCGCCCGGAAAGCGGACCTTCAGCCAGGGCGGCTTCGGCTCCCGCCGGGGGATCACCGTGGAAATCGCCGCCGCGCTGCCGCTATCAACCGATTCGATCGTCATCGCTCGCGCCTCCGCGCTTCTCCTTGCATTGTAGAGCGAGCGGCCGGCCACGTGCCGCCGGGGCGATGGGATCGGCGTCGGCTGCATGGTAGTGTGCGGGCGAGGAGCGGCACATGAACGCGAGCGCGACATTCTGGCCAAATACCGGACGATCGCGGTGGTCGGGGCGTCCTCGATTCCGAGCAAGCCGGCGCACTATGTGAGCGCCTACATGCAGGCGCAGGGCTACCGCATCATTCCCATCAACCCTGAAGAGCGCGAGGTGCTGGGCGAGCCGTGCTACCCGGACCTCGCTTCCGTACCCGAGCCGGTGGAGTTCGTCAACGTCTTCCGCAGACCGCAGTTCTGCGCGGACGTGGCCCGTGCGGCCGTGGACGCGGGAGCGCAAGCGATCTGGCTGCAGCAGGGCATCGTCTCACCCGAAGCGCGCCAGATCGCGGAGGCGGCGGGCCTTCGCTACGTCGAGGACGACTGCGTGATGGCGGTGCACCGCCGCGCCGGACTCGGGCGGAAAGCATAGTGCCTTCCGAGCATCAGTTCGCCGGCCAGTTTCGGTACGTCCGCGGACGGTTTTCATCCCGCGCACGAGCTAGCGGGCGCGTGACGGCGGGGCTATGCCGCGTCGCTGCGGGCATGCGACACTGATGAGGTGAAGTCGAACGCATTCGCGCAGCCCCGCGCCGCTGCTCTCCAACGCCCCTGGCTCTTCGATGCGCTCTGGCAATTGGCCGTGGCGGCCGGCGGCTACATCGTCTATTCGCTCAGCGTTGGCGCGGTGCAGTGGGCCGGTGCGGAGGACGCCCGTCACTCGCTGGCGCTGGCCGATGCCCGCCATGTCATTGATTTCGAGCGGATGCTCGGCATCTTCCGCGAGCGGCAACTGCAGTCGCTGATCATCGATAACGATGCCCTGATGCAGATCTTCAACGCGATCTACATGTGGGCGCATCTGCCGTTGATCATCGCGCTGGCCGTGTGGCTCTACTGGCGCCACCGCGACCACTTCCGCGTCACGCGCAACGCCGTGCTGATCTCCGGCGCGATCGCCCTGATCATCTTTCAGATCGTGCCGCTGGCGCCGCCGCGGCTCGTGCCCGGCTTCGGTTTCGTGGACACGGCCGCAAAAGTGTCCGGCGTTTACGACACGGTCGAGCCGAAAGTCTTCTTCAATCCGTACGCGGCGATTCCCAGCATGCACGTCGGCTGGGTGCTGCTGATGGGGCTGACCGTCTGGCAGTACGCTGGCGAGCGGCGTATCGCCTGGCTCGGGCTGGCGCTGCCGGTGCTGATGAGCCTGGCTGTTGTGATCACCGGCAATCACTACTTCAGCGATGCCGCGGCCGGCGTGGTCACCGCCCTGATCGGCCTCTGGCTCGCCGGCTGGGCAGAGCGCCATCTCTATCGAAATCGCCGCGCCACAAGGGCTGATGTCGCCGGCGCTGCGTCACCCGCTTCGTTCATCCCGCGCGCCCCGCGGAGCCAAGATCCCGCGGATACCGTGGAGGCCGTTCATGTACCGGCGCATCCTGCTCCCGCTCGACGGCTCGGAACTGGCAGAACGCATCCTTCCGCACACGATCGAACTGGCACGCCGCTTTGAGGCGACCGTTGTTCTGCTGCACGCGGTCACCTCGCGTGTCGAAGTGCTCTCGCGCGCCGTCGCCTCAGACCCGATCGGCGCCTCGCCGGTCACGGCCGAAGTAGCGGAAGATGTCGTCGTCGCGGAGGAAGACTCGACGACGCGCTACTTCGCCCGCATGGCCGACCGCCTGCAGGGCGAGGGGCTCAAGGTCGAGCAGTTGATCATGGAAGGCGAGGCGGTACGCACCCTGGCGCACGTGATCGCCGAACAGCAGATCGACCTGGTGACGATGACGACGCAAGGCCGCTCGACGCTGGGCCGGCTCTTCCTGGGCAGCGTGCCCGAAAGCCTGCTCGAAGAGGTCGAGATACCCGTGCTGCTGCTGCGCGCGGACAAGTAGGCGGGGGAATGCTGCGGGCGCTCCCTGGGCCAGCGCCCGCCTGGGGCACCTAACCCTGCTTTGCCTAGCGGCAAAGCAGGTCCCTTCCCGAGGCGGGAAAGGGACTTCTGAAGCGTTCCAGAGGCCGTGCGACGGTGGCGGGGCGAGGGTGTCATGGTGAGACAGCCAATGGGCTGTTCTCCCAGCCTCCCGCTGATCCTCGAACCAACCCTTCCAGTTTCGGGAAGGGACAGATTCGGCTTCAGCCGAATCAGGGTTAGGTGCCCCGCCAGCCTGACGCCGCCTGGAACGGCGTAACCCGCCGCTATTTGCCCTGATACGCCGGCATGTTGAGCATCTCGGGAAGCGTCACGAAGCGGTAGCCCTCGGCGCGCAGCGTGTCGATGATCACGGGCAGCGCGGCCACCGTCTGGCTGCGGTCGGCGCCGTGGCGCGTCTCATCGCCGTCGTGCAGCAGGACGATCGAGCCGGGGCGCACGCTCGCCAGCACCTTCTGCTCGATGCGCTCCGGCGAGTTCGGCTTCATCCAGTCGAAGCCTTCGGCATCCCAGTTCACCGTCACCATGCCGGAGCTGGTCACCTTCTTGAGCTGCCAGGGGGTATGGATGCCCGCCGGCGGCCGGAAGAGGCGCGGCGTCACGCCGGTCACGCTCTGGATCTCGTCCTGCGCCCGTTGTAGCTGCGAGTAGCGGAAGTCGACCGCCGTGGCCAGCCGTGAATGGTCCCACGAGTGGTTGGCGATCACGTTGCCGTCGCTGACGATGCGCCGCGCCGCGTCCGGATAGGTCGCGACGTTGACCCCCACGGCGAAGAATGTCGCCTTCACCCCTTCGCGGTCGAGCACGTTGAGGATCTCGGAGGTAAACGGCTCATTGGGGCCGTCGTCGAAAGTCAGCGCGACGACCTTCTCGTTGTCCGGGCCATGCAGCACGATCTTGCCGTAAACCTGCGAACTGGGGCTGATCGCCATGAAGGCGCCGCAGCCGGCCAGCGCGAGCACCGGCACAGCCGGCAGCAACGCGAGCGCCGCGCGACGGCGGCGGCGCATCTCTACCGCCCAGCCGTCCGGCATACGAATGTCCGGAGCCGACATGAACCTCTCCCTGCCGAGCGCCGCGACCAGTTGCTGCCTGGCGTAAAAGAACAGCGCTCGAACTGTGCCCTGGCCGTGAAAGCGCCGGCCGGATGTCTTCATCTTCACGCCGAGCCGGCGCGCCTTGCCATACGGCTTAAGGATGGCGAGCACGCGGCTGTCGCCCGTGACGGGCAGATTGACGGCAAAGCCGCCCGCCTCCAGCAACAGCACGGCGCGCACCGCAAAATTGCAGCCGTTCAGCACGGCCAGCCGCCGTGTCAGCAGCCACCAGATCCAGACGAACAGGTTTTGCAGCGGCGCGACGATCTGCATCGCCAGCGGCGCCTTCGGGAAGCACATCGGCCCGGACACGACCGCGGTCTCGGGCGTACGCCGGAACTCGCGCGCGATGCGCTCGATCCAGTCGGGCGGCGCTTCAGAGTCGGCATCGGTGTGGGCGACGATCTCGCCGAGCGCGGCCGCTTCGCCGGCCTGGCGCGCGAAGGTCAAACCCTGGCGCGGCTCGAACACGTAACGAACGCCGAGGCGCCGTGCGACCTCGGCGGTGCCGTCCGTCGAGTTATTGTCAACAACGATGATCTCGAAGGAAATTTCGGTTTGCTGCCGCTGCAACGCGGAAACGCACCGCTCGAGCCAGAGTTCTTCGTTGTACGCGGGGATCACGACGGAGACGTACGGACGCTGCTCGCCCGGTGCGGTCGGCGTGTGCTCCTCTGCGTGCGGGATCGTTGCACTGCACATAGCTGAGTCTTAACACTCTAACACCGTTGCGGGCCGCGATCAGCGGGCCGGGCCGGTATCGGTACTTTCGATACAGCCAGGCCAAAAGTACGGGCTTTGCGTCAATCATGTCCGCCATTGTTACGAAAAGGTGTCAAAGCGGGCGCCAGGTCGTGCCCTGCGCCGAGTCCTCCAGTGCGACGCCGAGCCCGGCGAGGCGGTCACGAATCTGGTCCGCCAGCGCCCATTGCTTCGCGGACCGCAGCTCGCGCCGCACTTCCACTAACAGATCGATAAACGGCGCCGCTTCCCGATTTCCCGCGCTGCTCTGTGCGAAGCCGAGGCCCAGCACACTGCCCAGCTCGCGCAGTGCAGCCTGTGCGGCCGCGACCTCCGCGCCTTCGTCGCGGCCACGGTTGATCTCGCGCGCCAGCTCATGCAGCGCGGCCAGCGCCTGCGGTGTGTTCAGATCGTCGTCCATGCCCTCGACAAAGCGGGCACGGAACGGCATCGGGTCCACGGCGCGCCCGGCGCTGCCGGCGCTGATCACGTGCGCCGCGCCTGCCAGCCGTTCCGCGCCGCGCTTCGCCGCGTCCAGGCCCTCATCGCTGGCGTTGAGCGGACTGCGGTAGTGCGAGGTGAGCACGAAGACGCGCAGCGCGTCCGCACCCCAGCGGTCGAGCGCGTCGCGGAGGCTGAGGATATTCCCCAGCGACTTGCTCATCTTCTCGTCGTCGAGCCGCAGGTGCGCATTGTGCACCCAGAAGCGCACGAATGGCTCCTTGCCGGTGAAGGCTTCGGTCTGTGCGATCTCGTTGGTGTGATGGGGGAAGATCAGATCCTCGCCGCCGCCGTGGATGTCGATCTGCGGCCCGAGATAGCGCAGCGACATCGCGGAGCATTCGATGTGCCATCCCGGCCGGCCTGCTCCCCAGGGGCTCTCCCAGGCGGGCTCGCCGGCTTTGGCGCCTTTCCAGAGCGCAAAATCTCCGGCGAACTCCTTTTGCTCGTCGATCTCGATGCGTGCCCCGGCCACCAGTTCGTCGAGGCTCTGGTGCTTCAGGGCGCCGTAGCCGGCTTTCTTGCGCACACGGTAGAACACGTCGCCGCCGGCCCGATAGGCGAAGCCCTTCTCGATCAGTCCCTGCACCATCTCGATAATCTGCGGCATCTCTTCGGTGGCCCGAGGATAGACCGTGGCGCGCGTCACGTTCAGCGCGTCCATCTCGCGGAAGTAATCGGCGATGTGGCGCTCGGCCAGCTCCTTCACGCTCGTGCCGGAGAGCCGGGCGCGGTCGATCAGTTTGTCGTCGATGTCGGTGAAGTTCTGCACATGGCGCACGCGATGGCCGCTGAACTCCAGATAGCGGCGCAGCACGTCGAAGACGATGTAGCTCATCGCGTGGCCGATGTGGCTCGCCGCGTACGGCGTCACGCCGCAGACGTACATCAGCACCTCGTCGCCGGCGGGGGCGAACGGCTCCTTGCGGCCGGAGAGGGTATCCGTCAGTCGCATCGTGTTTCCTCGTTATCGAAGCCGCGACGCGCGAGGCAGCCGCGGCAGCAGAGATCCTGGTTCAAGACGGCACGGCGATCAGCGCCGCAAGGGCTCGGTGCTCAGGCGCCGCAGCTCACGCCCACGGCTGCCGGGCGCTCGCCCTCCACGGCCTGCAGGCGCGCCTCCAGCTCAGCGATGCGGCGCTCGAGCTGGCCGATGCGGTCCCATTCCGGGTCGGGCAGGCGCTCGATCGTGTCGTTGCCCGGATTGTGGAAGGCAACGATATGGCCCGGCACGCCGACGACGGTGGCGTTGGCCGGTACGTTGGTGACTACGACGGACCCCGCGCCGATGCGTACGTTGTCGCCGACCGTCACCGCGCCGATCACCGAGGCGTTGGCGCCCACGGTGACGCGGTTGCCGAGCGTGGGATGGCGCTTGGTGCGGCGCGTGCTGGTGCCGCCCAGCGTCACGCCCTGATAGAGGTGGCAATCGTCGCCGATCTCGGCCGTCTCGCCGATCACGACGCCCATGCCGTGGTCGATGAACAGCCCGTTGCCGATCGTGGCGCCGGGGTGAATCTCGATACCCGTCAGCATGCGCGAGGCATGGGAGATCAGCCGCGGCAGCACGGGTACGCCGCGCCGTTGCAGCGTGTGCGCGACGCGGTGGAGCTGGCGTGCGTGAAAGCCCGGATAAGCGAGGACGACTTCGAGGGGATGGCGGGCGGCCGGATCGCGTTCGAGCGCAACGCGCAGATCCCGGCGCACCGCCTTGAGGAACGACATGGCAGGCTCCTGCGGCGGATGAGGGGGTGCGGCGCAATCGCGGGGCGGCCGGCTATGCGGCTGGCCACCCCTGGCAACAGATGCAGGCGCCGGGAAAGCTTGTCATCGCGGAACGCTTCATCGCTTCGCTTCAGGGCCGCTCGATCAAGGCGACGGCCTGGGCGCTGATCGCCAGCCCTTCGCCGACCGGACCCAGCCCTTCGTTCGTCTTCGCCTTCACGCTGACCCGTCCCACTGGCACGCCCAGCGTCCGCGAGATGCGCTCGCGCATCGCCGCGAGGTGCGGCGCCAGCCGCGGCCGCTCGGCGATCACGTTGACGTCGATATTCGCTACACTCCAGCCCGCCTGCGCCAGCTCGTCCGCGACAACGCGCAACAGCTCGCCACTGTCGGCGTCCTGCCAGCGCGGGTCGCCCGGCGGAAAGTGCCCGCCGATATCGCCCAGCGCCGCGGCGCCCAGCAGCGCGTCGATCAGCGCGTGCAGCAGCACGTCGGCGTCGGAATGGCCGGCCAGCCCGCGCTCCGCCTCTAGCTCGACGCCGCCGAGCAGCAGCCGGCGACCGGCGACCAGCCGGTGCGTGTCGTAGCCGATGCCGACGCGCATCACGCATCCATCGTAGCCCGGCCCGCGGCCGGCGCGCCAGCAGCGCCCCGCAGACTCGTACGCCGCGAGCCGCGCGGGGCGCCTAACCCTGACATCGCTGAAGCGATGTCTGTCCCTTCCCGAGGCGGGAAGGGACTTCTGGAGCGCTCCATCCGTCATGCGACGGCGACGGGGCCAGGGTGCCCTTGTGGGACACGCAGACAGTTTGTCTCCCGCCCCGGTGACGGTCTCCGACATCAAACCCTTCCCGTGTCGGGAAGGGAGGCGCGGCTTCAGCCGCGGCGGGGTTAGGTGCCCCGTGCGGGCGCGAGTGGCTGCACGTGCAAAGACCTGATTCAGACGGACGCCAACGCCAACCGCGCCCTGAGGATTGCTTCAATCCGCCTGCGACTCGAATAGCGCCGCCGCCAGCGCGAGATCGGCCGGGGTGGTGACTTTGATATTGTGCGGAGAGCCGGGGAAGACACGCACCGTGCCGCCGAGCGCTTCGATCAGCATCGCGTCGTCGGTGACAGCGTCCGCCCCGGCACGATGCGCCGCCAGCAGCAGGTCGTAGCGAAACACCTGCGGCGTTTGCACCGCCCACAGATCGTCGCGCGGTACTGTCTCTTGCACAGACCCGTCGGGCGCCACGCGCTTCAGCGTATCTACCACCGGCACGGCGGCAATCGCGGCGCCCGTGTCCCGTGCGGCCGCGAAGCCGGCTGCAAACAAGGAGGGCGTGACCAGCGGCCGGGCGGCGTCGTGGATGGCCACGTACTCGACGCCGGCGAGCGCATGGAGCCCGGCCATGACCGAGTCCTGGCGCCTGGCCCCGCCGGGCACGATGGCGGCAAGCTTGCTCAGCGGTAGCCCGGCAAGCAGCCGGCGGGCCGGCTCGATCCGATCGCCGGCCACGACGAGTGCGATGCGCTCGATCTGCTCGCAGCGCTGGGCGGCCAGCAGCGAGTAGACCAGCAGCGGCCGTCCGGCCAGCGGCGCGAAGACTTTGTCGATGCCGCCCATGCGCGAGCTGCTGCCCGCGCCGACGATCACGACGCCGTTTGCGCCCACGCGCCCGCCTCCGCCGGCGCACACCGGGAACCGCAGCGCACGCCGCCATCAGTGTGCACGCGCGTGGCTCATGCGAGCTAGCGGTTGGGCCGGGGCCGGGCCACCGAGCCGGGCGGCACGTCCTTCACGCCGATGCGGGCGAGGCTCGATCCGGCCGGGTCCGGCAGGCTGCGCTGCGCGGTGTGCGGCTCGCCCGGTGCAAGCGGACGGCCGATCGTCTGCGCCTGCGAGCCGAACGGATCGCCGTCAGGCCGCTTGTTGCGGGTCAGGTCCAGGTCGGTGACGTTGCGCTCCTGGCCATCGCCGGGCGTGCCGGTGACGCCGAACTGCGCACGCAGCGGCTCAAGGCTACGCGGATCTTTCACGCCGGGCTGATGTGTCGGCCCGTCGGCATGGTCAAACTGCGGACTGCCGGTCAATACGTGGTAGCCCGATCGCTCCTCGAACAGCGCTTCGGCGCGGTCCTCTGGATTGACCAGGCCGACACGCTCGTTCGCGTCGCGCCATTCGGCAGATGCATCGTCCATATGCGTAGCGGACGGCTGTTGGGCGGTGGCTCCGGTGTCGGGGCCTTCGGCGCGTGAGACGGTTGCCCCATCGAGCGTCGGCTCCAGCCGAGCCTGTGCGCCGCTCTGGTCGCGCTGCGGCTGCGCCGGCTGCAGCGCCGCATCGCCGAAAGCGGCGCGCGGGCTGGCTTCGCTCACTCTCGCCAAACCGGGCGGTCTCAATTCAGCCGCAGAGCGGGCGCCGCCGTCCCGTCGCGGCGGCTGCGGCATGGATGGCTGCGGAAGCGGTCGCTGCGCCACGCCTTCGCTGAGTGGATCGATCGCCGGCACGGACTCGATCTCCATGCGCAGCGGCTCATGTGGCACGCCGCCGACGCGCTCGTGCTCTTCAGGGAAGCCGGCCGGCGGCGCATCCAGCTTCATGTCGAGCAGCAACCCGCTGGGCTGGTTGAGAATCACGCGGTGCCCGCCGACGGTTTCGATGTACTCAACCGGCACGAACATCGTGCGCTCGTGCTCCTGCCCGTACGGCACGACCAGATAGTTGCGGCCTTTGCCGCGCACCGTACCCAATTCTTCGCCGTCGGCGCTCAGCACGGGCCAGCCGGGCTCGATGCGGGCAAAATCCACGCGTCGCGCGTCGGCCACCGTCCAGGCCGGCTCCGCGCCGGGGCGGGCGCCGTTCTTCGCCCGCGGCTCGGAGGCCGTCGCCCGCTCGGTCGCCCTCTGCACATTGGTCGTCCGGGCCATATTCTCCTCGCTCACGCGCTGCCTCCCTCAGAGTTCGGCGGGCGTTCGATGGCCGCGCCGCTGCGTCACAGGTGGCTGTGTCCATCTCTGAGGCTATGAAACGCCGCGAGTTGATGCGTCCGGCGAACGGGGTAGACGGGGCTACTCCGAGCCGGCAGGGCATCGTGCCCGGGCCAGCCGCGCGTCCTTGCGGTGTGCGCCACGGACTGTGCATGATACGGAACGGCCCGCCGGGCGAGCGGAGCGGAGATGGCGATGGGCGTTCTGCAATTCGGCGAGATCCGCGTGCGCACCGTCTCGGACGGCCATCTGCTGCTGGGGCTGGATGGCTTCTTTCCCGACGCATCGATCGCCGCATTCCGGACCTACGGCGCGGGCGTGGAGGGCGACAAGCTGCGCTGCGAGCTGACGACCTTCGTGATCGAATCCGCCGGGCGAACGCTGCTCGTCGATACGGGGCTGGGCAGCTTTCTCGGCCGCTTCGAGGGCGCCTGCGGTATGCTGCCGGACCAACTCGCCGCCGCGGGGATCAAGACCGAGCGCATCGACGCGGTGCTGTTTACGCACCTGCACCCTGACCACGTCGGCTGGAACTGCACGGAGCGCGACGGCGCCTTCGTGCCGACCTTTCCCAATGCCCGCTACGTCGTGCACCGGCCGGAGTGGGAGCGCTGGAAGGACGTGGACGCGGGCTACATCCGCCGGCACGTATTGCCGCTGGCGGAATCGGGCCAGCTCGACCTGGTGGACGACGGCCACGAGCCCGCGCCCGGCGTGCGGCTGCTGAGCACGCCGGGACACACCGCCGGCCACGTCAGCGTGCTGGTCTACGGCGGCGGCGAAGGCGGCGTGATTACCGGCGACGCGGCACACCATCCGCTGGAGATCGAACACCCCGACTGGAGTCCGTCGGCCGACGACGACCGCGAACTGTCGGCGCGCTCGCGCGCGGCGCTGGTGGAGCGCATCGAAGCCGAAGGGCTGCTGGTGCTGGGCGGCCACTTTCCGGCGCCGCACGCCGGGCGCATCGTACGCGTGGCGCATCGTCGCGTCTACCAGCCGCTGGGCGCCTGACGGGCCGGCCTGCTACGCTTGCTGTTGTTCACACTCCGGCGGCGCCTGCCGCCTGGTCCACATCTGGCGGGCGTCCTCGGCGATGACGGCGGCGCCGCGCGGCCACTCGCCGGACGCGGCGCCCTCGGCCGTCTGCCAGCGCTCGTTCGTTTGTGCGATCTGCGCGAAGATCTGCGACTGCACGGCGATCGGCGCACCGACGCTGAGCGCCAGCGCGAGCGCGTCGCTCGGACGCGCATCAACCTCGGCGCGCCCGGTGGCGGCTTCAATCAGCGTCGCCGCAAAGAACGTGTCGCCGGTCAGCCGCGTGATGCGCACCTCGCGCACGCGCCCGCCGCACGCTGCCAGCACATCCGCCATGAAGCGGTACGTGAGCGGCCGCGGAGGCTGAACCTGTTCGAGCAGCAGCGCGATCGCCGTGCCCTCCTGCGGGCCGACCCAGATCGGTATGAGACGGCCGCCAGCGGCGTCTTCGAGCACGACGATGTGCGGTGACTGCCACCCGGCCTCTGCCGCCTTGCTGCGCACGTCCTTGACCCGCACCGCGACGAACTGTTCCTCGACTTCCGCAGTCATCGCTTCCTCCTGCCAGAGCTGTTGCAGGCTGGTCCGCAAGGCCCGCCGCGCCTTGTGCAGGCGCGTCCGCACCGCGCCGATTTCGATCCCGAGCGTCGCTGCGGTTTCGGCGTAGGTCAGCCCGCGCAGGTAGAACAGCAGCACGGCCGCGCGCTGGCCACGTGGCAGACCGGCCACCGCCCGCCGGACTACAGCACGCAGCTCCTGCACCTCGACCATGCTCGACGGTTGCGGCCCCGGATCGATGGGCTCAGCGAGATAACGTCCGCCGGCAATCGCGTCCCATGACCAGTCAGCCTGGCCGCGCCGGCGCAGCATTCGCCGGCAGATATTCAGGCCGATGCCGGCGAGCCACGATCCGAAGTGCTCCGGCTGCCTGAGCGCCGCGAGGCCGAGCAGCGCCTGCAACGCCGCCTCCTGCACCGCGTCCTCTACCAGCAACGGGTCGCCGAGCGCCCGGCGGCACAGCGCCCGCAGCAGCGCCTGGTGCCGCTCGAACAGGGCGGCAAACGCCGTGCGTTCGCCGCTCAGCGCCAGGGCGACCAACTCGGCATCGCCGCACTCGACCGACCACTGCGTCACGATGGGCTTGCTCTCCCCTGCATCAGCGCCGTCGCATGATAGTCGCAGAAAGCGGCGCAAAGTTACCCGCACGGCGGTCGGCCCTCAATCCCCCGTCCCCTTTCCCCCAATCCTGGAGGGAAAGGGGCGATCCTGTTGAGAGCGATCCGCGAGGCGCCGGGTTAACCGTGCCGGTGACGGAACGCTGCAACCCGGGATCGCCCCTCGCCCAGGATTGGGAGAGGGGACGGGGGTGAGGGCCAGCGCCCCGGTCAGTCCACCATGCGCAGGCGACAGGGCGCCGGATCAATGGCGACGAGCAGCGGCCGCGCCATGCCGCCGAGCGAGACGATCGCCTGGCCGGGCGCGAGCGACGGCAGTCGCTGCCAGAGGGAGTCGTCGATGCCGCCCACCTGCCGGCGTAGCTGGCTGACGACGTTGACATCGGTAATTTTGTGCAGGATCCAGTTGTTGAGCAGGCCGACCACCTCGTCCGGCAGGTGTTGCGGCAACTGCGTCACGAAGACCAGGCCGAGCCAGCGCTTGCGTCCGCGCCGGGCGATGCGCGCGACCTGGGCGAACAGGTTCGGCATGCGCGCGATGCGCTCCCGCGAGAGAAACTCGTGCGCCTCTTCGATGAAGATCTCGACCGGCAGCGGCTGCAGACCCGCGTCTGTCGCGGTCTTGTAGGCCGCGTCCTGCGCCTGCTGAATGCCGCGCAGAATCTCCGCGATCGCCAGGTTGCGCACGATCGGGCTGTCGGTGTCGCTCAGGTCGATGATGCTGACGCGGCCGGGCTGCAACAGCTCGGCGCAGTCGAGTGAGCGGCCGTGCGGATTGTCGAAGATTTTCAGCCGCTGAATGCGGCCGAGCTTGCCCTGCAGCGCACGCCAACTGCTGAGGTTCTGGGGAAGATCGGCTGAACTCATCAGCTCGCCCAGGAACTTCTGGGCTTCTTCGCCGCGCAGCAACGTCGTGTAGAGATTCGGCAGCGCCTGCGCCTTGTCCACGCGGCGGGCGATCATCGCGACCACGTCGCACAGACGCGCCAGCGTCAGCTGCGGCCAGCCCTCCTCCAGCTCGTCGATCTCGAGCGCCCGCGCCTCTTCCTCGCGGTTGGCCGGAAAAAGATGCAGCCGCTCGAGCAGCCGCTTGAGCAGGTCGTAGGCCTTCTGAAAGCGCTGCTCCTGCGCGTCGGTGAGTTCCAGCAGCTCCATCACCGCGTAGGGCGAGAGCGCCGGGAAACTCAGCGAAAAGGCGTGGCGCTGTGGATGGTCCGGGTTCGCCGTTTCGCGCTCGATCAGGTGATACAGCACCGTCTCCAGCACGCCTTGCGGTTCGAGGGCGCGGCGGGCAAGCGCCGAGAGCATCGTGGGATCATCGCTTGGCGCGCCGATCTCCGTGTATTCACCCTCGGTGTCGAAGACGATGGTTGCCACACCTGCGCCGTGCAGGCCGGCGAGCAGCCCGGCCACCGTCGTCGACTTTCCGCCGCCCGTCGTGCCGAGGATGCCGAGGTGGCGCGGCAGCACCGCTTTGCTCCGCGCCGGCAGCCGCACTTCGAGATCCTCGTGGCCGACGGCAAGGCCGAGCCGCACGTCGCCGGCGATGCGCAGCGCCCGCTCGGTCTCTTCGCGGTCCAGCAGGTAGACGCGGCTGTTGGGCAGCGGGCGGAAGCGCGGCGGCACGAGCGTGCCGTCGTCCAGCTCCTCGCCCATGATCTCAACCTGGACGCGGCCGTGGTAGCGCGGCAGGAAGACGGCGCCATGCACGGAGGTCGTGACCATCACCGGGGCATCGGCGCGCAGCCCGTCCGGCTCGGCGAATGGCCCCTTCACAACCACCGCCAGGTAGTTGCGCCGATCGTCCAGGCTGCGCAGGCGCACCAGCGACTGGGAGGGCACGCGGCCGATGCAGTCGCGCGGCAGCAGCACGGTGATCGTGTTGTCGTCGCTGTTCGGCAAATCGAACATCGTGCGGCCGACGGCGTCGCGGTCCTCCTGCCGTTCGGTCCAGGGACCGCCGGCCTCATCCGTCAGCCGCGCGACCTCGTCGGTGGTCTCGTCGCTCAGCTCGGCCGCGACGGCCGCCTCGTTCGGCGCCTGGTCGTCGTTTCGCATCCGGTTTCCTCCGTGTGCGCGTGCGGCCGGCTAGGCGCGGGCGTAGCGCCAGGGCTCGCCGGCCATGGCGTAGGCCGCCGCCACCGGCGACTGCAACGTGGCCGCGCCGAAGGCGGAGCGGCACATCAGGCCGGCCACGTCCAGCAGCAGGGGGAAGCCGCTGAGCGTTTGCAGGGCGCCGTCGGCTAGCGCGATCAGGCCCGCCAGCTCGGCATGTTCGACGTGTGCGTAGAACAGGCGCGCCGGTGCCTGAGCGGCAGCCCGGTAGACGCCGACCACGACCTGCGGCCCAACCTCGTCGATGAAGCGCTGAACGCGCGGGCGGTAGGGCGCGTCGTAGTAGCCGCCGTCCACGATCTGCTGCCAGCGTTCGCGCATCGTATCGACGATGGCGAACTCCAGCGGCGCCAGCGCGTCGCCGATCGTCAGCAGATGACGGTCGGGCGTCGAACTGGGCACGAAGACGAAGCGTTTGTGCCCGCAGATCAGCCGCTCCAGCAGATCGAGGCCGCGGGAGAGAAACTCCATCGAGCCGCTGCCGTTCAAGATCTCCAGCGCAGCGGGCTGGCCGTGCCCCATGCGCCAGGGCGCCGTCGCCTGCTCGACCAGCGCCGCCCGCTCGGCGTAGCTCTGAATGCCGCGCCGCCCGAGCGTGGCGAGCTGGTCGCGCTGGGCCGCGCGGTCGAGTCCGGCGCGCTGCTGCCGGGCGCCCAGCACCGCCAGTGTCTCTTCCACCGGCGCCTGGCCGCTGAGCCGCAAATCGCGCCGGAAAAGCCGCTGCGCCCAGGTGCCGAGGTCGCCCTGATACGAAACGAGACAGACGCCGATCTGCGCGATCGTGAGTGGCAGCGTTTCGTGGGCGAGCGAAGCGCCGTCGCAGGCCTCCACCTGGCCGGTAAACAGCACGCCGGCGTGGACGGCGTGCACCTGGGCGGGCGTCGCGCGGCGCAGACCGGCGCCGGCAGGCGCGCCCGGCCTTGTGGCCAGCCGCGGCAGAACCTCGGCCCGCGTGGCGCCGCGCAGGCCGCGCTCGGCCTCGACGGCGCGGGCAATTTCGTCTTCCATGCGCGCGTAGATCTCCGCCAGCCGGTGCAGCGGCGCCCAGGTGGAGAGATCAAGCGCCCGCGCAAGCGATTCGCCGTACGCCGTTTCGAAGCTGCCGGCCGCGACCCGCCGCGCCGGCGCCGGGCGCGGCTCGGGTTGTTCGGATGCATTCATGACCATCGCCTGCCGCTTTACTCGACGCCGCGTTTCACCGGACCGCCCAGCCATGTATCGAACGAGCGGGCGCCGCCTGCAGCCAGCAGTTGGCGAGCATAGACGCCGGCAGCACCAGCCAGCAGGCCGTAGACACGCTCAAGCCGTTCCGCGAGGCCCGCCGCCGGCGAATCCCAGAGCGGCTGGTCCGGAGCGCCCTGCCAGCCCGCGAGCACATGCTCTGCGGGCGCAAGCAACTCGAGCGCGAGGCGATCCGCCGCCTGCTCGGCTTCGCCGGTGGCCGCGCACAGGCTGCCGCCGGCGTGATCGCGGGCGAAGAGCCGTGTGCGCTTCTCCAGATCGACCTCCGCAAGCAATGCTGCGACGCGTTCATCGGCGTGCGGCCGGCGCATACCCTCGAACAGATCGAGCACGCCGTCGCCGAGCACCGCCCGTGAGCGCTCGCGCGGCTCCGCGTAATCCCACATGAAGTGCGCGGCCTCGTGCGCGATCGTGAAGCGGATCTCGTCGGGCGGGTCGCTGCTGTTGACGAAGATGTAGCCGTTGCCAGCGAAGGTGGAGAGGCAGCCGCAGAGCGGCCGGTCGTCGCCCGGCACCGTCTCCGCAAGCGTGGCGCCGCCGCGGGCGCTCACCAGCCAGCGGCGTACGACGGGCGCCCGCAGGCGCGGCAACTGCACGATGCAAACCGGCAACGCCCAGGGCACCGCCGCCGCCATGTCGCGCGGAAACGCGGCCACGCTCGGATTGTCGCGCCAGAACGCCTCGGCCGCACGGGCGACGCGCAGGCTCAGCATGGCGCGTCCTCGCTCGTGTCTTCCGCACTCGACTTCTGATACGGCGCGTCGTCTTTGTCGAGCACGCGATCGCGCGCGGCCAGCAGCTCCGGCGCTTCGGCCACGCGCCGCACCGCATCCGTCACCTGCACCCGGCGCAGGATCTGCATCAGCATGTCCGCGCTCACGCCCGCGTGCGCGGCGACGGCGACCACATCGCGGCGAAACGTGGCGTGGGCCGGGTCCGGCGCGCGGCAGAGCGCCAGCCGCGAGATCGCCTCCGTAGCCGCGTGCAATCGCCGCGACAGTTCAGCCTCGTCGATCCCTTCCAGCTCGCGATAGCGTTGCAGGCGCGACGCCAGGTAGAACGGCCGCTCGGCCGCGCGGTCGGCGGCGCGGCGCAGCAGCCGCTCGCGCTCGGCGTCGTGCTCGCTTCGGCGGGAGCGCGGGGCGCCTTGCTCGGGCACGAGGCGCAGGTGCGGCGGCCGCTGGCGCTCATTCCCCGGCATGGCCCGCCTCCGTTATGCGAGCGCCGCTCTGGCGCGCGTGCCGCTCAAGCAGCCGCTTCCTTTTGACCATGATCCGATCTTTCTGGCGCTTGACCTCGCGCCGCTGCTCCTCGACGCCCAGATGCTCGATGCCGAACACGCGGGCGAACAGTTCGGTGCGCCGCTCGCCAGCGCCCATCAGTTGCAGGGCCTTGCGGTCGCGCTCGTCGGGAAAGGCCTGGTGGATGATCGACATGGCGTCGGGGCGGCTGATGCCCGCCGGCAGCGACGCCTCGGCATCCCCGAACAGCAGCTCCTCTGGCCCGGCTGATCGCATATTCCGCTGAGTCGCCAAAAGTTCGACATCCTCGATCGGCGTCTGCCTCCGCTGGCGCCGATCTTCGCGTTTCGCGGCGTTCCTCGCGTCGCCGGCCGCATCCATGACCAGGAAGGAATGCAAGCTCCCGCGCTCCGGGTCGTAGCGTTCGGGGTGCTCGCCCAACTTGATGATGGCATCGATCGCCATGTCGTGTGCGAGATCGGGCGCGTAGGAGCGGGCGACGCGCCGCGCGACGCTGCGCGCCACCGGCTCTGCAAACCGCTCGAAGAGCACTGCGGTGGCGACCGGATCGCGGTTCAGCAGCCGCTCGCGCAGATCGCGGTCTTCCAACGATGCGGCGGCCATCGTGCTGCTCCTCGCCGGTCCATGCACGGACGAAGTGCCGATACGCCGGCTGGTTGACATTCGGCGTTGCCGTAGTATCGCACGCCGACAGGTGCCGATGCAGCGCAACGCTGCCGCAACCGCAGACGACTGTCTTGACAAGCGGCGCGGCGCGCATTAGTGTCCGGCGGAATGTTTCTCCAACATTCTGCCAACGGACCCGCGCGGGGATGAGGAGGTGTTGCCCGATCAGAGTTCCATGGGCAGGTCATCAAAAGCTCGTGCGCTGGGCGTACGAAACGTACGGATGGGAGGACGTATGCTGGCCACCCTACCTCTACGTCGCACGCTGCTTGTGACGGGACTGAGCGCGCTGATCGCGCTCACCGTGAGCTGCAGCAGCAGCAACAATAACAGCAGCAGCAACAAACCCTCGAACACCGGCGCGGCCTCGGCCACACAGGCGTCGGCCGCCAGCGCCACCAGGGCGGCCGCGCCCGCCAGCGCCAGCGCCGCCGCGGCCTCGCCGGCCGCCTCCGGCACCACGGCCGCCAGCACCAGCGGCAGCCCGGCGGCAGGCGGCGTGCAGACCGTCGCCAAGACCTTCAATCCGCCCGGCGGCAGTGCGGACTGGTCGAGCGGCGCCTCGGGCTGCCACGGCGTGAAAGCGCCCGCCGGCGCCGACGCGCCCAAGGCGTCTGACACTGGCATCACGCCGACCGAGATTCATCTCGGCACCACGCAGCCGCTGAGCGGCGCGGCCACCAGCTACGTGCCGATCATCAAGACGATGCAGGCGTGCTTCGCCCAGGTCAACGCCGAGGGCGGCATCTACGGCCGCAAGATCAACGTCACGGTATACGACGATCAGTACATCCCGGCGAACACGGTGCCGCTGGTGCACAAGCTGGTCGAGCAGGACAAGGTCTTCGCCATCGCTTCGCTGCTCGGCACGCCCACCAATACCTCCGTGTTCGACTACCTGAACGACCAGAAGGTGCCGCAGATCTGGATCCTGTCGGGCGCGCCCGCCTGGGGCGCCGATCCGAAGAGCCACCCGTATGCCATCGGCTGGCAGCCGGACTACGTCTCCGAAGGCAAGACCTACGCCACCTACATCCAGCAGAACCTGAAGGGCAAGAAGATCGGCATCCTCTACCAGAACGACGACTACGGCAAGGGCTACCTGCAGGGAATCACCAAGGTGCTCGGCGACAAGGGCACGGCCGACAACCCGATCGTCGACGAAGAGGTCTACGAGACCACGGCGTCCGACGTCAGCGGCCAGGTCACGAACCTCAAGGACAAGGGCGCCGAAGTCTTCATCCTGATCGCGATTCCGAAGTTCGCGGGGCTGGCGTTGAAGTCCGCCGCGGACCAGGGCTGGAAGCCCACGGTAATTCTGAACTCGGTGGCGCTGGATCCGAGCCTGACCGGCGTGGCCGGCGGTCCGCAGAACGTGGCCGGTGCGATCTCGGACCTGTACTACCACCAGTTCAACGAGACCGATCCCTCCGTGCTCGAAGTGAAGGACTTCATCACCAAGAACGCGCCCGACGTGCAGATGGCGAACTTCCCGATCTTTGGCTACATGATCGGGCAGACCTACGTCGAGACGCTGAAGCGGGCTGGGGTGAACCCGACGCGCGACTCGCTGATGCAAGCGACGGAGTCATTCCAAAAGTGGACGATTCCGCAGCTCTTACCGGGCATCACCTTCAGCACGAGCTTCGACAATCGCCGGCCGCTCTCCTGCTTCAAGCTGGCGAAGGCCGGCGAAGACGGCAACTTCCAACTGTTCGGCGACACGATCTGCTCCAACCCGTAGCACCGGGGCTGCGAGCACACGACAAGGGCGGGATCCCGGCCGGGATCCCGCCCTTGTTCGCGCCGTTCAACCGCGCCGTCAAGCTGCCTTCTGCCGCCAGCTAATCTGGCCGTGCACGGCGCCCTGACCGATCTTCTTGATGTTCGAGCCGTCGGGCGACATCTCGTACAGCCCGTTGGTGCCGACAAACAGCACGCTCTGACCGTCGGCGGCCCATTCGAGGAAGGGCAGATCCTCGTTCAGACTGGTGACGCGCTTCAGCCCTGAGCCATCGACGTTCACCAGCCAGAGGTCCCAGGGCGCGCCGTGCGCCGCGGCCGCCGCGGGCAGCAGCGGCCCAAGCAGGCGCGTAAGCAGGTTGCCGCCGCCCTTCGGCGCCGGATCGATCTTGCGAATGCCGCCGCCGATCGCGGCGAAGATGATCTGCTTGCAGTCAGGCGAGAAGCGCGGCGCGAAGAACGCCTGCATGCCGGTATTGCCGTTGACGATCGCCTTGCCGTTCTGGCCATTGGCATCGGCCACCCAGATGCCGTAGGACGTGAAGTCGGTCTGATTGAAGTTCACGTAGGTCAGCTTGCTGCCGTCGCGGCAGAGAGCGGTGCTGTTGGCGTCGCTGATAAGCTTCGTGACCGCGGCGGAAGCGACGTCGATCGACCGCGCTTCATAGACCTGGCCCTGATACTGGCCCTGGGCGTCGTACTGCGTCAGGAAGTAGGAGTAAACGATCGTCTTGCCGTCGGGCGTCCAGGAGGGCGACTCGAGCTCGGCGCCGGATTGATCGTGCTTGAGCAGCAGCCGGCGGTTGCCGCCGTTGGCGTCCGCGAGGTAGAAATCGCTGCCCCAGTTCGCGGCCACGTTGCCGATGAACGGTGAGTCCAGTGCGTAGACGTACTGCCTGCCGTCGGGCGACCAGGCCGGATAGGTGACGAACAGCCCTTCGGGCGCCGTGCAGAGCTTGATCTCTTTGTTGGTCTTCATATCGCGCAGATACAGCGAGTCATCGCGCGTGATCAACACGCTGCTGCCGGAGGATGGCGCATTCGTCACCGCCCCGCCGCCGGGCTGCGAGCAATCCACGGCCTGCGCCGAGACGTTCTCCTTCGCCTTGCCGCCGCTGCACGCCGCCACCAGCAGGCTCAGCAGAAGCAGCAGTACGGCAGAAGCGGCAGCCCGCGCTGCGATTGGTCGACGGTGGGCGCGCGGAGAAACGGCGAACGGTAGCGATGGCACGAACGCGGGTCTCCTGTGGAAGGCTGGATCGGCGCAACTGGCGCTTGTCACGCCAGCGTTACGATCGTAGGTTTCCGGCGCACGGCGGGTCAAATGTTGTCGTGTGTCAGGAGAGGTGAGACAGCGCCGGCGTGCGCCGAGAACGGGCGCGCCGGCAGGGTCAAGGTGTGCCCACGCCCCCGGCGGCCCGTTCCCTGCAGCAGGCGTGCCCCGTTCCTGTCTCACCTGGCCTGAACCACTACACTAAGAGCCTATACAATAATCTAGCATCGTGTCATTATGAATAGCTGCGGAGAGC
>CALFMN010000020.1 GCA_937879875.1 uncultured Chloroflexota bacterium | reverse complement strand
GCTTTGCCTGGCGGCAAAGCAGGGTTAGGTGCCCCGCCGCCGCACTCGTGACCATGCAAGTCCCCAAGTCGGCGCACCGGTTCTGTTGCCGCTGGTGCGCCCCGCCCCCAGGCCGCGGGCTACGATCGCTGGCCCGCCAGCGCCGGGTCCGCGGCAAGCTGGCCGAGCCACCAGAGCGCGGTTTGTGCCAGGGCGTCGTGGCGCTCCGTCCAGCGGATCGCGTCGGCCACATCCGCCCAGCCGATGCCGGCGGCGCCGTCCAGCAGCGGCAGCAGCTTCTGCGCCTCGTGCTGCATCAGCCGTGTCAGCCCCACGTCCTCGACCGTAACGTCGGCTTCGCTCCAGTCGATCTCCCACAGGCGGCGCACGCGCGTGAAGGCAGCATCGCGCGCCAGCAGCGCATACAGCGCCTCGGCACAGTCCAGCGTCGCTTGTGGTGGTGTGGCATCGAGGGACACGGCGCAACCGCTCTCAGAACGTTTGTCCTGATGATAACACAAGCGCCGTCTGCTTTGGCCAGCACTCAGGCGGCGGCCTACGCGCCGGCGGTGCGGTGGGTCGCGCAGAGCTGATCGACGCGGCTCAGCAGCGCGTCGATGTCGAACGGCTTGGTGATGATCTCGGTGAAGCCTTCGGCATGGACGCGCTCCGGGTTCCAGTGGTGCGCCGTGAACAGCACCACCGGCGTGCCCGCCGAACGGCGCAGCAGCGGCGCCAGCACGCGCGCGGCAAGATCGATCGTGGGGCTGAAGCTGTCGGTCAGAATCACGTCGAAGGCAACCACACGCAGGATCACGTGCGCTTCCAGCGGATTGCGCACCAGCACGACGTGATAGCCTTCGCTGGTGAGCACCGCCTCGGTCATACCGGCAATCGAGGCATGGTCTTCCACCAGCAGCACCAGCGGGCGCGGCCGCAGCCGGCGCTGCTCGGAGGGATCGGGAAGTAACAGCGCCGGCAGGCCGTCGCAGGGCGCGGGCTGCAGCAAGCCGGCCCGCTCCAGCCAGGCGACAAGCTGCCGCGCTTCGTGCAGATCGACGCCGGCAAGCGATCCGATCTCCGCTTCGGTCAACGGCCGCCCGGGGTGCTCACCGAATTGCCGTAACACCATCGCCGCCAGCCGAGAAACTCCCTGCCTGCCGCCACCCGGCCCACCGTTCCTGCTCACCGTGTTGTCTCCTCGGGAAGCGCCGCCGGCGCACCAGTTGCACGCCGTGTCCGCGTAACGCTCCCGTCACCCTCAGCCTAACGCGCCACAATGCGCGCGGCACTAATCCGCGGAGTCAAACCCGTACCCTTAGCTAAACGCACCACCGCGTCCGAATTTGTACGATCGCTGACGCTTGCGGCGTGAGATTCCCTACACTCCTGCACTTTGCACAGGAGAGCCCCGCCTCACGCGCGTCCGATCTCCCATGCTACCGGCGCACAAGGACCGGCCTTCCGCCGTAATATGTCGAGCGGATCGGGCTGGACTTAATACCGCGGCGGCACGTTGACGGCGGCGGCGGCGGACCTCAACGGCAGGCGGGCAGCACATCACGGGCGAACTGCTCCAGCCCCTGCATCAGTTCGCGTGCGTTCTGCCAGGCGAAGCCGATCGAGAGAAAGGTCACGCCGGCGTCGGCGTACTGCGCGATGGCGGCAACGATGGCATCGCGGTCGCGCAGCGGCGGCTTCGGCACCGCATCGCCGACGTGCCGTCGCATCGCCTCCAGCTCGGCGTCGGCGCCGAGGCCGAGACCCGTGTAGCCGACCCAGAGCGTCGCCGGATCGCGGCCCAGCGCGAGCATCTGCCGGCGGATCTCGGCCACGCCGGCCCTGATCTCGTCCAGCGTCGCCGTCATCGGAAACCAGCCGTCGCCCAGCTCGGCGGCGCGGCGAAACGGCCGCGGGCCGGTGCCGCCGATGTAGAGCGGGATCGCGGGCTGCTGTACCGGCTTCGGGAAGAAGCTGACGTCTTCGAACGAGACGTAGCGGCCGTGGAAGCTGGGCGCGTCGCTCGTCCACAGCTCGCGCATCGCGCGCAGATACTCGTCCGTGATGGCGCCGCGCTGCGCGAAGGGGATGCCGAGACGGCGGAACTCGGCCCGCATCCAGCCGGCGCCGACGCCGCAGGCCACGCGGCCGTTCGAGACGACGTCGAGCGTGGCCAGCGCCTTTGCCAGCGCCACCGGCTGGTGATACGGCACGACGATCACGCCCGTGAGCAAGCGAATGCGGCTGGTGACGGCGGCCAGATAGGCGGCCAGCGTCGGCAGGTCGAACCAGTACTTCGTCGCGAGATCGGCGTCGGGCCAGCGGGGCGGCAGCAGGTGCTCGGGCAGCAACAGCGCATCGAAGCCGAGCTCGTCCCCGAGCTTCGCCACATCGGCCATCTCGGCCACACTGGCAAAGCGGGTAAAGGGAAAGAGGCCGAAGCCGAACTGCATGCGCGGGCGGGGCACGGCCGGTGGCATCGGGCAGTCCTCTCTCACGCGATCGCGCGGTTTCTCCTGGGCGAACGGGCCGGCAGGCCCGCCTTCAGCGCAGCACATACTCCCCGCAGAACAGCGGCACGGCCTCGGCCACGAGACCGCCGGCGTCGGCGGCGATGGCGGCGCGTCCGGCGGCCGAGTCGAACATGCGCCGCTCGAAATCGTCGTACGTCGGAAAGCGCAGCTCGGCGATGCCATGGATCAACGGTGCTCCGGGCGTGAGCGCGGTGATCACGCCGTTCTGCACGTAGCGCAACATGCCGGCGTGGTGCGTGCGGGCGAGCGGCGCGTGCTCGCGCCAGCGCTGCCGCGCCTCGGCGTCGCTCAACGCGGCGTGGCGGCGCACCAAATAGATCGCTTTGACGCCGGCGGCGCGCCGGCCGAGCGGGCGCGGTTCAGCGTCGTCGAGTTGCACCACCTCTTTGACGTGATAGACGTGCGCCGCCGCAGCGCTCGGAAACCCATCCGTACCCATGCGCCAGCCCGCGAACCCATCCCACCCGTCATTGAACTCGAATGTCTCGAACCAGAGTTCAATGACCGCGGCATAGGGCGTCGCTGTCGAAGACTTGCCGGCGGGCGCCGGCACGTCGACGAGGTTCAGCACGCAGCGCAGCGGCGCAGGCGACGCCGCCAGCCGCCGAGGCAGGCCGTCCAGCAACCGCCGCTGGAAGGCAGCAGGCTCGCTGCTGGCGGGCGCGGCGAGAACGGCAATCAGCTTGTGCATCGCGACGTAGCTCCGATCTCGCTGTCGAGTTTAGATCGTGATGCTGACCGCGCCAATGAGTTGCGCATCTCATGCACAGGCGGCAAGGGATTTGACGTTGACAAGTGCGCCCGGTCGCGTTAGATTCCCGGCGAGGAGGGCGGCCCATGAAACTGTCGCTGTTCTACGAGTTGACGACCGACGATCCCAACGTGCCCGGTGCGGTGCAGCAGCGCTTCAACGAGGCGATCGAGCAGTGCGTCTTGGCCGACGAAGTGGGCTTTCAGGGCGTGTGGTGCGTGGAGCACCACTTCCTGCCCGGCTATTCGAGCCTGTCCTGCCCGGAAGTCTTCCTCGCGGCCCTTTCACAACGTACACAACGGCTGCGGCTCGGCCATGCGATCATGCACCTGCCCTATCACATCAACCACCCGATCCGCGCCGCCGAGCGCATCGCCACGCTCGACATCCTCTCGAACGGGCGCGTTGAGTTCGGCGGCGGCCGCGCCACCTCGCAGGAAGAGCTGGAAGGGTTCGACGTCGACCCGGCGATCACGCAGCGGCAGTGGGCCGAGGCGATGCAGATCATCCCGCGCATGTGGACAGAAGAGTCGTTCGAATACGAGAGCGACCTGATCCGCATTCCGCGGCGCAAGATCACGCCGAAGCCGGTGCAGCAACCGCACCCGCCGATGTGGGTCGCCTCCACGCAGCCGTCCAGCATCCAGTTCGCCGGCGAGCACGGCCTGGGCGTGCTCGGCTTCGGCATCAGCGACCACAATAGCGACAACTATGTGAAGGTTTACCGCGAGGCGCTCAAGAATGCGAAGCCGGTGACCGGCGTGATTAACGACCGCTTCGCGGTGCTGCGCGTCGCCCTCTGCCTGCCGACGGACGAAGAGGCGATCGAGATCCAGGAGTACAACTACAACCTGTTCAACACGCAGGTAGGCGGACTGTTCGCGCCCTGGATCGAAGGCACGCCGCCGCCCACATACGAGTACATCATCGAGAGCTTCAAGCTGCGCATGCAGCAGCGCGAGGTCCACACGATGAAGGAACTGGTCGAGATGGACCAGGCCTGCATCGGCAGCCCGGAAACCTGCGCCCGCGTGATCAACAGGCAAATCGATGCGGGCGTCGACGAGATTATGCTGTTCATGCAGGGCGCCCGTACCCCGCATGAGAAAGTGCTCGAATCGATCCGCCTCTTCGCCACGGAGGTCATGCCGCAGCTGAAGCAGCCGGCCAGCGTCGGGTGAAGCTGGTCCTCATACCCCCCTGCTCTCCCAAACAGGACGGGCTTGTAGACCGCGGGATGGTCGAGGTCTGTTTGGGAGAGCAGGGGCGATCCGGCGCGTCCGTGCGGAGCGCGTCATATCCGTAACGCGCTCCGCGGGGCGCATCGTACCATGCCAACCCGTGTGACGGCCCGCTCAGTCAGCCGGCGCCACGCTGCCTGCGAGCGCCGGCTCCTGCGCGGGCAGCGCCACCGCGTAGCGCTCGATCCAGGCCAGCAGCCGCTGCACGAAGTCGAGCCGGTGGCTCGGCGGACCGATCATCGCGAAGCCGTGGCTGCCGCCGGGATAACGCACCATCTCCGCGTGCTGCCCGCGGGCGCGCAGACCGACAAACCACTCCTCGCCCTGGCCGATCGGGCAGCGGTCGTCCGCCTCGCCATGCAGGACCAGGCAGGGCGTGCGCACCTGGTCGATGTAGTTGATGGGCGAGAGGCGTCGGTACGTCTCCCGCGCCTCCACCAGCGGGCCGCCCATCTCGGCCGGGCCGAAGGGCGCGCCGATATCACTCGTGCCGTGGAATGACTCCAGGTTCGTGACCGGGGCGCCGATCACGGCAGCCTTGAAGCGATCCGTGTGCCCCACCACCCAGCTCGTCATGTAGCCGCCGTAGCTGTAGCCCGCCACCGCCAGGCGCTCCGGGTCGGCGATGCCCTCGGCGATCAGCGCGTCAACGGCGGCCAACTGCTCCGGCAGGTCCTCTTCGCCCCAGCGCCCCACCAGGCGCGTGGCGAAGGCGTGGCCGTAGCTGCCGCTGCCGGTGGGATTCAGCATCAGCACCGCCCAGCCCCGCGCCGCCGCGCAGTGACTGGCGGGGCCGTCCAGTCCGAGAAAGGCGCTGCCGTACGCCCCCTGCGGCCCGCCGTGGATCAGCACCAGCAAGGGAGTGGGCGTCTGCCCTCCGCTGGGCCGGCGCAGCCAGCCCTCGATCGCGCCGTGCGGCGTCGCAAACGTGCGCCGCTCCGCCGGCTGCCAGGCCAGTTCTGCGAGCAGCGCATCGTTCAGATGCGTCAGGCGCCGCTCCGCGCTGCCGTCCGCCCGCGCTACCGCAACTTCTGTCGGCGTGCGCGGGTCACTCTCGACGAAGGCCACCCGTTCGGCGGCGGGGGCATAACTCCAGGCCAGCAGCTCGCGTTCCCCGCCGAGCAGAACCGACAGCGCGCCGCCCTGCACGCCTGCGGAGCAGAGATGCACGTTGCCCCGGTCGCCAATGGCGAAGAGCGCGCGCGCGCCGTCCGCCGACCAGGCCGGCCGCGGCGCCGGCGTGGGTGGGAACGGGAGCTGCACACCGCGGTCCAGATCGGGCGTCAGGTCGTGCGGCTCGCCGCCGTCGAGCGGCACCAGCCAGACGTGGGCCTCGGTGAAGCGGTCGGTCAGATCCGGCCCGCTCGCATGCACGGCGATGCTGCGGCCATCGGGCGCAAACGCGGGCTGGCCCAATTTTGCCAGCGTGCACAGCCGCCGTGGCTCGCCGCCTCCGGCAGGCACGAGGAACAGCCCGTTTGCCGCGAGCAGACCGAAGGGATGCTCAAGGTCGCGCTCTTCCGGGCGTGCACCGACGAAGGCCAGCGTGGCACCGTCCGGCGACCAGGCCGGCTCGCTCGCGTCCTGGCTGAGGTCGGTGAGCGCACGCGCCTCGCCGCCGGCAGTGGGCACGACGAACAGCCGCAGACAGCGGTCCGCGACGAAGCCGGCGCCGTCGGCCTTGAACGCGGTCGTGGTCAGGTGGCGCGGCCGCTGCGCCCAGCGCTCGCGCGCCTTCGGGTCGCTCGGCGGCGTCTCGCGCGACACGCTTGTGGCGAAGGCGATGGCGCCGCCGTCGGGCGACCAGACGGGCACGCCCGCGCCGTCCGGCAGATCGGTGAGCCTGCGCGCCTCGCCGCCGGCCAGTGTCAGCAAATAGAGCTGCGGCTTGCCCTCGCGGTCGGAGAGGAAGGCGAGCCGCGTGCCGTCCGGCGACCAGCGCGGGGCGCTGTCGCGGTGAGTGCCCGCCGTGAACTGCACGGGCTCGCCGCCCTCGGCGGAGACGAGCCAGATGGCGCTGCGCGCCGTGTCGGCGTCGAGATCGACGCTGCCCACGGTATGGGCGATACGCGTCCCGTCCGGGGAGATCTGCGCCTCGCTCACGCTGGCGAAGCGGAACACGTCCTCAGGACTGATTGGCCGGGGGGTGGCAGGCATTCGTCGCACTCCTCTCTGCCAGGACGTTGCAGGCCGGCCGGATGGGCCGCCGCCGACCACTCGATGTCCGTCATTGTAGAGGAAGTGGATGAACGCCGCGGCCGTGTGGCCGGGCGTAGGTGCGGCCGGTCGGGTGGTAGTCGCCGATGCGGCTGAGGACTATGCGACGACCCATTCGCGCACGTAGCGCTCGTTCAAACCGGCGGCCTCGGCGGTCTGCTCCGAGGTCGCGGGCGGTAGCGTCGCCAGCGTGTCGAAGAGGCGGATCTGGTGGCCGATGCTGATCAGCCGGGTTGTCCCTGCGTGACGGAGGAGGTTGCTGGAGCGTGGAAGCCCGGCGGCCGGCGCAGCGTCCGGCCGCCGGGGTCGAATCAGCCCTTCCGGCAGACGTAAAAATTGTTGATGATGTCGCCTTCGACCTGCTTCACCTGGACCTGGGTAAAGCCGGCCTCGGCCAGCAGCTCCAGCGCCTTCTGCTCGCCCCATGCCGCCCCGAGCCCCTCGCCGTTCAGCGCCAGCGAGACGGTCATGCAGTGCGTGCAGGAGACGGTGTAGAGGAACGGCCCCAACGGGTGATCGGCGTTCTCGGCGACGTTGCTGGAGGCGCGGACGTCCACCATCAGCAAGGCGCCGCCCGGCCTCAGCGCGCTGGCGATATTGCGCAGCACCTTGCGCGGCTGCGCCTGATCGTGGATGGCATCAAAGACGGTGATCAGGTCGAATTGCGCGGGCGCGTTCAGCGTCGCCGCATCCTGCAACAGGAAGCGGGCGTTGGCCAAACCCAGCGACTGCGCTTCAGCCGTGCCCGTGGCGATGCCGTCCTCAGAGAAATCGAAGCCGGTAAAGCGGCTATTGGGAAAGGCCTTCGCCATCGTGTTGATCGCGTGGCCGCTGCCGCAGCCCACATCGGCCACGTCGATGCCGGCGCGCAGCCGAGCTACGAGCCCGGTCACGAGCGGCAAGGTCATGTCGATCAGCGTGGCATCGACAACCATGCCGCTGTTTTCCGCCATCCGTCGCTGGAAGTCCGGATATGCCGAGTAGGGCACACCGCCGCCGTTGTGGAAGCTGTTGATCACCTGCTTTTCCACATTGGCCATGAGCGGGATGAACGCCATATAGGTCGCGAGATTGTTTGGGCCGGCCGCTCTGGTCAGGCAGGCCGCGTGCTCGGGTGGCAGCGTAAACGTCTTGCCGGCCGCGTCGCACTCGACGATGTGCCCGGCGACCATCGCGCCCAGCCACTCGCGCACGTAGCGCTCCTGCAAACCCGCCGCCTGCGCAATCTGCTCGCTGCTTGAGGGCGGCAGGCCGGCCATCGTCTCGAACAGGCCGGTCTGGTGGCCGATGCTTGCCATCAGCGCCAGCGAGGCGCCGTTCAGGGTGCCGAGCATCTGCCCGGCGAACGCCTGGACCTTTGCCGTATCCAGTTCCTGCGTGGTCATGGTTCTGCTCCTCTGCGTTCGGCCCGCACGGCGGGCGGAGGTAGTGACGTCCAGAATTCAGGGCAGCCGGCTCTTTCCCCTTCCCGCCGGCGCTCGCGAATCAGGCAGATCATCGACATACGTATCTATCGCAATATATGTCGATGTACCATCAGCGAACGATTCACCAGTTATCGCTTAGCCCTGAAACTCATCTGCACGTCTTCGCAAAGATAAACGACGGCGCCGGCCCGGTTGGACCACACGGGAGAGATTTTTTGCCGCCAAATTTCCGGGCGGCACGTTCGGCCCGTTCAGCCCCGGGTTCCGGCCGGCATTACTAGTTTGACAAGCGCATACGAGTAATAAATACTAACCGAGTAGTAATTGAGACTATGGCACTTTTCGAGGAGTCGTCGCCATGCGCGTTTCAGCCGAGAGCCTCTGGCGGCAGCGGCACTTCCGCACGCTCTGGGCCGCGTACAGCACATCGATGGTCGGCTCGCAGGTGACGCTTCTGGCGCTGCCGCTCACGGCCGTGCTCGTGCTGCACGCGTCGGCCGCGCAGATGGGCCTGCTCACCGCCGCCGGCACGGCGCCGCACCTGTTCGTCTCGCTCTTCGCCGGCGTCTTTGTCGATCGCCGCCGCCGCCGGCCGATCATGATCGCGGCGGATGCGGGCCGCGCCGCGCTGCTGCTCTCGGTGCCCGTCGCGGCGCTGGCGGGGCGGCTCAAGCTGCCGCAGCTCTATGTCGTGGCCCTGCTGACCGAAACGCTCTCCGTCTTCTATATCGTCGCCTCGTCCTCGTTGCTGCCGGCGCTGGTCGGACGCGACCGGCTGCTGGAGGGCAACGGCAAGCTGACGGCCAGCTTCTCGGCGGCGCAGGTCGCCGGGCCGGGGCTGGCCGGCCTGCTGATCCAGCTCGTCACGGCGCCGCTCGCGATCGTGGCCGATGCAGCTTCCTTCGTCTTCTCGGCGCTCGCCGTCGGCTTCGGCATCCGCGGTGCCGAGTCCGCGCCGGCCCCACGCGAGCAGCATGTCTCCGTCTGGCGCGAGATCGGCGAAGGGCTGCGCTTCGTCCTAGGCCAGCCGCTGCTGCGCGCCACGGCCTGCTTCACCAGCACGCTGAACTTCTTCAGCACGGTGATCTTCACCGTGCTGGTGCTGTTCGCCACGCGCGAGCTGGGTATCGAGCCGGCGCTGTTGGGGCTGATCCTGGCCGCAGGCGCAATTGGCTCGCTGACGGGTGCGCTGCTGGCCGGGCGCATTGCGCGGCGCCTCGGCGTGGGCGGAGCCACGGCCTGGGGCGGCACGCTCACGGCGCTTGGCTGTCTCTGCTACCCGCTGGCGGGCGGGCCGCGGCCCATCGTCATCGCCGTGCTGCTGGCGGGCGAACTGCTGACCGGCTTCGCCGTCGTCAACCTGGATATCAACCAGGTGAGCCTGCGCCAGGCGCTGACGCCGGAGCGCATGCTGGGCCGCACGGGCGCCAGCGGGCGCTTCATCACCTGGGGTGTGCGGCCGTTCGGGGCGCTGCTGGCCGGCTGGCTGGGCACGGCTTTCGGGCTGCGCGCGACGTTGGCCGTGGGTGCGGGCGGCGGGCTGCTGGCCGTGCTCTGGCTGTGGCTCTCACCGCTGCCGGCGCTGCGTACGCTGCCCGCCGCAGCGGCAGATACGGCGTCGGCGGCACGCTCGCCCGCCGAGCACGCCGCCCCGCCGGCGGCGTAGCGGCAGCACGGCCCCGCTTCGCAGCGCAGCGACCGCGGCATGAGCTGCCCCGCCGCCCTGCGCCGCCCCGCGCATTGCCGAGCGCTGCCGGCCCGGCTACGATGGGGGCGCTCGCGAGGTGCGCGGCAGGAGGGCGGCATGGCGAGGGGCGGCGCAGGGGCCGGGCGCGCGGCGGCGGCCGAGCCGACGGTCATTCCCTCCTGCACTGAGCGCGACTTCTTCGAGACGATCCACCGGTACGGCCGCCACGGCGCCTGGTCCTGTGTCTACTGCGGCGAGCCGATCGAGTACACCGCGGACGGCACGGTCTACGTCGGCGTGGCGCGGCTCGCGTGCCGGATCGAAGACCTCGGCGGCTATCATCAACTCACGCCGAAGGCCGGCGCTCCCGGCGCCGTCAACCGCTGTTGCAGCGACCGCATCGCCGCCGCCGACGACGTGATTCCGCTGGGGCGCACGATTCCCTGTCCGATCTGCGGTGATATTTACAGCAGCGCCATGGTCGCCCGCTGGCAGGGCAGCTCGCACGTGAAGGGCTACACGCGCGACGGCCGCGCCTTCGCCGTGGACCACGAGCTGGCCGTGCCAACGCTCGTACCGGTCGAGCGGCTGAGCAGCCGGCGCGGCTAGCGGAGTGGCGCCGAGCATCGTCCGCAGCGCCGGCGCACTGGCCGAAGCCGCGACCAGCCTGGGCCGGCAGCCCAGCATCGCCGTCGATACCGAAGCGGACAGCCTGCACTCCTACTGGCATCAAACCTGCCTGCTGCAGATCTCGTCGCCAGAGCAGGACTACGTGATCGATCCGCTCGCCGTCGACCCGGCCCCGCTCGGCGCCGTGTTCCTCGATCCCGCGGTCGAGAAGATCATGCACGCGGGCGAGAACGACGTGCGCGTGCTCAAGCGTGACTTCGCCTTCGGCTTCGCCAACCTGTTCGACACGATGGTCGCGGCGCGCATCCTCGCCTATCCGCGCTGGGGTCTGGCCGACCTGCTGCGCGATGCCTACGACGTGGTGCTGGATAAGCGCTACCAGCGCTACGACTGGGCGCAGCGGCCGCTGCCGCCCGAGGCGCTGCACTATGCGTCGATGGACACGCACTATCTGCCGGCGCTGCGCGCAAAGCTGGGCCGCGAGCTGCACGACGGCGGCCACGACGAAGAGGCCGCGGAGGAGTTCGCCCGCATCGCCGCAACGCCGCCCGCCGAGCGGGGCTTCGACCCGGATGACTTCTGGCGGGTGAAGGGCGCCTACGACCTCGAACCGGCGCAGCGGCCGATCGTACGCGAGCTGTATCGTCTGCGCGACGAGCAGGCGCGGCGCATGAACCGCCCGCCCTTCCGTGTGATGCCCGACCAGACGCTGGTCGCCGTGGCGAGGGTGGCGCCGCACACGCAGGCGGAACTGGAGGCGCTGGCCGGCGTCTCGCCCTTCATCGCGCAGCGCTACGGCCGGGCGCTGCTGGCGGCGGTGCAGCGCGCGGCCGGCCGGCCGCCGATCCGGGCCGAACGCAGCGGCCGGCCCGACGAGGCCGCGCTCGCCCGCTACGAGGCGCTGCGCGCCTGGCGCAACGCCCGCGCCGCCGGGCGCAAGGTCGAAGGCGACGTGATTCTCGCCAACAGCGTGCTGAAGGCGCTGGCCGCCGCGCCTCCCGCCGATCGCGCCGCGCTCGAAGCGGGCGGCCTGCTCGGGCCGTGGAAGCTGCGGACCTACGGCGAGGAGATTCTGGCCGCGCTGCGTTCGGCGCCACCGCCGTAGCGCGGGCGAACACGCGGCGCTCTGCTAAGCTACCCAGGTAGCGGGCGCGCTGTCGCATGTTCTTCAGATGCAAGCGACGGCGCGGGGCATGGATTGGGGGCTGGAGTGGCGGAACAGGACGCTGAGAAGACACAGGCCGCGGGCGGCGTGACCACGGCGGACGAGGCCGCGGCGGGCGGACATGCCGCGGAGACACCTTCCGCCGACGCGATCGAACCGGCAAACGCAGCGAAGGCCGCTGCGAACGTGACCGCTGCGCCAGCGGCGGAGAACGCCGCCGTAGCGGAGCCAGCCGATGCCGATCTGCTGGACGAGCCGCCGGCCGACGCGGACGCCGATGATGAGGCGCTGGCCGCGGCGTACGCGCCGGAGGACGAGGATGCCGCCCTCGGCGAAGACGACGAGCTGGTCGAGGAGCGCGTCGTCGTGGTGCGGCGCGGCGTCTTCTACGCGCTGGCCGGGTTGGCAGTCGTCGCGGTGATCGCGCTGGCCGGCGGCAACGTCTACCAGTGGCGCACGCACAGCGGCAGCCCCACCGTCGCCACGGTAAACGGCAGCAAGATCAGCCGCGCGGACTACGACAAGGCCGTGGCGCAGGGCGATGGCGGCGACATCCTTGACAACCTGATCAGCAAGCGCCTGGTGGAGGGCGACGCGGCGAAGAAGCACATCACCGCCTCTCCCGACGAGATCGACGCCAAAGTCAAGGAGACGAAAGCGCAACTCGGCTCGGAGGACCAGTGGCAGCAGGCGCTCGCCGCGCAGCACCTGACCGAGCTTGAGGCGCGCGATCTGTTTCGCATCGATATCCTGCTGGATAAGCTCACGGCCGACAAGGCACAGGTGACGGAGGCCGACGTCCAGCAGTTCTACGATCAGAACAAAGACACGCAGTTCAAGGGCCAGACGATCGATCAGGTCAAGGACCAGATCAAGCAGCAACTCACATCGGACAAACAGAGCCAGGCGCGGACGGACTACCTCACCAGTCTGAAGAGCAGTGCCAAAATCGTGAAGAAGCTGCCGGGGGCCTAACCCTGCTTTGCCTGACGGCAAAGCTGTCCCTTCCCGACACAGGAAGGGACTTCTGGAGCGTTCCCGGCGTCGAGCGACGGCGACGGGGCGGCGGTGTCTTTGTGGGACGGGCCAGGGTTCGTCTCCCGCCCGATCGTACCTCCTCGCCCCCTAACCCTTCCCGTGTCGGGAAGGGACAGACTTCCCGCACGGGAAGTCAGGGTTAGGCGCCCCGCACCGGCGCCAGCGCGTGCGGTCATCCACAGGCCGCGCGCCTGCCCGTGATACAATCCCGTCCGCATGGCGAAGCTCACGGTGGGCGTGGATGTGATCGAGATCGAGCGCGTGCAGGCCGTGCTGGCACGGCACCCGCAGCGCTTTCTTGAGCGCGTCTACACGTCCGGCGAGGTGAAGCACTGCCGCGGCCGCATCGCCGAACTGGCCGCGCGCTTCGCCGGCAAAGAGGCGGTGATGAAGGCGCTGGGTACGGGCGTGCGCGGCATCGCCTGGCGCGAGATCGAGATCCTGCCCAACCGCCGCGGCAACCCGCTCGTGCTGCTGCACGGCAACGCCCGCAGCCGCGCCGAACAGCTCGGCCTCAGCACGATCGACATCAGCCTCTCGCACTCGCGTGACTACGCCGTGGCCAGCGTCGCCGGCCTGATCGCGGGCCTGCCGGACTGGGAAGCCTCACCCCGCTCCGGCCTGCTTGAGGCCGCCGCCTCGCTCGACGGCTACGCCGCCCGCGGCCGCGACGCGTGATCGCCGCACCGTTCAGGATGACCGCTGTCCGACCATGTACAGTTCGGAGGTAGAAGGGGCGCGCCCCCTATGGCCCATAGTTGTCATCTGAAACGGCGGTGTTGCGCTCGTCCGCGGCAGTCGGCCCTCATCCTCTCCTGTCTCCTTCCCCCAATCCTGGAGGGAAGGAGACGATCCTGTATTGAGCGTGCCGGAGCTGGTGCGGTTAACCGAATACCCGCAGCCAGGTTGATACATATGGGCGCTTACCCCAACGACCGGCCCACTCGCAGTGAAATCATCGCGACAGCCACAATATTGGGGGTGAAAGGGGGCTTGCCCCCTATGACCATCGGAGATTTGAAATGAAGTTAGTCACGAGCGAGCAGATGCGCGGGCTGGAGCAGGCCGCCGAGGCCGCGGGCGTCTCGACGTCCGAGCTGATGGAGAACGCCGGCCTGGCCGTGGCTCAAGAGGCGTGGATGCTGCTTGGTTCGCTTGAAGAGCGGCGCATCGTCGTGCTCTGCGGGCCGGGCAACAACGGCGGCGATGGTCTCGTCGCCGCGCGGCACCTGGGCGACTGGGGAGTGAATGTCGGCGTCTATCTGCTGAAGCCGCGCGAGAATGACCCGCTGGTGGACGCCGTGCGCGAGCTTGAGGTGCCCGTCGCCTGCGCTGAGGACGACGCCGATCAGGAGACGCTGCGCTCCTGGCTCACCGGCAGCGATCTGGTGATCGACGCGCTGCTCGGCACCGGCCGCGCCCGGCCGATCGAAGGCACGCTCGCCGCCGTGCTGGACACGGTGCGCACCGCGCGGGAAAACTCGCCGCCGCCGAAGATCCTCGCCGTCGATCTGCCCAGCGGCCTCGACGCCGACAGCGGCGCCGTCGACGAGCACGCCGTCGCCGCCGACCAGACGGTGACGTTTCAGTTCCCCAAGCTCGGCCTCTACACGCCGGCACGCGACGTGGCCGGCCGTCTGCAGGTCGTGGAGATCGGCATTCCAGCGAGCGCGGCGCAGGATCTGCCGCTGGAGCTGCTGGAACGGTCGTGGGTGCGCAAGCACCTGCCGGAGCGGCCGGCGAGCGCCAACAAGGGCACCTTCGGCAAGGTGCTTTCACTCACCGGCTCGCTGCAGTACGTGGGCGCGGCCTATCTCGCGACCGCGGCGGCGGCGCGGGCCGGCGCCGGGCTCGTCACCTTCGCCTGCGTGCACTCGATCCTGCCGATCCTCGCGGCGAAGTTCTCGGAGGGCACGTTCCTGCCGCTGCCGGAAGAGGACGGCTTTCTCGCCGTCGGTGCGGCGTCACGCGTGATCGAGGAACTGGAACACTACGACGTGCTGCTGGCGGGATGCGGGCTTTCGCGCCATGATTCGACAGCGGTGGCGTTCACCGATCTGCTCGGCCGCATCCCGCTCAAGCTTAAGGGCTTCGTCTTCGATGCCGACGCGCTCAACATCCTCAGCGAAGTGGACGACTGGCCGGCGCTGGTGCCAACGGGCGGCGTGCTCACGCCGCATCCCGGCGAGATGGCGCGGCTGACGGGCAAAAGCGTGGCCGAAATCCAGGCGAAACGCATGGAGACGGCGGCGAATGCGGCCAGGCAGTGGCAACAGGTCGTGGTGCTGAAGGGCGCCGGCACGATCGTCGCCGCGCCCGACGGCCGCACCTGGCTCTCGCCCTTCTCCAACGCCGCACTCGCCAGCGCCGGCACCGGCGACGTGCTGGCGGGCACGATCGCAGGGCTGCTGGCGCAAGGGCTGCCGGCGCCCGAAGCGGCTGCCTGCGGTGTCTTTCTGCACGGCACCGCGGGCGATCTGCTGCGCAAAGAGCTGGGCGACGCCGGCGTGCTCGCCTCCGACGTGCTCGGAGCACTGCCGCGCGCCCGGCAAGACGTGCTGGGCCTCACGCAGGCGCCGGCCGCACCCTTCCCCGGCCTCGGTGGCATGGGCGGCGGCATGGGTATGGGCGCGATGGGTGGCCTTGGCGGACCTGGCGGACCTGGCGGCCTGAGCGGCGGCGCAGCGGGCGCGGGTGGGTGGCCCGCGTAGCCGTCGCGGCGTTCGGCCCTCATCCTCTCCTGTCTTCTTCTCCCAGGATTGGGAGAAGAAGACGATCCTGCATTTAGCGTTCCGGGCACCAAACGGTTAACCCGACGCCATCCCGGATCGCGCCAACCCGGGATCGCTTTCTCCCAGGATTGGGAGAGAGGGGACGGGGGAGTGAGGGCCGAAGATCCGCGGAAGCGGCCAACAGCGCGCCGGGCGCAGGCACAATCACGGCTTGTCTGCTATAACAGCGCCAGTTCCCGCCGTATCGATATAACCTTTTGGGCGACGCAGGCGACTATAAGATGGAAGCTTCTCCGCGCCGGGGAGCCATGACAGCGAGTGCCGCGGCGGCAGACAGCAGCCTGGTCCGCGCTGCGCAGCAGGGCGACCGGGGAGCGTTCGGCGTGCTCGTCGTGCGCTACCGGCCGATGACCCTGGCACTGTGCGCGCGGCTGCTCGGCGATCCGGACGCGGCGGAGGACGCGGCCCAGGAAGCGGCGCTGCAGGGGCTCGTGCATCTCAACTCGCTGCGCACGCCGGCGCGCTTCGGCGCCTGGATCACGGGCATCGGACTGAACATCTGCCGGCGCTGGCTGAGGCAGCGCTCGCGCGCGGCGCTGTCGCTTGAGGGGCTGTTCGCCGCCGGCCGCTGGCGAGAGCCGATCGACCCGTACGCCACGCCGGAGGAGGAGGCCGTCGCCGGCGATATCGTGGAGCGCGTACGCCGGGCGATTGCGACGTTGCCGCGCGGCCAGCAGGTGGCCGTGCAGCTCTACTACCTCGCCGGCCTGACGCTGGCGGAGACGGCGGCGCAACTCGGCGTGGCGCCAAACGCGGTCAAGGCGCGGCTGCATCAGGCGCGGGCGAAGCTGGGCCGGCAACTGCAGGAGCTGTGGCAGGAACTTGAAGAAGCGATGAGCAACTGGGGCGCGAGCCAGGGCGAAGAGCCGGACGCGTGAGCCATGACAACCAGGGCGAGGGGACCGGCGCGGCGTGGACGGCGCACATGAGCGACGCTCAGGGCAACGGCCCGACCCTGGTCTTCCTGTTCGGCCCGCCGGCGATCGGCAAAATGACGGTGGGGCAGGAACTGGAGCGGCTGACCGGCTACCGGCTGTTCCACATCCACCAGATCGTGGATCTGATGCTGCCCTACTTTCCGTACAGCGATGATCCGGCATCCTCGTTCAACCGGCTGGTCGTCTCGTATCGCCGGCAGTTCTTCGAGGAAGCGGCACGGAGCGGGTTGAAGGTGATCACCACGGCGGGCTGGCGTTTCGATCTGCCTTCGGACGTGGCAGCGGTACGGAGCTATATGCAGCCGTTCGTCGAGCGCGGCGGCCGCGTCTGTCTGGTCGAGCTTTGGGCACCATTGGAGACGCGCATCGCGCGCAACGGCACAGAGAACCGCCGCCGGCACAAGAGAACCGATTGGTCCACCGAAGCGCGCCTGCGCGCTGACGCCGCGGCGCACTGCTACGACAGCGGCGACAGGCTGCCGTTCGACCTACCCCTGCTGCGGCTCGACACCGCCGAGCTCAGCGCCGAAGCCACCGCGCAGCGCATCCGCGAGCATTTCGCCCTGCCGTAGCTGCCCGAGGAGCCATGCAGCATGCGACGAGCCCGTGCCGGTCCGCTGAAGTTTCTGTATGGCTTACTACCCCCGTCGGCGCCCGGCGCAAAGCATCTCGGCGCGCTGTCGGTCGCGGCTGCGCGTCATGTGTCATGTGGGGCGCACACCGTGCGCCCCTGCAATTTGGCGCTGACCCAGCGCCCGCTCGCGTTGCGATTGCATGCAAAAGCTGTTGCGAACTACCCCAGCCGGTCGGTTTACGAACCGCCGCTCCTCTGTGACAATGACGTTAAGCAGCGTCCGCAGCCGGTCACGCGGCCGGCCGTACCCCGGAAGGAGTCTCGATGACTACAACCAGGCGCGTGGTGCTCGTGCAGCCACGCTCGACCGGCGGCAACTTCGAATACGTCGCCATTCCCCGGCAGGGCATGCTCTTCCTCTCGCGGGCGCTGGAAAACTGGAGCAAGCGCGACGGCGCGCCCTATCGCTACGAGCGCGAGATCTGGTTCGAAGACCGCAGCGGCAAGATCGACTCGGACAAAGACCTGACCGGCGCCGACATCCTGCTGATCACGGCGCTGATCAACGAGACGCCCCGCGCCTACGAGATCGCGACGAAAGCGAAACTTTACCACCCCAACATCGTCGTGCTCGGTGGCGGGCCGCAGCTCGGGCCGCTGCCCGCGGAGGCGATGCGCCTCACCGGTATGGATGTCGTCGTGCAGCGTGAGGGCGAAGATATCATCGGCCCGCTCTGCGACGTGCTGATGGCATACTCAGGCGTCGAGCGCACGGCGCAGCTGCACAAGCTCGACGGCATCGCCTTCATGGACGAAGGGCAGCTGGTGCAGCGCCCCTTCCGGCGCATGATCAAGTCCGACTTCGTCGAGCTGCCCGACTACGAGTCGATCCGCGACCTCACGCCGCAAAACCCGATGGCCGCGGGCGTGCTGGAAACGTCGCGCGGCTGCACCGAGAGCTGCACCTACTGCGAGGTGATCGAGCAGTTCGTCGGCTACCGCATGGTCGAGCCGGAAACCGAGCTGAAGCGGCTGATGCAGTTGCAGCGCATGGCCGCCGACGGCCTGATCTACAAGTGGCCCGACGGCAACGTGCGCGTGTTTGTCTCCGATGACCTGCACTCGCCGCCGAAGCGGGCGGTCAAGTTTCGCAACGATCGGCTGCAGCGCGCCCGCGGCTGGAAGAGTCTGACCGAGGGCATGCGCTTCATCACGCAGAACCGCGCCGAGCTTGGCTCCGACCCCGAGCTGGCCGAGGCCTTCCGCGAGGCGGGCATCGAGATGCTCTATGTCGGCGTCGAGTCGTCGTCCGCCGAGAACCTGAAGGCGATCCATAAGCGGCAGGAGCCCGACCAGATGCATAAGGATCTGATCGCGCTCAAGGAGTGGGGCTTCCGCGTCGTGGCGATGACGATCATCGGCCTGCCGTTCGACACGGAAGACTCGATCATGCAGCTCGCCGAGTGGGTCACGGGCGTCAGCCACTACCAGACGGCCAATCTGCTCACGCCGCTGCCCGCCACGATCAACTGGCCGGACGGCCACGGCGGCGGCCTGGCGCTGCTCGACCGCGACGGCAGTGTGCTGCCCGAGGGCAAGCTGCCGCCCTACGATCTCTTCACCGGCCGCCAATTCGTGCACTACGACAAGCGCTGGACGATGCAGGAGTCGCGCGAGATCTACAAGCGCTATACCGACCGGCTGAAGCCGATTGACCGCCTGTACGAGACGATCTTCCGCCGCATGGAGCGCAGGAGCCAGCGCGGCGGCGGCGCGATCCCCGTGCGCGTGTAGCACGATCCTGCGTCGGGTTGTGTCCAGCGTTGGACGGCCGCGCGGGGCACCTAACCCCGGTTCCGCTTGCGCGAAACCTGTCCCTTCCCGAGCCGGGAAAGGGACTTCTGGAGCGTTCCAATTTGCGCCGGACGGCGGCGGGGCCACCGTGTCCTCGTGGGCGATGTGCCGGATGTGTCATCCGCCTCATCGCCTGTCCTCGATCCGCCCCTTCCTGTTTCGGGAAGGAACAGATTCGGCTTCAGGCGAATCAGGGGTAGGTGCCCCGCGCGGCCGTCCAACGCTGGGCCGCAGGCTCGAACGTGCTTCGACAAACGTTTGCTTGGAAAACCGCTTGAGCCGCGGCCTGCCGGTTGATACGCTCGTGCCAGCGGTCCCGGCGGCGGGCGATGGCGTCCGCGCGGGCCTTCTTTCCGTGCGCAGGCGCGCTTGCAAAGGACGCGGCCGTGAAATTCGTCTCGTTTAACCTGATGCCCTACCGCGAGCTGCCCGACGACTTCGAGGAGAAGTACCCCAGTGTCTGGGTGACGCCGCCGAAGACGCTCTACGACCCGAAGCGCGGCCATCGCTTCTACCACGACTATGTGGACGAGCTGGAATTCTCGATCGACCTTGGCTTCGACGGCGTGGGCGTGAACGAGCACCACTCCAACGCCTACGGCCTGATGCCCTCGCCCAACCTGTTCGGCTCGATCCTCTCGCGCAAGATCCGCAGTCAGGACAAGACGTCGCTGCTGGTGTTGGGCAACAGCCTCGCGCTCTACAATCCGCCGATCCGCGTGGCCGAAGAGTTCGCCATGCTCGACGTGCTCACCGGCGGCCGTTTCATCGCCGGCTTTCCCGTCGGCACCTCGATGGACACCAACTACGCCTACGGCGTCAACCCGGCCGAGCTGCGCGAGCGCTACTACGAGGCGCACGACCTGGTAATGAAGACTTGGACCACGGACGAGCTGTTCATGTGGAACGGCAAGTACAACCAGCTACGCTACGTGAACCCCTGGCCGCGGCCGGCGCAGCGCCCGCATCCGCCGGTCTGGATTCCGGGCGGCGGCAGCGTCGAGACCTACGACTTCGCCATCAACCACAAGTACTCGTTCTCGTATCTGAGCTTCTTCGGCCATCAGTACGCGCAGAAGGTCATGGACCAGTTCTGGGATCGCGCCGCGAAGCTGGACGGCGACATGAACCCCTATCGCGCCGGTTTCGCACAGATCGTCTGCGTCTCGGAGACGGATGCGAAGGCGCAAAGCGACTACGAAGAGCACGTGCGCTACTTCTTCAACAAGTGCCTGCACGTCGATCCGCGCGTGGCCGAGGCGCCGGGCTACCGCACGGTGAAGAGCCTGCGCGCCGGTCTGCGCTCGCAGTTCGACGGCACGATGAAGAGCGCCGCTGTGCTGCTCAAAGAGGGGCTGAGCTGGCAAGAGCTGAACGAGATGGGCTTCATCGTCGCCGGCTCGCCGCAGACCGTAGCCGATCGCTTCAAGGAGTTCTCCGAGAAGCTGCACGTCGGCAACGTGATGCTGCTCCTGCAGATCGGCTCGATGCCGCACTGGCTGACGATGAAGAACCTGCAGCTCTTCGCCGAAGAGGTGATGCCCAAGGTGCAGCCGATCTTCGGCGAGTGGGACGCCTCGCACTACTGGCCCTCCGGCTTCGGCGCCGACGCCGAGGAAGCCGGCGAGGAGGCCCGCACGACGAGCAAAGAGCCAGCGCCCGCGTTCGGCGACTAGAGCGTGTCTGAAAAATGTTCGAACCATCGTTCCGTGGCTGGTCGTGAGGCCTCTTCTCACCCTCGCCACGCGTGGGAGGGGCCGCCGAAACCGGCAATCCAATGCGGGCTACGGCCGCCCGTCGATTATTCAGACACGCCCTAGCGCCCGCCCTGCCGCAAGTGCACCAACGAGAGGATTGAAACGCGCAATGGCCCAGCCAAAGGACCAGCTCATCCCCGCCAACGACCGCGTGACCTTCCAGGTGAAGGTCGCCGGCCAGGGCGAGCCCGTCGTCTTCCTGCATGGCGCCGGCGGCCTGCTCTGGGATCCGTTTTTGGACGCGCTCTCGGACCAGTTCACGGTCTACGCGCCGTTCCTGCCCGGCACCGGCAACTCCACCGGCCTGGAGAACATCCTCGGCTTTTGGGATCTCTGTCTGGCCTACTACGACCTGTTCGACAAGCTGGGGCTGGAGTCGGCCAGCGTCGTTGGCCACTCGCTCGGCGGCATGATCGCGGCCGAGCTGGCGGCGACTGACCAGAGCCGCGTGCGCCGCCTTGGCCTGATCTGCCCCGCCGGTCTCTGGCTGGACGAGACACCGATTCCCGACATCTTCGCCATGTCGCCGGCCGAGCTGCTCGCGCACGTCGTCGCGGACGTCGACTCACCGCTGGGTAAGATGATGCAGCAGGTGCCGTCGGACATCGACGCGCTGATGGAAGTGACGATCGCCCGCGTGCAGAACATGCAGGCCGCGGCCAAGTTCTTGTGGCCGATTCCCGACAAGGGCTTGAAGCACCGCGCCTACCGCATCAAGGCGCCGACGCTGCTGGTCTGGGGCAAGCAAGACAAGCTGATCCCGCCCGCCTACGCCGACGAGTTCAAGCGGCTGATTCCGGACGCGCAGGTGACGCTGATCGACAACGCCTCGCACCTGGTCACGCTGGAGCAGACCGCGCAGGTGATCGAGGCGCTGAGCGGCTTCCTCGCGAAGCAGCCGGCCGCGGCGCTGGCCTGATCGATCGGCTCAGCGATGCATAGCAGTGCGCCCGCTCCTCCGGCGAGAGCTGCGAGGGGCGGGCGTTTTTCAGCGGTAGACGCTGCCACGCTGGCCGACGCGAATGACAAGCACCAGCAAAGACCGATCGCGGATCTCGTAAACCGCGCGGTAGTTGCCGATACGGATACGATAATCCGAATCGTGGCCTGCGAGCTTCTTGACTCCGGGAGGCCGTGGATTCTCGCCAAGGGCGAGCAGCGCTGGCACAACGCGCTCCTGCGCCTGCCGGGGAAGTGCACGGATCTGACGTTCTACTGCCGGCGGTATCTCCACCCGATACGGGGCGGCCGCCACTACAGCCCCAGATCCTTCGCCAGTTCCGCAAGTGAAATCGTCGGCTGACCCTTCGCCTCCTCGCGCGCTTCGGCGGCAAGTTCCGCATCGCGGCGGTCCTCGAACTCCTCAATCCAGCGCAGCTCCTCGGCCGGGATGATGGCGACCAGTTGCTCGCCGCAGCTGGTGAGCACCACGCGCTCCCAGTCCTTGACGACGCGCGCGATCACCGCGTCGAGCTGCCCGCGTAGCTCATCGACGGTCATCGTCTCCGTGCCGAGCTCCTGCTGCTCCTCGTGATCTGTTCGTGGCTCGTCCATGCGCGGCCCCCTTGTCCGGCCATTCTACGGCAGCGCGGTCACGGCTCAGCGGTACACGTCGCGGCGGTGATCGATCTCGACCACGAGCACCAAGAGCACCTCGTCATGGATTTCGTAGACGACACGGTAGTCGCCAATGCGGATGCGGTAGGTGCGCACCCTATCAGTCAGCTTCACCACACCATGTGGTCTGGGGTTGGAGCCGAGGGCGTGAATCTCGGGTAGAATCCGATCCTGTACCTGCTGCGAGAGCCGCCGGAGGTCCCGCTTTGCTCTCGGTGCCAATCGAACTCGGTAGGTCACCTTCCCGCCCACTCGGCGGCGAGTTCCGCTTCGAACTCTTCCAGCGAGATCGTTCCCTCTCGCTCGGCCTCCTCTACGGCTTCAGCGGCGAGATGTGCGTCGTGTCGGTTCTCGAACTCCTCCATCCAGCGCAGCTCTTCCACCGGGATGATCGCGACCAGCTCCTTGCCGCGGCGGGTGAGCACGATGTGCTCGCGGCCGTAGGCGACGCGGTTGATCAGGTCGCCAAATTGGTTGCGGGCCTCGGCGGTCGAGACAAGAACGGCATCGGACTCAGGCACGTTCTCATCGAGTGGATTGGCCTGTGCGTGTACCATCTCGCCCTCCATTCCGCTCAATTGTACGTTTCGGCGGTATCGCGCGCCACATGGTCGGCCGGCCGCGAGGCCGGCGAAGGCCGAGTGGGACAAGTGAAGGGCCGGGGCGTCGCGCGACGCCCCGGCCCTTGCCGGACGGCCGAATGGAGAGACCCGCCTTATTTGTTGATCGCCATGTAGGTGACGGTTTCGGTGCCGAAGTCGTAGTCGTCCGCCACCCAGGGGTTCACCACCCACGGCTGGAAGAAGGTATACGCCTTCGTGTAATGCAGCGGCACGATGTACATCTTGTCGTCCGCCATGCGCTGCGCATCGTAGACGATCTGCAGGCGCTTATCCGGGTCCAGCTCAACGGTCTGCTTCTGGATGATCTGAGCGAGTTCCGGATCGTCCACCAGCGAGTGGTTGCGGTTGCCGCCCTTGGTCAGCATGCCGGTGAGGAAGTCATCCGGGTCGGTGAACGGCGTCTGCAAGGCGTGGCCGATGCTGTTGGCCGGCACGCCCTTGTTGAAGAAGCCCTGGCCATTATTGATCCAGTCCTTGAGGTAGTCCACCGGCACAGACTGGACCTTGAAGCCGGCATCAGACAGCATGCCGCGTGCCGCATCGGCGTAGGCGTTGAACGTATCGCCGTAGGCATTGTTGGGATAGTAGAACTTGTAGTCCGTGCCGATCGCGCCCGCGGCAGTCAAGAGCTGCTTCGCCTGTTGCACGTCGTGCTTGAACCACTTGCCGGGGTCGCCGATCTCTTTGCCTAGCGGATCGAGCGACCATTTGCCCAACCCCGGCGGCACCACGTTCACGAACACGCCCTTGCCGCCGTAGATCGCGTCGATGATGCCCTGGCGGTCGATCGCCAGCGAGGCGGCCTGGCGCACACGCGGGTCTTTGAACGGGCTGTCGGCCGCCATCACGTTGTAGAAGAAGAGGAAGGCCATGCCGTCCGGCACATATTCGGCGACCACGGCCTTGGCGTTCGCCTTCTTGAGGTCGTCCACGTCGGCGGCGGTGGCGCCGTAGTAGTCGATCTTGCCGGCGGTGAACTGCGCCTCCTGCGTGGAGGTATCGGGGATGATGTTGAGCACAGCGCCGTCGGCGTAGGGCAGCCCCTTGTTCCAGTAATTCGGGTTCTTCTTCCAGGTGAACGCCGTCGGCGTTGAGCTGTCGAAGATCCACGGTCCGGTGCCGATCGCCTGCTGCGAGGGGTCGATCTTTTTGTCGACCGCGTCTTTGGACATAATCCAGAGATACTGGGTGTTGGCCAGCTTGTTCAGGAACGGGGCGTAGGGGCCTTTGAGCTTGAAGACCAGGGTGTTGTCGTCCGGCGCCGTGAGGCTGTCCACGATCGGCTTGTAGACGACGTTGTTGGTGTTCTTGGCGTCGTTGTTGAAGTAGTCCCAGCTCGCCAGCACGTCGGCCGACGTCAGCGCGCGGCTGAGCGGCGCGTGGAAGTTCACGCCCTGGCGCAGATGCATGGTGTACTGCGTGCCGTCGCTGGTGATCTCGTACTTCTCGACCAGATCGCCCACCGGCGTGCGGGCAGACGTGATCTTGGGGTCGGTGCCGGCGGCGAAGCGGAAGAGGCGGGCGTAGTGGAAGCCCGAAAGCCACTGCGAGCGGTAGGTCGTGTTCTCCACCGGATCGAGGTTTGCGGTGCCGACGATGATCCCCTGTACCGTGCCGCCCGTCTTCACGCCCGCCTGCGCCGTGGGCGCGGAGACGGCGTTCGTGGCAGCAGGCGTGCCCGTCGCGCCGGCGCTGGGCGAGCCGGCCGCGGCGCGCGTGGCCGTGGCCACGCCGGCGCTGGTGGCCGAAGGCGCGGCGCTGTTGGTCGAGTTGCTCTTGTTATTGTTGCTGCTGCCGCAGCCGACGATGCCGGCCGCCGCCAGGCCGAGGCTCGTCACCGCGCCGCCGCGCAGCAGTCGCCGGCGCGTAACCTGCCCGGTCGCGAGCCGCTGCCAGTACTTCCGTTCACCAGAATCGCGCATCCTGTTCCTCCGAGCATCTGCGCGGCCTGCGGCCGGGAACGCCCCGGCCCGGCCATTACGAGCACGGCTAGCCGAACGCACGGTGCGCTCGGCGCTCATTGTCATTAGTTTCGGTGATACACCTGCTCCATTACAGTTTGGTTAGAGTGTCGGGTTTGGCTCGATGACAGTCGAGGGTTGCCGGGGGCGCGCCAACGCCGGCAGCAACCGCTGCCGGCGTTGGCGCGATGGGTGAGCGGCGAACCTTCGCGTCGGAGGCTAGCGGGCGCCGCGCAGGCGCGGGTCGAGCACGTCGCGCAGGGCGTCGCCCAACATGTTGAAGCCGAACACCGCGAGCGAGATCGCCAGGCCCGGCCAGAACGCCAGCCAGGGATCCTGGCGGATACGGGCCCGCGCCAGGCCGCTGAGCATCAGGCCCCACGACGGCACCGGGTCGGGAATACCGAACGAGAGGAAGGCCAGCGTCGCCTCGGCGAGAATCGCGAACCCAAGCTGCAGCGTCGCGTAGACGATGATTGTGGGCATCACATTCGGCAGGATGTACGCCGTGAGGATGCGGAAGTCACTGGCGCCCACGGTACGCGCACCCTCGACGTACAGGTTGTTGCGCACCGCCAGCGCGGCGCCGCGAATCACGCGCGAGGCAGGCGCGACGAGCAGCAGACCGAGCGCGATGATGATCTGCCCGGCGCGTTGCTGCGCCGGGTCGAGCGAGAGCGGGCCGTAGTGCGCGATCGAAGTGGGCGTGCCGAACGCGGCGACGATCGCGAGCAAGAGAATCAGCGCCGGGAAGGCGATCCAGATGTCCACGAGGCGCTGAATGATCGTATCCACCCTGCCGCCGTAATAGCCGCTCACCGTGCCGATCGTCGTGGCGGCCACGGTGGAGATCAGCACGCTGCCGAAGCCGACGAAGGCGGAGACGCGGGCGCCGTAGATAATGCGGCTGAGCACGTCGCGGCCAAGCAGATCGGTGCCCATGGGATGTTTAAGGCTGGGTGTCAGCAGCTTGTCTTTGAGCACGCGATGGTCGAAACCGTAGGGCGCGAACTGCGGCGCGAAGATCGCCAGCACAATGATAATGAGGATCAGCACCGCGCCGATCGTGCCCAGCGGCTTGGTGCGCAGAAAGTGCGTAACCGCGTGCACCCAGCGGCCGAGACTGCCCCCGCCGCGTCGTTCGAGTTCTCCGGATGCCGGGAACGCCCGGCCTTCGCTCGCCGTCGCCACGTTGCCCCGTCCCTCCGGCCGTGGCGCTCCCTGCCCCACGGCTATCATCCCCTCTCTACGCCGCGTCACGCATAGCGGATGCGCGGATCGAGGAGCGGGTACACGAAATCGACCACCAGATTGGATACGATCACGATCGCCGCCGAGATCAGGACAACCCCCTGAATGATCGTGAAGTCGCGCTGGTTGATCGCAATAATGAGGTACTGTCCCATACCGGGCAACGAGAAGATCTGTTCGAGGACCACCGAACCGCCGACCAGCACCGGCACCTGCAAACCGATGATCGTGATCACCGGGATAAAGGCGTTGCGCAGCGCGTGCCGCGCGATAATCACGTTCAGCCGCAGGCCCTTGGCGCTCGCCGTGCGGATATAGTCCTGCCGCATGACCTCGAGCATCTGCGTGCGGGTTAAGCGCATCACCGAGCCGGTGAGGCCGATGCCCAGGATGATCGCCGGCGGCACGATCAACTGCAGGTTCGCGCTGAGGCTCTTATTGATCTCACTGCCGAGCGGCGGCGTGAAGTGAAACGTCGTGAATCCGAGCGGCACGCCGGTGGCCCCGTAGACGATCAGCAGCGTGGCCAGCCAGAAGCCGGGAATGGCGAGGAAGGCGATCGCCGCGCTGCGTGCGATGTAATCCAGCAGCGTGTCCTGCTTGATCGCCGCGAGAATGCCGACGGGCAGCGCGATCAGCAGCGAGAAGAGCAAGGCGAAGAGGCCCAGCTCGAAGGTCCAGCCGATGCGCGTGCTGATGTCGTGCCGGATCAGGTTGTGCGTCTGCACCGAGCGGCCGAGGTCGCCCTGCAGCACGCTGCCGATCCACTTGAAGTACTGGGTAACGAGCGGCTGATCGAGGCCGAGCTGGTGCTTGACCTGCGCCACCTGCTGTTTCGTCGCGCCTTCGCCGAGCAGGGCCGCGGCCGCGCCGCCCGGAATAATGCGTACGAGCAGGAAGACGAGGAACGTCACCCCGATCATCGTGGGAATCAGGAGCAGAACCCGGCGGACGAAATAGCGCGTCATCGTGGAGGCGCTCGGGCCGGGGCCGGCCGCGATCGCCCGTTACCTCCGTTCTGCAAATCTACGTCTTGTTCAGGGACACGTACGCCCACGCCTCACTGCCGAAGTCGTAGTCATCGGCCACCCAGTAGTTTTGCACCGCGGCCTGGGTGAAATTGTAGTACTTGGTGTAATGGATCGGCACGATGTACATCTTGTCGTCGGCCGCCCGCACCACGTCCCAGACCAATTGCAACCGCTTATCCTGATCTACTTCAAGCTGCTGCTTTCGCACCAGCGCCGCCAGGTCTGGGTCGTCCACGCGGGAGTGGTTGCGGTTGCCGTCTTTGGTCAGCATGCCGGTGAGGAAGTCGTCCGGGTCGGTGAACGGCGTCTGCAGACCGTGGCCGATGCTATCCACTGGCAACGAGCCCGTGGCCCAGTAGCCGTGCGTCGTGTCGATCCAATCCTTGAGGTAATCGACGGTCACCGGTTGAACTTTAAACCCGCATCCGCCAACATGCCGCGGGCGGCATCGGCGTAGGCGTTGAAGATGTCGCCGTAGGCGTTGTTGGGATAAAAGAACTTGAACTCGGTGCCGAGCGCGCCGGCCGCGGTCAAGAGCTGCTTCGCCTGCTGCGGGTCGTGCTTGAACCACTGCGCCGAGTCGCCCTGGTCTTTGCTCCGCGGGTCGAGATACCACTTGCCAAGCCCGGCGTTGGTCAGGTTCGCCCACACGCCGCGGCCGTTGTAGGCCGAATCGATCAGCCCCTGGCGGTCGAGCGCCAGCGAGGCGGCGCGGCGCACGCGCACGTCTTTGAACACGCTGTCGGCGGCGGTCACGTCATGAAAGAAGAGGAAGGCCATCCCGTTCGGTGTGTATTCCACCACGTTCGCCTTCGGGTTCGCCTTCTTGAGGTCGTCGTAGTCAGCCGCGGCCGAGCGTTCGTAGACGTCGAGCTTGCCGGCCTGGAACTGCGCCTCCTGCGTTGAGAGGTCGGGGATGATGTTGAGCACCGCGCCGTCGGCGTACGGGATGCCCTTGTTCCAGTAGTCCGGGTTCTTCTTCCAGCTAATCGCCGTGGCGCTGATGCCCTGGAAGATCCACGGCCCCGTGCCCGGCGCCTGCTGCGCCGGGTCGATCTTCCGATCCACCGCGTCCTTCGACACGATCCAGATGTACTGCGGGTTTGCGAGCTTGTTCAAGAACGGCACGTACGGCGCCTTGAGCTTGAAGACCAGCGTCTTGTCGTCGGGCGCTGTGAGGCTGTCCACGATCGGCTTGAAGACGGTGTTGTTGGTGTTTTTCGGATTGGTGTTGAAGTAGTCCCAGTTCGCCTGCACGTCGGCCGCAACGAGCGGCCGGCTCAGCGGCGGGTGGAAATTCACGCCCTGGCGCAGGTGCAGCGTGTACTGCAGGCCGTCCGCGGTCACCTCGTATTTCTCCACCAGGTCCGGCACGGTGTTGCGTGAGAGGCTTGTTTTCGGGTTCGGCCCCGTCTCGAAGCGAAACAGCCTGGCGTAGTGGAAGCCCGCAAAGTACTGCGAGCGGTAGGTCGTATTTTCGACCGGATCCAGGTTGCCTGTGCCCGTGATATAGCCCTGAATCACGCCGCCCGTCTTGAGGCTCGCCTGAGCAGCGGGCACCGTTGCCGCCGCGGCGCCTGCCGCAGGCGTCGAAGCGGCCGGGCTCGCGGCCGCAGCGCTGGAGGCCGACGGCGGCGCGGCCGCGCTCGACGCGGGGGCGGCAGCTTTGCCGGCCGTGTTGTTGTTTTTGCCGCTGCCGCACCCGGCCAGGCCGAGCGCAGCTACCCCGGTGAGCGCCGCCCCGCCCTGCAGCAGCCGCCGGCGTGACAGCGCCCTCCGTGCCGACCGCAACCAGTAGGATTCGCCTGCGAAGCCGTCCATGCTGCCCTCCTGCGCTGCGTTCGGGGCGCTGCGGCGAAGACTCGGGCCGGAGCTGCTTTCAGGGGGGCGGCGCCGCTCGCGAACATGGCGCGCGATATCGATGCGTAAACGATTACGCCAGCGGGCTGGTGAAAGGAGTATAGACGCGCCTCGCCTGTTGGCAAGGTGGCAGCGTCAATTGATAGAAGTTCTTCATATCGCAGTTGGAGGCATCTTGCAGCGCATCATCGAACGTTTGCGCGCCGTAGCGGATAGCGCTCGGCGGATATCGCGGACTGGCACGAAGACGGCGGGGTTTCCGACAATCAGAGCGGGCATGGCAGGCGGTTCGGGTGCAGTGATGACAGGCAGAGGCAACGACCTGAACGGTGCACGAGGCTATCTCTCGTTCGGCGGCGCGCTGCTGGCGCTGCTGGCGCTTGGCCTCGCGCGGCTGCTGCTGGCCGCGCCGCAGAGTCTTGCGCCGCCCGACTGCGGCGGTCTGCCGCCATTTATCGTCTCGCTGCCGGCAGATCTGCCGCCGCCGCTGCCGGCGGGCGCGACCCCCAGCGTGGGCGATGCGGCGCTGCCTTCCCCACCGCCCGAGTCGAGCCCTTCGCCTGAAGCGACGGCCGCGTCTCCTGCTTCACCAACCGCGGCGCCGGCCGCGCCAGCCTCGGCGTCGCCCATCGCCTGGCGCACGCTGCTGCGCGCCGACGATCCGCCGCAAGCGCACGCCGTGCAGATCAGCAACGGCCCCTCGATGCCGCTGCTTGTGCCGCCGCCATGCGCAGCCGACGAAAGCGTGCGTCGCTCCACCTCGCCGTGTGTGAAGCTACTGCCGCCGGCGAGCCGCTTGTGCGCGGGCGGCATCGTCGGGCGCGGCCAGCTCAGCGCCACGCCCGACGCGCCGGTGTTTGCCTTCGAGGCCGGGCGTGTGACCGTGAGCGATCTGGACGGCGCCTTCCGCGTCGATGCGCTGGAAGGGTTTTTCCGCTACGACGACCCGGCGCAGGGGCTGGCCCTCTTCTGCCCGCAGGTGCCGCTGCTGCAAAGCATCGGCCCCAATGCGCGGCAATTCATCGCCCTCTGCCGCAACTTCGGGCAGGAGGGCTGGGCCGTCTCCGGACAGGCGACCGACGGCGCTGGCGCCGCGCCCGATTCGCTCAGCCTCACGATCGACGGTCCGGACGGCGCCCGGCGGCAGCTTGTCGGCAGCCTGGCAAACGGCGCGATCGTGGTACGGGACCTGACGGACGCGGCGCGGTGACGGTCCGGTGGCACACTGCGGGAACGGAGCGCGGCAGCCGTTCGGCGCGCCCACGCTGCCCCACCCGCTGCGCTACCATGAGGCATGCCTCATTCCTCATGATTCATGGCGAAGGGGACTGGGGACCATGCAGGTTCGGCCCGCACGGCCCGGCGACGAGGACACGATCGTCGCGATGTCGCGGCGGGTGCAGGAACACCTGACCGCGAGCGGCAGCTTGCAGCAGTTCGGTCCGATTCCGCGCGACACCGTTGCCGCGCATGTCGCAGCCGGCAACGCCCATGTGCTCGTGGCCGATGTCGCCGGCGGCCCGCTCCCTGGCAGCGTCTTCGTGGAACCGGAGTGGGCACAAGTCACGCCCGACCTGATGCGGATTTTCGTGGCTCTGCAGTTGCCGTCCTCGCACGCGCCGCGCTGGTGGCTGCAAAAGCTGATGATCGAGCCCGAGCGGCAGGGCCAGCGTCTCGGCCATATCCTGCTGGCCGGCGTCCGGCGTCACGTCGCCGTGCTGGGCGGCGGCACCGTCCTGCTCGACTGCTGGGCGGGGAACGCGAAGCTGCGCGCCTTCTACCTTGAGGCCGGCTTCCAGTTCCACGGCGAGTTTGCCGGCGAAGGCTACGATGTGGCCGCCTTCACCTGGACCGCTCCCACGGCCGCGACGGCCCGACAAGATGTGCTTCCTGGTGATTGCTCACGAGCAGCGGCAGCCGAACGATCGGAAGTCAACTGACCTAACGAGCTTTCAACAGGGAAAGGCGGTGCCGCGACGCAAAGCGTCGCGGCACCGCCTCAATCTATCATTTGTGCGACGGTTGCTTTCTGGTCGACGGAGGTGTGAGCGGACAGCGCTCCGCCGTGGTGTCGAATTTCGGTCGTCGGCGCGGAGACCAGATGCAGTCTCCGCTGCGCCGTGCAGACGGATGATCGAAGCGACTTTCAAGGAGGCATTCCCCTTGCAACTCCGTCACTCGCATGCACTTCTGTACAGGGCCGCAGGGCTGCTGTTGCTCGCTTCGGCGTTCATGACGCTGACCGCCGAGTCGAGTTCCTGCGCGAATAACAACAACAAGAGCGGTTCGTCCAATACAACAAACAACTCCTCGTCCAGTTCCGGAGCAGGCGCCAGCGGGTCCGCGGCGCCCGCTGCGAGCAAAGCCGCCGCTCCGGGCAAGAGCCCGCTGCAAGCCGGCCAGAGCGTGAAACTCGGCGACGTGCTCGTGACGTTCAATGGCGGACGGATCTTGCAGCCCACCGACTTCGACAAGCCGAAGGACGGCGATCAGTATGTTGTCACCGACTTCACCGTCGAGAATACGACAGATAAGCCGTACAATCTGTCAACCTTGCTCTCGCTGTCGATGCTCGACAAGGACTCAAGGAAATACGACGAGACGATCGTGGGGCAGAAGCTGAATGGCTCGATCGAAGGCACGATTCCGCCGAAGGACAAAGTGACAGGCGAGGTCGTGTTCGAAGTGCCGGTCGCGGGCGCTCCGTACGCCGTGCGCTACACGCAGCCCCTTGGCGGAGATTCGGGCACCTGGGCCGTAACCTTGCCGTAGCTGGACACGGCTAAACGGCGACCCAGCGCCCCTCGCGCACGGAGCGGGTGACGGCGTCCGCGACGCGCTGGTTGCGCACGCCGTCCTCGAACGAGGGCGTCGCCGGCTCGCCGTCCAGCGCCCAGCGGCAGAAGCGCTCGGTCAGCGCCACGAACGGCATCAGGCGCTCGTCCTTCGCGTCGGGCAGCAGGTCGCGGCGGTGGAAGGCTTCGGGGATCGGCAGCGGCTGCAAGGCTGTATCGCTCGCGCGGGCGCCGCGCACGCTGCCGTCCGGCTCGATCGTCAGTGCGCCGCCGGAGCCAAACGCCTGCACACGCAGCCCCTCGCCGAACGGCGCCGCGAAGCTGCTCGTCGCCGAAACGAGCGCCCCGTTCTGCAAGCGTGCCATGAAGGCGTAGGCGTCGTCTGACGTGACCGGGCGGAAGCTGCCGGTGGGGGTGCGCCGGTCGGTGGTCCAGGTATCAAGCTGGCCGAAGACGCCGGCGAACTCGCCGAACCAGGTCCGCACCGCATCGATCACGTGCGAGCCGAGCGCGCCCAGCAGCCCGCCGCCCTGCTCGGCGTCCGACCACCAGCTCCACGGCCGCTGGGCGAAGGCCGGCCCGCCGCCGAACTGGGTGATCGTCACGGTGCGCGGCTCGCCCAGCCAGCCATCGCGCACGAGCTGGCCGAAGTAGGCCCGCGCCGGCACCCAGCGGAACTCGTGGTCCACCATCGCCGCGAGGCCGGTGCGCTGCGCCTCGGCCAGCAGTTCCTCGGCCTCGTCCTGGTTCATGGCGAAGGGCTTTTCGCAGAGTACATGCTTGCCGGCGCGCAGCGCGGCGAGGGTCATCGCGTGGTGCGTGGCCGGCGGCGAGGTGATCGAGACGGCGTCCAGCCCGTCGAGTTCGAGCAAGGCATCGTAGCTGGTGAGGGCGCGGGCAATGCCGAAGCGCTCGGCGGCGCCACGGGCGTGCTCCTCGGTGGCCGAAACAACGGCGACGACTTCCGTACGCGGGTATGCCTGAAAGCCGGGAATCTGCACCGCCGTGCCGAAGCCCGTGCCCACCACGCCGATGCGAAGCTTTTGTCCGGCCGTCTGCGTCATACCCGCTGCCTCCCGTCCTGCCCGTCATGGTAGCCTGTCGGCGGCGCCTTCGCCCGGAGGGTTTTGCCCTGAGCATCGAGCTGCGGCCGATCCGCGGCGACGAGCAGGCGCGTCGCGCCTTCATCAGCAGCGCCGCCTTCGCTACCGACGACCGTTTCCGGCCCGAGGCGCCGGGCTGGCAGCCGCCGCTCGACTGGACGCTGGGCGCGTTCGTGGAGGGCGAGCTTGCCGCCTGCCTGATCGTGATCCCCTTCACGATGTGGATCAACGGCGCGGCGATCGCGATGGGCGGCGTCGCCGATGTCACCTGCCTGCCGGAGTATCGGCGGCAGGGGCTGACCGGCGCCCTGCTGCGGCAAGCCCTTGCGCAGATGCGCGAGGGCGGGCAGCCGCTCTCGGCGCTGTTCACGCCGCACGTGCCGCTCTATCGCCGTTACGGCTGGGAGCCAGCCTCGCTGCTGTTGCAGCACAGCTTCGCCGCCCGACACGCGATGCTGCGCGAGCCGGCGCCGAACGCGGGCCGTTTCCTGCGCATGACGCCGGACGACTGGCCGCGGCTGGACGCCGTCTGGCGGCGTTTCATCGTCGGCCAGAACTGCCTGCTGGAGCGCCCCGAATCCTGGTGGCGGGAGGTCGTCTTTCAAGAGCAGGGCGGCATCGCCCAGCGCGATCTGATCGCCTGGACGAACGACGCGGGCGCGATCGAAGGCTGGCTCGGCTACCGCGAGCACGATCTGCGGCCGGCGCAGCGCGGCACGCGGCTGGTGGTGCGCGAGCTGGTGGCCGGGACAGCGGCGGCGCGGCGCCAGTTGCTCGCCTTGCTGTTGCGCCACGATCGGGCATTGGAGGTGCAGCTCAGCGGCGCCGAGGACGATCCGCTCTGGAGCTTGCTGGCCGATCCCTACGCCGTAGAGACCCGCGCCCAGGAGCGGCTGCTGTTGCGCATCGTCGATCTGCCCGCCGCAATTGCTGCGCGGCCCTGCCTGGCGAACGAGCCGATCGCCGCGACCGTCGAGCTTACCGACCGCGACTGTCCCTGGAACACCGGCGTGTGGCGCATCGCGGCCGAAGGCGGGCGCATGCAGGCTGAGCGCCGCGGCGGCGAGGCCGAGCTGGCGCTGGGCGCGAACACGCTGGCCGTGCTCTACAACGGCTACCGCACAGCAAGCTGGGCCGCGGCGGCCGGTTTGCTCGACGTGCGCAAGCCTGCGGCGCTGCCCCGACTGGACGCGCTCTTCGCCGTGAACGCGCGGCCCAGCACGATCGATGGGTTTTGACGCGATGCTGGCCCGGGATTGTGCGGTTGTGCGCGCGGCAGTCGGCCCTCAATCCCCCGTCCCCTTTCCCCCAATCCTGGAGAGCAGGGGCGATCCGGTGTGGCGCGATCCGTGAGGGAATCGGGGTCACCGCGTCGTGGTCATCAAGCAGCGGCCGCGCAGCGGCTGTCCGCGCCGCGGCCGCCGCCGCTCAGCGGGCTGCCAGACCTGGGCCGGAGGCCGGCTGCTGGGCGCGAGCGGATCGCCGCGTGGCATGCTGCGTGCCCTGGTGGTGCGCCTGCCCCTGGCGCCGGCCCCGCGCGGCCGGGGCATCCCGCCGTCTCCGCCGACCGGCGCGGCCGCACGGCGCTGGGGATCCTGATCGGGCGCCCGCTGGCCACGCTCTCCGCTCTGCGCGGCGTGCTGGAGCAGGCCCCCCGGCGATGATCCAGCCGCGGCAGCAGCGCACGCTGGGCGGCAGCTTCCCGGCGCGGCGCCCCTGGGCACGGCGGCGCGCCCGGCGCCCTGCTCGCGTGCCGGCGCCGAGCGCCTGGGTGGGCCAGCGCCTGCCAGGACCCGCCGCTGCCCGATCGCGGCGCGGGCGCGGGCGGGCGCCGGATCGCCCCGCGCCGCGGTCCGCGGCCGCAGCGCGACGCCGGGGCACCGGTACGGCGCAGCGTCCACCGGCGGCGCTCGCAGACCAGCGAGCAGGTCCAGAGCCAGTGCCAAGCGATCGGCGCTGGCCGGAGCCCCGTGCCAGCACGTGGTCTCCGCAACGCGCAGCGCTGCGTGCTCGCGGCCGTGCTGGTCTACCAGTGCGCGCGCTGGCAGCGGCTGGAGACCCGGGGCGCGTTGGGCAGCGGGCGCGCGGCCTTCCTCCGCGCGGCCTGAGGGTTGATGACCGTAACTCGGTTAACCGCGCCGGAGGGAACGCTGCGTGCCGGATCGGCGCCTGCGCCCCGCGTGCAACGCATGGGCGCAGGCGCCAGGCGCACCGGGGTGGGCAGCAGGGCGTCCTGTGCGGCTGCTCCGCGGGCTGCCAGGGCGGCTGGAGGCTGGCGCCGGGCGCGGCGCGGGCGCGGCGGTCCGTGCGCACCGCGCTGCCCACGGCGCCGGCCGGGCCCATGCGGGCGCGCCGGCGCCCGCAGCGGTGCGGGCGGCTGCCGGCGTCAGGGCCGCCGCCCTAGCGCCGCGCCGGCCGCGACGGCCGCGCGGCTGGACGGGCGGGCGCACCGGCCCGTTCCCAGCGTACAGGACCGTGACCATACACGAGGGTGAGGGCCGACGGCACAGCGGTCGCTGCCTCAGCCCTGCCGCAGGGGCTTGCGCATGTGCAGGTACGGGCCGCGTTCCTCCAGCACAGCGAAGCCGGCGGCCTGATAGAGCGCCGGTGGCCCGTGATAGGCCTGGCCATCGTTCTGCGGGTCCTTCGCGGGGAATCCCTCGGCGAAGGCAAGCCCCAGGCGAGCGAAGTCGCCGCAGGCAGCATCGAGCAGCGCACGGGCAAGGCCGTGGTGGCGGAACGGCGGTGCGATCACGAAGCAGGCGATCGTGCCGACGCGCTCCGGGTCGTCGATGGTGAAGGCCGGCAGGCGGGCGAGGTGCGGCAGCTCGCGGCGCGGTGCGGCGTTCAGCCAGCCAGCCGTTTCACCGTCAACGTAGGCCAGATAGCCGCGCTGGGCACCGCAGGCGATGCGGCCCTGCATCTCCGCGCGATTCTCGGCGGCGCTGCGATCCGCCCACTCCTCCTGCGTCACGGCCAGATGGTTGAAGGCACAGTAGCACGAGGCCCAGATCGGATTGTCGGTGAAGGCTTCGCGGTCAAAGAAGCGCAGCCAGTCCGCCAGCAGCGCCGGGCCGATCGGCCGTACTTTGACCGCACCGATCCGTTCGGCGCGAGCCCGGCGCGGCGCCAGCCGCTGCTGCGCCTCGATCAGGTTGCGGATCTGCACGTCGGTCGCAACGCCCAGATGCGCGGCCTGCACATGGGTGCGTAGCGCCTCGAACAGGGCTTCGTCGTCTACCGCTTCAATGGCCGTACCACAAAGGCAAGTCGTCGCGGGCATGGCTGCGCTCCCATGGCAACACAATGGGCCATGTGCCGCCGTCCTGCGATCGTGATAGCAGAACAGTCGTTCTGCCGTCAACCGCCTCCGCGACGTCTGAAAGCGAGCGCCGGATGAGAAACGAGCATGCCGCTGGCGGTCAGCCGCCTGCGGTCACGCTGATGATGGTAGTGCTGCCGTTGGGGATGTAGCACTTGATCTGCTGCGTGCTGCTCTGCTTCGGCGCGGTATAATCGACACTGCGCGTATGGCCGGCGGGCACTTCGACCTCCGGCACCTTCGTGCCGTTAATCCCCTCAAACTCGTGGTCCTTCTTGCCCTGGTTCTGGATCTTGAACGTCAGCTTTTCGCCGCTGGCCGCCCGTACCGTTTGCGGCGTGCAGCCGTCGTCCGTTTGCGTGATTGCGACCTGGCGTCCGCCGCTGCTGCCGCTGCAGGCCGTGCCCAGCAGGATAAAAACGGCAACAAACACCAGCAGCCCCGTCATGATCCGGTTCATTCACATCTTCCTCTGGCCCGGTTTGAGTATCGAGTGCAGCGCACGCTGCTTCAGGATCGACCCGGTGACGAAATCGCCGGCTTGGCCGCGGGACGCCGCGGCCGTGGCGCCACCGGCAAGAGGAGGAACGCCGCCGCCACGCCCAGCAGATAGGTCCAATAGAGCACGATCTGCGCCAGCGCCGGCGCCGAATCGTAGCCCAGCAGCGTGTTGAGGAACTGACCGAGCGTCGAGGTGCTGGCGATCAGCGTATCCGTGTCCCAGGGCCGCACGCCGATGTTGGAGAACAGGCCGGATTCGTGCAGATGGGCGATGCCGTTGGAGGCGAGGCCGGCCGCCAGCACAATCACCACGACGCCCGAGATGGTGAAGAAGGGCTTGAGCGGAATGCGCGAGCTGCCCTGGTAGATGCCCGCGCCGATGAACGCCGCCACGGCGAAGCCGAGCACGCCGCCCAGGGCAAAGCTCAGATCCGCGCCGGCCGTGGTCGAGCCGGCGAAGAGGAAGAGCGTGGTTTCCAGCCCTTCCCGGCCAACGGACGAAGCCGCCAGCAGGACCAGCGCCGCCACCGAGCCGGCGCCCAGCGCCTGATCGACCTGCGCCCGCAGTTCCGCGGAGATGCCGCGCGCCTGACGCTTCATCCAGAACGCCATCGCCGTAAGCAGCACGACGGCGAACAGCATCGTGAAGCCCTCGAAGCCCTCGACGATCTGCTGGTCCAGCTCGCGCGAGGCGATCTCCAGCGCCGTGCCGATGGCGAGGCAGATCGCGGCGGCCACGCCCGCGCCCAGCCAGACCTCGCGGAAGTGGCGCCGCTGCCCGGTGGAGCGCAGATAACCGAGCAGGATGGTGATCACCAGCGCCATCTCGACGCCTTCGCGTACGGTGACGAGGAAGGAGAAGAGCATCGGTCGCTCCGCGGTTCGGGCTGGACGCCTTACGTGAAGTGAGTATGCCCTAATATCAAGAGTTAGGCAACCCTCCCTGAGGGGGTTTCGTTGTGCGAAGCGCGCGGTCAAGCGGCCGCTCTCGACATCGCCGCAGCGCCATATGACATGGTTTCAAAACCGGCTCGCGGTCTGGTTCCCGGGCATTCAACGGCGTCTGGCTTGCCGGTTTTGACACTATCTGTAAGGAGGAGCGGAACGCGTTTGCCCGGCGTGGCAAAATAATGCAAGACCATGCGGTCAGCGCGCCGGCTGCTGTCGTGCGTGCCGGCGCCCGCCGCGCGGGAGCAGGACTATGACGACCGTCCCCTCGACCTCGGCCGGCTATCCGGTTTCGTACGACGTGCCCCGCCCGGAGCGCTACAACCGCTGGACCGTCGGCTTCCGGCTGATCCTCGCCATCCCGCAGCTCATCCTGTTCGGCGGCATCGGCTTCAACTATGTCTTCTCGCGGTTCGGTGGGCGTACTGGCGCGTTTACCGGCTACTTCTTCGGCGGCGGGGTGCTGTCGGCTGTCCTCGGCATACTCGTGTTCATCGCCTGGTGGGCGATCGTGTTCACGGCGGTCTTTCCGAGCGGGATGCAGGCCTTTTGCCTGAAGCTGTTCCGCTGGGAGCAGAACGTCCACGCCTACATGGCGCTGTTCACCGATCCGTATCCGCCCTTCAGCGGCGACCAGCCGTATCCCGTCCAGCTTGCCGTCGAGCCGATCGCACGGCACAGCCGCCTCACCGTGGGTTTTCGCTGGTTCCTGGCGATTCCGCACTTCATCGTGCTGATCTTCCTTGGCATTGCGCAGGGGATCATCACCATCATCGCCTGGTTCGCGATCCTCTTCACAGGCCAGTATCCGGAGGGCATGTTCAAGTTCAGCGTCGGCGTCTCGCGTTGGTCGGCGCGCGTGCGGGCCTACACGTTGCTGTTCGTGGACGAGTATCCGCCGTTCAGCCTGGAGGCCGAGCCGAACCTGAGCCTGGAGTAGCGGTGCGCCGGCGGCGTTGCATACACCAACGTGGGCGGCCGCGCGGGGCACCTAACCCCGATTTCGCTGAAGCGAAATCTCCCTTCCCGACACGGGAAGGGTTTGGTTAGAGGACGAATGGGCGGGTGGGAGGCACTGCCTTCGGTTGTCCCACAAGGACACTCCAGCCCCGCCGCCGTCGCATGGTGTCTGGAGCGCTCCAGAAGTCCCTTCCTGTGTCGGGAAGGGACAGACTTCGCTTCAGCGGAGTCAGGGTTAGGTGCCCCGGTGCGGCGATGCGCCGGCTCAACCTTCTTCCGACGGCGGCGGCACGAATGGATTCTCGCGCACATCCAGCTCTTGCTTCACCACGATCAGCCGGCGCGGCTCCACGTCGGCGGTCACGACCACGCCCGGCCCGATATAGGCGCCGTAGCCCACTTTGACGCCTGGGTAGAGCAGCACGCCGATGCCCGTGCGCACGCGGGCGCCGATGATCGCGCCGAACTTCACCCGCCCGGTCTTCAGCCGCTCGCCGCCGACCGTGGAGCGCACGGGCGAGGGATAGAAGGGGAAGTTGCCCGTCACCGTGCCGAAGCCGAAGTTGCCGCCGTCGTCCACCACGCTGTCGCCGAGATAGGTATGGTGCAGGTGCACGCCGTCGCCCACCCAGGAGCGGGCGATCTCGCAGCCGTAACCGATCTCCGTGCCGGCGCCGATCATACTCTCGCGCACCAAACTATTGTTGCCGATCACGCAGCCCGGCCCGATGTACGCGGGGCCGACGATGCGGGCGCCCGGGAACAAGCGCACGTCTGGCGCCGCCTGGATGACCTCGCCGCTTCGATGCAGATAAAAGTCCATCACATCCAGCACGTGCCACGGATATTTGATCGGATACCAGTCGCCGTCGTAGCGCAGCAGCTCGTAGCGCTTCTCGGCAAAGAGCGTCGCCAGCGCCCGCTCGTAGTGGTCATCCGTGGCGCCGGCGCCGGCGTACTGCTCGCGCAGCGCGGCGAACAATGCCGCCGCGTCGCGGTGCCAGTGCAGCACGAAGTTGATCAGGTCGCTCGGCTCGTTGCCGGCGCCGGGCTTCTCCACGATGCCGCGCAGCCGCCCGTCCGCCTCGGCCGAGAGATAACCGACGGGCAAATACTCGCTCGTCTGCCGGCCGGTGATAAAGCCGTCGATGCCCTCCTGCGCCGCCGCCACACGCTCGGCCACGCGGACAAACAACGCCGGCTCGACCACGTCGTGCGCCTGCGTAATCAGCAACGGTCGTTCCGCCGCGGCGCCGAGCCGCCGCGCCGCGGTCAGCACCGCATCGCCCATGCCCGCGGCGCTCTCCTGTACCACGCACTCGGCCACGGCGCCGCCCTGGCTGCACTCGCGCAGCAGATCGCGGATGCGGTGCTCCGTGCGCGCGTTGGCGACGACGACGACATCGCGAAAGCCGGCGGCGGCCAGGGCGTCCAGGTGATGCGCCAGCAGCGGCCGGCCGAGCATCGGCAGCAGCGTCTTGTCGCGCAGCGGCTGAAAGCGGCTGTTGCTGCCGCCGGCCAGCACGACGACGAGCGTGTTGGCGGGCGAGGTGGCGGGCATGTCGAGTCCTCCTGCTGAGGGCATCCAGTACGCGGCCCCTATCCCCTGGTTGATGCCTCGTGCCCTCAATAATAGGGGAAGGGGTGCTGCCGGGAGGTCGATTCGGTTGATTGAACTGGGTGCGAATGGCGTTCAATTGAGCCTGGCGATGGAGGAAGAGGGGCCGAGCGGCCTCAGCTAAACTGCGGCTTGCGCTTCTCGACGAAGGCGCGGCCGGCTTCTCTGGCGTCGGGTGCGATGCCGGAGAGCATCATGTTCAGCGCCTCGCTCTCCAGCACGGTACGCAGGTCGGCGTGCGCGGCGAGGTTGAGGTTGCGCTTCATACGGGCGTAGACGCCCACCGGCCCATCGGCGATCGTGTGCGCCAGCGCCATCGTCTCGGCTTCCAGTTCGTCGTGCCCGACGACGCGGTTGACGATGCCCACGCGCAGCGCCTCCTCCGCGTCGATCGCGCGGCCCGTGAAGTACAGTTCGCGCGCCACGCCGTCGCCGGCCAGGCGCGTCAGAAAGTAGGAGCCGCCGTAGTCGCCAGAGAGGCCGACGTTGCGAAACGCCGTGGTGAAGCGCGCCTTCTCCGAGGCGATACGGATGTCGCAGGCGAGCGCGATGCTCATGCCCGCGCCCGCCGCCGCGCCGTTGACGCTGGCGATCACTGGCTTCGGCAGGTTGCGGATGGCGAGCGACACGGCGGCCTGCCGCTCCTGCAAGTCCAGCACGTTCGCTTCGAGGTTGGCCGGCAGCGGCGCGCCGCTTGCCGCGTTGGCCGCGGCCTGCTCGGCGGCTTCGGCGCTCAGCTCGCGGCGGCGCACCTGGCTGCGCACGTCGCCGCCGGAGCAGAAGCCGCGCCCCGCGCCGATGATCACGAGCACCCGCACCGCCGGGTCGCGTCCGGCCCCACCCAGCACCTGCGCCAGCAACACCTGCATCTCCCCGCTGAGCGCGTTCAGCGTGTCCGGCCGGTTGAGCGTGATCCAGGCGATGCCACGCTCGCGGAGTTCGTAGAGTGCATCGGTCATGGCGGGAGCCTCCGGGTGGGTGACTGGTGAGCTACGGTGGGTGGTACGCCGAACGTAGCATAGACGCGCTCAGGCCGGCGGGCCAACGGCGTGGAAGCGCCCGGCCCGCAGTTCGGCGATCAGCGCCGCCTCGCAGTCGATGGCGCGTTCAAAGACGGTATGACAGCGGCCGAGGTCTTCGCCGTAGTGCGCGTCGCTGCCGCCGATGCCGCGTTTGCCGAGCAGCGCCGCGACCTCGGCGACGAAGGCGTTCTCCCGCGCCGTGCAGTTGCCGTTCCAGACCTCGATCTCGTCCACCATGCCGAAGACCGGCAGGCGGGCGCACTCGGCGGCGCTCATCGATGCCGGGCCATCGCCGGTCAGCCAGCGCCGTGCGGGCGGCGGGTCGAAGAAGTGCCGAAACGGGTGCGCGCTGATCGTGAAGCCGCCCGCCGCTGTCACCAACTCGCGCAGGTCTGCGAGGCGGCGCACACGGGTGTCGTAGCGCTCGACGCCGAAGACGAGCACGTGGCCGTGGTCGGTGTTCCACTCCACGCCGCGCAGGATCGGCAGCCCGCCTTCCGCTCGCGCCTGCTGCGCCTCGAACGCGTCCCAGACGCGGAAGTGCTCGGTGACGGCGACCGCGTCGAGTCCGGCCTCGCGCGCGTGCGCGGCGAGACGGCTCGCCTTCAGCGCGGAGTCGGCCGAGCCGGCGGTGGTGTGGACGTGCAGATCGATGCGCATCGAATACCCTCAACAGCCCGGACCTCACCGCGGCCTGTCTGACACGTGCTGGCTGTTCGGTGGGCGCCCGCGGGTCAGCGCACGATCAATCTGCTGCGCCCTGACTCCATTGGCCGCCAGGCAGTGTGAAGAACGGTGCGCCGGCTTCGTCCTGGCACAACTCCCAGTCCGTGCGGAGCCCGGATGCGTGAGACGGTTATCATTGCAGCCACAGCTTTGCATGAAGCGTCGCTCTGTCCTCCCTGCCGGCGGCTGAGGACGCCTGCCGTGGAAGCGGGAGCTGCTGGGCGGGGCCACCCCGCGTGTGACGGCCCTGGCGTACCTATGAGCGGCAGATATAGATGCAATTCCCCGGATTCGGCGTATCGACGACCTCGACCTGCGAGAAGCCTGCTTCCTTCAGCATCTGCCGGGCGCGCTCCATTCCCCAGGCGGTGCCCAGGCCAGCGCCCCCCTCGGCGAGGGAGACGGTCATGCAGTGCAGCGTGCTCACGGCGTAGATGTATGGGGCGCCCGGATTGCCGAGATTCTCCTCGAGCGCGCTCGCGGCTTTGACGTCCAGCATGAGGAAGATGCCGCCGGGCGTCAGCGCCTGCTGCACGCGGCGCAGGACGGTGGCCGGGTCCACCTGGTCATGAATGACATCGAAGGCCGTGATCAGGTCAAACCCCGGTGCGGCCGGTAACTGCGCCACGTCGAGGCGTTCAAAGCGGGCGTTCTGCAGTCCCCACGCCGCGGCTTCTGCCTGTCCGCGGGCCAACCCTGCCTCGCCGATGTCGTAGCCGACGATCTGCGAGTGAGGGTAAGCGCGGGCGATCAGGTTGACACAGTGGCCGTTGCCGCAGCCGATATCGGCCACGCGGATGCCCTGCTCCAGGCGCGGCGGCAAATCCGGCGCGGCGGGCAGGAGACTCATCAGCAAAAACTGATCGTAGAAACGGCGGAATTGACCATCGAGGACGTCCGCCATCTCCGGCTGATAGTCGGTGTAGGGCACCCCGCCACCGTTGCGGAAACTGGCGGTCAGCTTCGGCACCTGCCGGGCGAGCACGGCGAGAACCTGGGCAAGGGGAGCGAGATTGGCGGCCGTCTCGCCGGTCAGGCAGACGGCATGGGCAGGAGGTAAGGTATAGCGCTGGGAGCCAGGCTCATACGTAAAGATGCCGCTGGTCGCCATCGCGCCCAGCCATTCCCGGACGTAGCGCTCGTCCAGCCGCGCGCGGTCGGCGAGCTCCTGGCTCGTGACCGGCCCGCTGGCTGCGGCTTCGAAGAGGCCGGTTTTCTCACCGATGTCGATCAGCAGGGTCAGCAGCCCATCGGTGATGATGCCGAACAGCCGCCCGCCGAATTTGCGGATCTGTTTGGGGTCAAGCTGGTCTACGTCCTGCGTCTCCATCGTGCCCTGCTCCATCTCGGCTGCCGACCGATTCTGAGTGGGAATCATACTCGTCGGGCCGGCAGCGCCTCAATCGCTGGCGTCGGTCGCCGCCTCGAGCAGCTACTGCAACTGCGCCACGACCGTGAGCCCGAGTTCAATCGCGCCGTCGGGTGAAAGCGCTTCGCCCTCCGCCCACGCCGCCGCGAACGCCGCCGCATCCAGCGCGGCCTGCACCCGCGCCACCGCCGCCTGCTGATCCTCCGGTAAGCGAGGCACCTCTGCAGCGAACTGCCGCCGCTGCGCATCGACGGCAGCCAGGAGTCGCGCGCTCTCGCCGGGCCAGCCATAGCGCTCGGCTGCCCCGGCGAGCACGGTTAAGATCGCCGGAAGAAATCGCGAGGGTCCCACCTGGCGCTGCACCGCGAGACTTTCGGCGCAGGCGGCCACCGCCGCCCGCGTGTCCCCCTGGCGCAGTACCACCCGGGCGAACTGGGCGAGGCGCATCTGCCTTTCAGGGCTGTGCTCACCCTGTGCAGTGACCGTCTTGCGCAGCGCCTCATCGAGGAACAGGCGCGCCCGCGCATCGTCGCCGTGCGCCTCTGCGAGCAGTGCCTCTCCCGTCAGACCCAGGAACGAGCGATTCGTCAGCTCGAGCGCTCGATTTGCCGCGACCAGGCGTGCGGCGGCCACGCTATCGCCGCGGGCGACAGCTGACTGGATGAGGTAATCCTGCATGGCGGCAGCCTCCTGGGCGTCACCTGCCGCGAGATAGAGCGAGAGCGCTTCTCCAGCCAGCGGCACTACCGCCTCAAATCGACCCTGAGCGGAGCGCAGGTACGCAAGAGATTGCAGCGCCGCAGCAAGACCGTGGACATCGCCCAACGCACGACTGAGGGCCGTGGCTTCCTCGAGCTCGTTTGCAGCCTCCTCCTGTTCTGCGATGGAGAGCAGGTCACGCAACACGAAAGCCAACAGCCGTGCCCGCGAGATGTTGGGTTGCGCCGCCTCCGGGACGGCCAGCAAGCGCCGGCGCCAAGTCTGCAGTTCGGTCCCGTGCCCGCGACTATACAGGTACCAGCGCAGCGCCCAGAACAGGCGTACGCCGACCTCCAGTTCTGTCCGCTCGACGCACCAGCCCAGCACCGCCCGCGCGTTGTCCACGTCCGCATCAAGCCGTGTCCAATGGCCCGCGGTCGCCGCGCCGCGGGCCAGCTTCAGCATCTGCGTGGCAAGCTCACACCGCACGGCCTCCGCTTCGCCGCTGGCCTCAAGCTCTCCGAGCGCGAATTCACGAACCGTTTCCAGCGTGCGGTAGCGGGGCTCGCCGTCAGGGCCGTCGCTTTCGCGCAGCAGGCTCTTCTCCACCAGCGAGCTGACGCCATCCAGCACGTCCACGCCGAGGTCGCCGTTGGCGTTGCAGACGGCCTCCGCCAGCTCCAGCGTGCAGCCGCCGGCAAACACGCCCAATCGGCGGAACAGCCGCTGCTCGGCCGGTTCCAGCAGGGCGTAGCTCCAGACGATCGCGTCGCGCAGCGTCTGCTGCCGCGCCGGCACATCCCGTGCACCGCCGGTCAAGAGCGGCAACCGCTGCCCGAGCCGGGTCAGCAGCGCCTCCGGCGGCAGCGCGCGCACCCGCGCCGCGGCCAGCTCCAGCGCCAGCGGCAAGCCGTCCAGGCGGGTGCAGATGGCAGCGACGGCAGCGGCGTTCGCGTCGGTCAGCGTGAATTCGGCCCGTACGGCCTGCGCCCGCAGCACGAAGAGCTGCACCGCCGGGTTCTGCCCAAGCGCCGCCGTCGATCGCATCCCCTCCTCGGGCACCAGCAAAGGCGCAACCGCATATTCCCGCTCGCCGGTCACCCGCAGCGGCGCCCGGCTCGTCACGAGCAGGCGCACGGCGGGTGCGGCGTGCAGCAGCGCCCCGGCAAACTCGGCTGCAGCCAGCAGGTGCTCATAGTTGTCGAGGATCAGCAGCAGGTGCTTGTCGCGGAGAAAACGGAGCACGATCGCGCGCAGCGGCGTGTCCGAGATCCCCTGGACACCAAGCGCCTGGGCGACCGCGGAGGGTACGAGCGTGGGGTCTTGCAGCGACGCCAGGTCGATGAAGAACACACCATCGGCAAAGTCGGCCAGCAACTCAGCCGCGACCTGGAGCGCCAGCCGAGTCTTGCCGGTGCCGCCGGGGCCGGTGAGCGTCACCAGCCGGTGCTGCGGCACGAACGCCGCCAGGGCAGTCAGTTCCGGCTCGCGTCCGACGAAGCTGGTGAGTTGGAGCGGCAGGTTGTTGGGCCGGGCATCGAGCGTCTTCAGCGGCGGGAACGCAGCGGGCAGATCGGGCGCGTCGAGCTGGTAGAGGCGTTCCGGCTCGGCGAGGTCGCGCAGGCGGTGATGGCCCAACTCGCGCAGGCCCGCGCCCGCCGGCAGCGCCTCGCGCACGAGCCGGGCCGTCGCCTCGGAGAGCAGGATCTGGCCGCCGTGGCCGGCGGCGCGGATGCGGGCGCAGCGGTTGACGGCGCTGCCGTAGTAGTCCCCATCGCGCAGGTCGGCTTCGCCCGTGTGCAGCCCCATGCGCACGCGCAGCGAGCCGATTTCGCCCCAGTCCTCGGCCAGCAGCGCCCGCTGCCCATTCAGCGCGGCGGCCGCGGCATCCGACGCCCGCACAAAAACGCAGAACAGCGAGTCGCCCTCGCCGCGCGGGCGCACGACCACGCCATCGTGCTGCTCGAACACGCTGGTGAGCAGCGCATCGTGGCGGGCCATGACGAGGCGCATCGCCTGCGGGTGGTACTCCCACAGGCGGGTGCTGCCCTCCACGTCGGTGAAGAGGAAGGTCAGCGTGCCCGTTGGCAGCGTCGGACCCGACCATGTATTCATCGCCGCCAGCATACCCGCCTGCGGCCCCGGTGTGGGGCGCAGTGCGCAGCTTACTGTCGGGCAGCGGACACGCGTGCTGTTCGCGGCAGCACAGACGGGGCGCCCTGCCCCCGGTAGTCTTCGGGCAGGAACAGTAACGAGGGAACGCCGCCCGGCTCAGCCGCTGGCCGGCAAGACGGAGGGAACCGCAATGATGTCGTTTCTGGATGCCGAATCCGCCCTGCGCATGCACAACGAGACGGTCGAGCGCGTCAATCGTGACGGCTACAAACTCGCCTACCGCGAGGAGGCCGCACGCCTGCGCCGGCGCGACCAGGCGGCAGCCCAGCCCGTCCGCCGTGTGCGGGGCTTCGCGCTGCTTGCGGGGCTGCGCCGTCTGCGCCTCGCGTAGGGCGACGACCACCGCCCCTTTCCGCACCAACCAGATGCACGGCGCCGCGCCCCCAGAGGCGCGGCAGGGAGGATCGCCATGACGGACGAGCAGTATTACCAGATGCGGAACGAGGAAGGCGACGTGCGGGCTTTGGTGGCCGAGCCAGCGCTGCTGCCAGTGCTGCGCCGCGGGCGCCAGTGGCTGCGCACCGCGCTCGCGCCGCGGCACGCTCGGCCGGTCGGCCCTCGCGGTCGCACGGACGCCACGCACGCGTCCGGCGGCGGCACTGGCGCCCCGGCGCTGTGATCGCGACGGATGCCACCGACCTCCGTCCCCGCACGCGATAGCCAGAAGTCGCTCGGGAGCAAAGCTCATCCCCATGGGCGGCCGGGGGACGGTCGGCCGCGCTGCCGGCGGGCGATCAGCGGCCGGTCCAATTCGCCGGGCGCTTCTCTGCGAAGGCGCGCGGGCCTTCCTTAGCGTCGTCGGTCTGGCGCAGCGCCTGCTGGATCGCGGCCTCCATGCGCAGGCCATCGGCGAGATGCATGTATTGGCTGCGCACGGCCAGCTCTTTGATGGCGCGCACGGCCAGCGGCGCGTTGGCGACGATCTTGCGCGCGTAGACCTCGGCCGTAGGCATCAGCTCTTCTTTCGGCACCACGCGGTTGAGCAGGCCGTACTGCAGCGCCTGCTGCGCCGTGAGCTGGTCGCCGATCAGCAGCAGCTCCATGGCGATCGGGTACGGCAGCTGCCTGAGCGCCCGCTGCGTGCCGCCGTTGCCGGGCAAAATGCCGCGCTTGACCTCGCTGATACCGAAGGTCGCGTGCTCGGCGGCGATGCGGATGTCGGTGGCGAAGAGCAGCGTCATGCCGCCGGCGAGGCAGTAGCCGTTGACCGCGGCGATCACCGGCTTCCAGACTTCGAGGCCGCGGTTGAGGATCTGGTCGGCCTGAGTCTGCCAGAACTCCCACATCTCCGGCTGACGCGGAATCGTCTTCTTCAGGTCGGCGCCGGCGGTGAAGGCGCGGTCGCCGGCGCCCGTGATCACGGTGCACCAGATCTCGGGGTTGTCGCGCACCTCGATCCAGGCGTCGGAGAGCGCCTTATACAGCTCCGGGTCCATGGCGTTCATCGCCTCGGGCCGGTTGAGCGTCAGATAAGCGACCCGATCGCGGACTTCGAAATCCAGACCCATCGGTTGGCTCCCTCCGGTCGCCGGTGAGTGGTGAGTTGAGAGTAGGGAGTGGTGAAAACTGCCCCGCTCCGCCTATCGATCTCCCCTTCCCCTGGTATTGGGGGAAGGGGCCGGGGGCTGTCTCTTATACACATCTGACGCTGCCGACGA
>CALFMN010000019.1 GCA_937879875.1 uncultured Chloroflexota bacterium | reverse complement strand
CGCCGCCCCCGGCTGCCTCCTCGGGCGACGGCGCCATCGGCAAGGGTGCACCCGAGCAGGCGCGGAGTGGCAGTGCCAATGCGGCAGGGGCTGCAGATCGCCCAGCCTCAACGTTGAGTTACGAAAATGTCGTGAACGTACCCGGCTGCGACAGAGGTCAAAGCCTCCATATCCTCGTCGACGTTCATCCAGGTAGTGGCACGATCTTTCCGGATGAGACAATTTATTTGCATGCTGGCGAACTCGGCGGAGGCGAGATCACATGGCCGGATGCTGGTGAGCCTCGTAGTGGATCTTGCACCGATGCCGACTTTCCGCTCCCGCCTGGCGAACAGCTTGGAGGTTGTTTCTATGACGCCACGTTTAACAATCTGAGGAGTCCCGACATACAGGTAAATGGCGTGACAATCGTGTGGAACTCATCAGCGACGCTGCTGTATCGAGAATGCCAGACCACTCCAGCTGAGTAACGTTAGCAGACCTTCGCAAGTCTCTCAGGCTTTATGACTCCTGCGGCGGTCGTTGTCTGCCGAGCAACGTTCTTGCCTCAGAAATGCTATTAGCCTTAATGACCTCCCATGCGTTGTCAGGATACCGTGCGAGCGCGGCTATTTCAGCCGCCTTCCGCGTGGGAAAGCCAGACAGAGAATCGGCAACGAGTAGAGTCAGTGGTTCCACGGAAACACTCCGCCGACCACCCACTGACAGTCGTCGAACTGGCTGCGTATACGAGCGAGCGATGTAGTAGGCCATAGATATCACCCTGGCAGTCTGCCTCCTGATGGTATTCCATCGCGAGTCGAGCCGCCACGGGAAAACGTGGGACCGTGCCCGGCTCATGCTCTCGGCCCTGCCGACCGACCTCCAGCTCGGTGGCACGATTGCCCCATAACAGTCTGTTCGGCTCGCTCGCGAATCTTGCCGCTTTCTACCCGCGTGCAGGCTCTCCTCCCGCGTCACCGCCAGCGGCCGGGTGTACTATTATCTGACCGACGGGCTCGGCTCGGTGCTGGCCGAGGTGACGAGCGATGGCACGAACGCGGTGAGCTATCAGTACGACGTGTACGGCAACGCGCTGAATCGAGGCGACGGCCTGGGGATCTCAGGAGGGCGCCGCGTTACTCCTCCAGCGTGGTGATGTCGCCGGGGTCGAGGCCCAGCTCGCGGGCCTTGAGCAGGCGGCGCATGATCTTGCCGCTGCGCGTCTTCGGCAGGCCGGGCACGAACTCTGCTCGCCGCGCAGTCCAAGGTCATGGCGGTATCCGCAGCGGGAGCGCGACGGTTGCATACACCATCCGGCAGACGCGTTCACGCCCGCGCTGAGCCTGCCTGCTGCAACGCCTGCTCCAGCGAGAGCCGTGTACCGGCGGTCCAGGCGCCGTCGCATGACGTTGCGTCCAGGGCTGACCGCGCTCGGGCGACGGCGAGGTCGTAATCGGCGCGGTTCCACGGCCAGATCTGCGCGCCGAGCGAGGTGAGCGCCGCATCGCCCGAGGCCAGCAGGGTGAGCGCATCGAGCGCCCGCCCCTCGGCGGCCGCGACCGCACCCAGGCCGATCACCGCCTCCGCCATGCCCCGGCGTTCGCCGAGCCGCTGAAAACGAGCGTATGCGTCGGCAAAATGCCTGGCGGCCTCCAGGCTGTCGCCTGCGCCCAGCGCAACGTAGCCGAGGTTATGCAACGTGCTCGGCGTAGCCGTTCCGCCGATCTGCCCCGAGGCGCGGAGTGCCAGACTCTCGCTGTACAGGCGGCGAGCGCGTGCGTGCGCGCCGACGCTGCGTGCAAGATCGCCCAGATCGCTGAGCGCCATTGCCAGACTCCAGGCGTCGCCCGCGGCGCGTGCCAGCCGCGCGCTCGCCTCAAGCTCGACAGCAGCGGCCGCCACGTCGCCGCGCGAGAGCGCCGCTCGCGCCCGCAGCGAGCGCATGCGGCCCTCCTGCCAGGTGTCGTCCGCCGCGATTGCGCCCGTCAGCGTCTCCTCCATGAGTTGTGCTGCTGCGTCCGCGGCGCCGGTGAGCGTCAGTAGCAGCGCCCGCACGCCCTGCGCGTCGAGCGCGGTGCCTGCGTCTCCACCGATCGTTGCCAGCGCCACGCACTCGTCGAGCCAGGCGCTGGCCTGGGCGATGTCGCCCTGGAAGGCGGCGAAGCGACCCGCCTGGGCGAGCGCTCGCGCACGCGGGCGGGCGCTCGCGGCCGTGCCTGGCAGGGCGAGCGCCTGCTCCAGCCACGTCCGCCCCTCCGCCCAGGCGTCGCGCACGCCGTGGAACCAGCCGAGTGTCCCGGCCAGACGTAGGGCGGTGTCTGCTTGCTGGCGCTCGATCGCCCAGGCCAGCGCGGCACGCACGTTGTCGCGCTCGCGCTCGATCCGCTGCAGCCAGCTTCCCTCTTCGGGACCGTGGTAGGCACACTGCGCCTGTTCCACGAGGTCGAGCATCCAGGCCGCGTGACGGCGACGCCATGCATCGACTTCGCCCAGCGCGCGCAGCCGCTCCTCGGCGTATGCGCGTACGGTCTCCAGCAGCCGATAGCGCGTCTCGTCTGCATCGCTGGAGGCATCGACGGAAACCAGCGAGCGGTCGACGAGCCGCGCGAGCAGACGCAACGCCGTCGCGGAGCCATCGCAGAGGGATTCCACCGCAGCCAGCGTAAAACCGCCCGCAAAGACGGCGAGACGCGCAAAGAGGCGCTGCTCCTGCTCGTCAAGCAGGCGGTAGCTCCAGTCGATCGTTGCGCGCAGCGTCTGCTGCCGCGGCGCGACGGTGCGGCCGCCGTTCGAGAGGAGCTCAAAGCGCTCATCGAGCCGCGCAACGATCTCCGCCGGCGAGAGCAGCCGCGCCCAGGCAGCGGCCAGCTCGATCGCCAGGGGTAGACCATCGAGCCGGCGGCAGAGTTGCGCGATGGAAGCGGCGTTGCCGCGGGTCAGGCGAAAGTCCGGCTGCACCGCGCGCGCCCGGTCGGCAAAGAGGCGCACCGCCTCCACTCGGAGCAAAGCGTCGGCGATCAGCGCTGCCCCTTCGTCTGGAACGGCCAGCGGCGGCACGCGCCAGACGATTTCGCCCGGGATCGCCAGCGGCTCCCGGCTGGTGGCGAGCACCCGCACGCCAGTGCAGTGGTGCAGCAGCCGCTCGGTCGCTCGTGCCGCCGCGTCGATCAGGTGCTCGCAGTTGTCGAGGATCAACAGCAACCGCCGGGTGCCGAGTGCGTCGGTCAGCGTCTGCTCAAGCGGGCGGCCGCGCTGCTCCGCAATGCCAAGGGCGTCGGCGATCGCCGGCATCAGGAGTGCGGGCGCACTCAGCGCGGCCAGCTCAACCAGCCAGACGCCATCGGGGAAGCCGTCCGCGATGGCGGTGGCGAGTTGCTGCGCGAGGCGCGTCTTGCCGACCCCGCCCGGCCCGGTCAGCGTCAGCAGGCGGGAGCCGGCGAGCAGATCGCGCAGCGCTGCGATCTCTGGCCCGCGCCCGACGAAGCTGCTCAGCGCCGCGCCCGCGGCAAACCCGGCGCGTCTGCGATCCGCGTGTTGTGCGATGGCGCCGCGAGCCGTCTCTGCCTCATCCGGCTCGGCGACCACTGACCGGCCGCGGGCGCGATAAAGCGCCGCGCGCTGTGTCTCACTCAGCGCCAGCGCCTCGGCCAGCCGCCGCACCGTCTCGGGATGCGGGGCGCGATGCAGTCCGCGCTCCACGTCGCTCAGGCCGCGCACACTCACGCCGGCCCGGGCGGCCAGCTCTTCCTGTGTCAGGCCGGCGACGGCGCGATACTGCCGCAGCAGCCGGCCGATGCTCTCGTCGCTGTCCATCGCCGTCGTGCCCGTTCGTTCGCTCGCTGCAGTAGCGGTCTTGCACCAGTCCGATCATACGCCCCGACTATGTGGGAAGCGCGTGGGTGATTGCGTGGATCGCGCCTGTTCGCTGCATGGCCGCAAGGGCAACACTCAATGTGATCACGCAATGTGATAACGAGCCAACGACGAGCGACAGCTCAATGTCCAGGAGGAGAAACGCCATGCCGGCACAAACCGAGGCTCCGCGCAGCACGGCAACCGCCCGGCTGCAACGCGCGATCAACGACCACGACCTGGCAGCGATGGTGGCTTGCTTCGCCCCCGACTACCAATCGGAGTTTCCGGTGCATCCCGACCGCAGCTTCACGGGACAGGCCCGTGTCGAGCAGAACTGGGCGCAGATCTTCGCCGCGACGCCCGACCTGCACGCCGAATTGCTGCGCGAGACTATCGACGGCGAGACGGTCTGGTCCGAGTGGGAATGGCGCGGAACGCGTCCGGACGGCGTTCCCGTGACGATGCGCGGCGTCACGATCCAGGGTGTACAGCAGGACCGCATCGCGTGGGCGCGGCTCTACATGGAGCCGGTGCAGGCGGCCGCCGATGGCAACAGCGCCGCGATTCGCCAGATCATGGGCGAAGGGGCGCGGGTATGAGCACGGCTTCGTCATCACCATCCGCCGAATCCGGTGCCCCGATCCTCGTTGCCGGAGGAACGGGCCTGCTCGGCGTGCAGGTTGCGCGGCTGCTGCGCGAGCGCGGCGCCGCCGTCCGCGTGCTCAGCCGCGAGCCGGAGCGGGTGCGCGGCCGCCTCTGCGCGGGCGTGACCCTGCTGGCGGGCGACGTGCGCGACGCGGCCACGCTGCCCGCGGCCGTGGCCGGCGCGCGCGTCGTAATCTCGGCCGTGCACGGTTTTGCCGGCAGCGGCGCGGAGAGCCCGAAAACCGTGGACTGGCTGGGAAACCGCAACCTGATCGAGGCCGCGCGGGCGGCGGGCGTCGAGCAGTTCGTGCTGGTCTCGGTGCAGGGGGCGTCGCCCGACCATCCGATCGAGCTGTTCCGCATGAAGTACCGCGCGGAGCAGGAGCTGCGCCGGAGTGGGCTCGGCTGGACGATCATCCGCCCCACCGCGTTCATGGAGCTGTGGGTGAAGCTGATCGGCGAGCCGCTCTGCACCGCCGGCGCGACGCGGATCTTCGGCCGCGGCGAGAACCCGATCAACTTCGTCTCCGTGTACGACGTGGCTCGCTACGTGGCGCGTGCGGCCTGCGACACCTCGCTGCGTGGCCAGGTGCTGGAGGTCGGAGGACCAGAGAACCTGAGCCTGCTGCAGCTTGCCGAGACGTTCGCGCGCGTGACGGGGAAGCACGGAACGCATCGCCATGTGCCGCTGGCGATGATGCGAGCGATGGCCGTGCTGCTGCGCCGGTTGAAGCCGTCGCTGGCCCGGCAGATTCAGGCCGGCGTGGTGATGGATACCCGCGACATGCGCTTCGACGCGGGCGAGACGTTCCACCGCTTTCCCGCGATCGCGCCGACCAGCCTGGCCGAGATGATTCGCCGCGATTACGGAGGCCGTGCATGAGGCCGAAGATGCTTGGCCGTCGCCTGCGCGCGGCGGCTCTCGATGCCGCGCCGCTCTGCGTCGCCGCTTCCGGCGCGATCGCCTGGCCGCTTGAACTTGCTGGGAGCGAGGGCCGGCCGCGTCGGGGACAGGCGCAGCTCGCCCACGCATTGGGCCGGGCCATGCTCTCCCGGCAGCGCGTGCGCCTCGGCCGTACGCTCCCCCGTCCTACTCCTCCAGCGTGGTGATGTCGCCGGGGTCGAGGCCCAGTTCGCGGGCCTTGAGCAGGCGGCGCATGATTTTGCCACTGCGCGTCTTCGGCAACGCCGTGACGAAGTCCAGCTCGCTGGGCGCCGCGATCGGGCCGGCTTCGTTGCGCACGTGGCGGATCAGCGCCGCCTTCAGCTCGTCCGAGGGCTGCTGACCCACGCGCAGCGTCACGAAGACTTTGATCGACTCGCCGCGTACCACGTCCGGCTTGCCGATCGCCGCCGCCTCGGCCACCGCCGGGTGGCTGACCAGCGCGCTCTCCACGTCCGCCGTGCCGATGCGATGGCCGGCCACGTTCACCACGTCGTCGGCGCGGCCCAGCACCATGTAGTAGCCGTCGGCGTCCCGTGTCGCCACGTCGCCCGCGGTGTAGACACCCTCGATCGTGTCGTAGTACTGGCGGTAGCGATCTTCGTCGCCGTAGATCGTGCTCATCAGATAGGGCCAGAAGCTCTTGAGGACTAAGAAGCCGCCCTCGTTCACGCCCACGGGCTTACCCTGGCGGTCCAGCACGTCGGCGACGATGCCGGGGAAGGGCTTGCCGGCGCGGCCGGGCTTGCTCGCCATGCAGGGCCAGGTGCCGATCGTCGGTGCCGCCGTCTCCGTCTGCCACCAGTTGTCCACCAGCGGCACGCGCCCCTTGCCGATCACGCGGTAGAACCACTGCCAGGCCTCGGGGTTCAGCGGCTCGCCGGCGCAGTTGACGAGGCGCAATGACGAGAGATCGTAGCTGTTCGGATACTCGTCGCCGAACTTCATGAACATGCGCACGGCCGTGGGCGCGGTGTAGATCTTGGTGACGCCGTACTTCTCGACCACGGACCAGACGACGCCGGGGTTCGGCCAGTCGGGCGCGCCCTCGCGGACAATGCAGGTCGTGCCGTTGGCGAAGGGGCCGTAGACCATGATCGAGTGGCCGACGATCCAGCCGATGTCCGACGTACACCAGTAGACGTCGTCCTCTTTGATGTCGCAGGCGAGCTTCCAGGTCGGCGTTACGCCCACGACGAAGGCGCCGTGCGGGAAGACCACGCCCTTCGGCTGGCCCGTGGTGCCCGAGGTGTAGAGGATGAACAGCGGGTCGTTGGCGTCCATCACTTCCGGCGGGCAGACGCCGGGCTGCGCGTCGCACAGCTCGTTCCAGTCCAGCTCGCGTTGTGAATCCAACTCGATCTTCGGCTCGGCGCGGCGGTAGACGGCGATCTTCTGCACGAAGTCGAGCCCCTTGACCGCCTCATCCACGATCTCCTTGAGCTGCACGGCCTTGCCGCGGCGCACGCCGATATCGGCGGTGAGAATCACTTTGGCCCGCGCGTCCTCGATGCGGCTGCGCAGCGCCGTGTGGCCGAGGCCGGCGTAGACGACCGAATGCACCGCGCCGATGCGGGCGCAGGCGAGCATGGCGACAATGCCCTCCGGCGTGAGCGGCATGTAGATGCAGACGCGGTCGCCCTTGCCCACGCCGAGTGCCTTGAGCGCGTTCGCCGCCTGCTGCACGCGGCGGCTGAGCATGGCGTAGCTGTAGATCCGCTCCTGGCCGTCTTCGCTGAGAAACAGCAGCGCGACCTTGTTCTTGCGTTCGCCGTTGGCGTGACGGTCGAGGCAGTTGACGGTGATGTTGCACTGGGCGCCGACGAACCATTTGACGAACGGATAGTCGATCTCGCGCACCTTCGTCCAGGGCCGGAACCACTCGAACTGCCGCGCCTGCTCCTCCCAGTACGCTTCCGGGTTCTGCGCGGCGCGGTTGTAGAGGGCGTCGTAGTCCGGCGCGTTGGCCTGCGCCACGAACTCGGGCGACGGCGCAATCACGGTCTCGGCGGTGAGATGGGCCTGGAACGAGGACGCTTCGGTGGTCACGCTGCTGCCTCCGGGAGAAGAGATGAAAAGACCGGGGTGCTGCTTATTGCCGCGGCCGGGGCGGGTTGGCCGGCGGCGCGATTGTACCACGCGGCACGCCCGTGGCCGGGGGATCGGCCAGTCCTGGATGCAATATAAACGCTGCCTCCATTAGCAATTGTAGCCGCTCGTCTGTAGATCGATCTACCACATGTTGGCAGCATTTTGGCCGTGACGCGTCTGAGTCGAGCGTTCGGGCAGGTTGTCCGCGGACACCGCCTTCGTCACGGCTTGTCCCAAGAGCACCTGGCCGACCTAGCAGGTGTCCACCGGACGTATGTGAGCGCGGTCGAACTAGGAAAGGTTCGCCTGGGGCTCGACGCGGCCGCTCGACTTGCTCGCGGGCTCGGAGAGCCGCTCGCGAACCTCATCGCGGAGGCCGAAGATCGTGACTGCTCCTGATCGGGGTCAGGCCAATCGTGGAACTGGACATTGAGGGCATGTCGGTCCACATCGACGGTCTTACCCACAGGGATCTCGCCAACATTCAAGGCCGTTTACGTGAACTTCTAGAATTGCCCGAGAAGGAAGTCAAGAACCGTGAGGCTATAGACAGGGCCTTTGCATCGTGCGATACCTATGAGTGAGAGGGTGGCATCGGGTGTGGC
>CALFMN010000018.1 GCA_937879875.1 uncultured Chloroflexota bacterium | reverse complement strand
CTACACGCGTAAGATCGTCGGCAGCGTCAGATGTGTATAAGAGACAGCCCAATAATAGGGGAAGGGGAGATCTCAGGACGGTGGTTCGCGGCTGAAGGCGTGGCCAAGCCAGCCACCTGCAGGGGCGCATGGCATGCGCCCACAAGTGGCCGCAAAATCCTGCCCCGGCCTCCATTCCACCCGAAACGAAGCTCCCCTCCCTCTCTCCAGGATTGGGAGAGGGAGGGGTCGGGGGTGGGTGAGGGCCGAACGCTCTGCCTACCCTTTCGGCCGCGCCACGTCGACCTTGACGCGCTGGCCGCGGATCGTCGCCTGGCGCAGCGCCTCGATGATGCGTTGCGCCAGGCGCTCGTCCACCTCCACGAACGTGAACTGGTCGTAGATGTCGATGCTGCCCACGGCGTCGCCGGGCACATGCGCCTCGTTGGCGATCGCGCCGACCAGGTCGCCCGGCCGCAGCCCCTGCTTGCGGCCGATCTCGACGAACAGCCGCGCCCGGCCGTGCTCGGTCGGGCCAGCATCCGCTTCTGCGGCGGAAACGGGGCGTGAGCCGTCGCGCTCGGCCGCCAGCTTCATCGCCGCCGCCGCGATCTCCGCCATATCGAACTCTTCCGAGAGGCTTTCGACGGCGACCAAATACTCTTCCAGTTCGCCCCGCTCCAGCGTCGAGCGCACGCCGTCGCGCAGCAGCTCGATGCGCCGCGCGGCCACGTCGGCCAGCGTCGGCATGCGCATCGGCTTGATCTTCTGTCCGACCATACGCTCGATTACGCGCAACAGCCGTTGCTCGCGCGGCGTGACCAGCGTCACGGCCGTGCCTGAGCGCCCGGCGCGACCCGTGCGCCCGATGCGGTGTACGTAGGCGCCCGGATCCTCGGGGATATCGTAGTTGAAGACGTGCGAAACGTTTTCGATGTCCAGGCCGCGCGCCGCCACGTCTGTTGCGACGAGCACATCGGCCTGACCCGAACGGAAGCGGGCCATCACGCGGTCGCGCTGCGTCTGGCTGAGGTCGCCGTGGATCGCCTCGGCGCCGTAGCCGCGGGACACCAGCGCCTCACCCAGCTCGTCTACCTCGCGCCGGGTGCGGCAGAAGACGATCGCCGCGGTCGGCGCCTCCACATCGAGGATGCGGCTGAGCGCGTCGAGCTTGGTGCGCGGGCTGACCTCGACGTAGCGTTGCTCGATCTGCGGGACGGTCACCTTTTCCGGCGTGATGGCCACGTTTTCCGGATCGCGCATGTACTGCCGGGCGAGGCGGCGCACCGTTGGGGCGATGGTGGCAGAGAAGAGCGCCGTTTGGCGAGACTCCGGTGTTTGCCGCAGGATCTCCTCGATATCCTCGATGAAGCCCATGTCGAGCATCTCATCCGCCTCGTCGAGCACGACGAAGCGCACGGCATCGAGACGCAGGCTGCCGCGACGCAGGTGATCGAGCAGCCGGCCCGGCGTCCCGACCACGATCTGCACGCCGGAGCGCAGGGCGCGCAACTGGCGGTCGATCGGCTGGCCGCCGTAGACGGGCGCCACGCGCACGTCGCGTTTGCGGCCGAAGCGGTGCGTCGCCTCCGCGACCTGCACGGCCAGCTCGCGCGTGGGCGCCAGCACGAGCACCTGCACGTCGCTGGTGTCGTCGGTGACGCACTGCACGGCGGGCAGGGCGAACGCGGCCGTCTTGCCCGAGCCGGTCTGCGCTTGCGCGATCAGGTCGCGCCCGGCGAGCAGCACGGGAATCGCCCGGCGCTGGACCGGCGTGGGCTCCTCGTAGCCCAGGTCATCAACCGTCTCGACCAGATCGTCGGCGAGACCCAGATCGCGGAACTCGGCTGCAGGCAAGGCTCACTCCTGTGGTGCATACTCCCTTGCCTACAGCGTAGCAGGGGCAGGCGTTGTGACCCTCACCCATGCCTCGAAATGCCGCCCGCCCTCAGGCTGACACAGGCAGGATTGCGCGGGTGCGGCCGCCCATGTCCGCACCCGCGCCCGCCTCTACTCCTGGCCACCGCGCGGCTGCGCCGAGCGACGAGCGAAGCCGAGCCCAGCAGCGGCGAGCACGCCGGCACCAACCACGAGTGCCAGAATCAGGGCAACATTTCGGCGGGCGTCGGTCGCCGGACCGCCGTTGCCGGCGGCCGGCATCGCCTTCACCGCGGCGGCGCCGGACGCCGGGGCGGCTGGCGCCGCGGCCGCCGCGATCGGCTTTGCCGCGTGCCAGACGCCGCCGACACCTTCGCCCTTCGTGTCGCCTGGCTGGGTGTCGGCGGCGAAGTTGTACAGCGGGTGGTCGTTGTAGGTCACCTGCCGCTTGCCGTCGCTGCGCGTGATCACGGCAAATTTGCCGCCGACTCCGGCCGGGGCGACCGGATCGCCGGAGGCGAGCGTGAGCGGCGGCCAGGTGGTCGAGCAATCGCCGGTGCAGGCGCTGGTTCCAGGTGTGTCCTTGTCGAAAACGTAGAGGGTCTTGCCGTCGTTACTCACCAGGACCGTGCCCAGCGTGCCGGCGGTGTGCGTCTGCACCGTCGGGCTCGCCTGAGCGTTGGCCTGGTGCCGCTGCATGACCGCCGGCACCACTGCCAGACTCACGGCCAAAAGGATCAGCGCTCCAATACGCAAGCGGGTGAGACCAGGACTCCAGGACATAGCGCGGCTCCCTTCCCGACGCACGTGATCGTGCTGTCGTTGCCTCTACGACGCCGCGCAGATGTGGGATGTATGCTCGATACTTCGGCATCAGCCGCCGGCCAGCGATCTCACGCGGCGCACCGGCTTAGATCACGGCATCCGCACGCAGGCGTTCGATTTCATCCGCGCCCATACCGAGCAGTTCGGCAAAGACCTCGGCCGTATGCTGGCCCAGCAGCGGCGCCGGTTTGATCACCGGGGCGGAGTCACGCAGCTTCGGCACGCTGCCCACCATCTTGAACTTGCCGCGCTGCGGATGGTCGATCTCCACAATCGTCTCACGGGCGAGCAACTGCGGATTGCAGAGCATCTCGGCCGTGTCCAGCACGGCGCCGGCGGGCACGCCGGCCGCGCCCAACGCCTCCATCGCTTCGTACTTCGTCCACTTTGCCGTCCAGGCCGAGAGCAGTTCGTCGATGATCGTGCCGTTGCGGGCGCGGCCGGAGCGCGTGAAGCGCTCGTCGCCGCGTAGGTCCGCGCGGCCGATGACGTCGAGCAGGCTGTCCCACATCTCGTCGGTGCTGGCGTAAATGTAGACGTAGTCGTTCGGGCCGCCGGGCTTGCAGGGGTAGAGCCAGCGCGGCCCTTGCGGCGCGAGCTGGTTGCCCCGTCGCGGCAGCGGCGCCTGCTCGTCGTAGTACGGCCGCAGCGCAACGCGCGTCAGGTTCAGCACCGCGTCCTGCATCGACACCTCGACCTTCTGCCCGCGGCCCGTCGTCTCCCGCTGGATGATTGCGCCGAGAATGCCGAGCGCGGCGTGCAGGCCGGTGCCGGTGTCGCCCACGGTTGGGCCGGGCTTGATCGGCTCGCCGCCGGCGTAGCCGGTGCGGGCCATGGCGCCGCCCGCGGCCTGCGCCACCGGGTCGAAGGAGAGATAGCCCGCACTCGGACCGACCGTGCCGAAGCCCTTGATCGTCGCGTAGATGATGCGCGGATTGATCTGCTGAATCCGCTCCCAAGGATAGCCGAGCCTTTCCAGCCCGCCGGGCGCGAAGTTCTCGACCACGACATCGCCATGCCGCAGCAGATCGTCGAAGATCGCGCGGCCACGCTCGCTCTTGAGATTCAGCGTGACGCTGCGCTTGCTGGCGTTGAGCAGCAGGAAGTAGAACGAGTCGGCCTCGGCGCCGTCGTTGATCAGCGTGCGGCCCGGCTCGCCGCGGCCGGGCGGCTCGATCTTGATCACGTCGGCGCCAAGAAACGCCAGCGTCTCCGTACACGAAGTACCGGCCTCGTACTGCGTCAGGTCAATGATGCGGATGCCATCCAGCGCGAGCATTACAGCACCCCCTCGGCCGCGAACTGCTCGATCTCGGCAGGCGTCAACCCCAGCAGCTCGCCGTAGACCTCGGCGTTGTGCTGGCCCAGCAGCGGCGCGACGCGCAGGCAGGTCTCGTTGTCCGCCAGCTTGATCGGGTTGCCGAGCATCGAAAACCGGCCGCGAGCCGGATGTTCGAGGTCCACGACCGTGCCGCGCTCGCGCAGATGTGCGTCGTCGAAGACGTCCTCGCCGCCGTAGACGGCGCTGGCGGGCACGCCGGCGCAGCCCATCTCGTGCATCGCCTCGAACTTGGTGCGCTGCGCCGCCCACTCAGAGACGAGGCAGTGGATCTCCTCGGCGTGCGTCGCCCGACCCTGTGGCGTCTGGTATTCGGGGTCGGCGGCCAGCTCCGGCCGGCCCAACGTCTGCCACAGCCGCGCGTACTGCCCGTCGCCGAGAATGCCGATGTAGACGTAGTCGTTGATGCCGTCACCCTTGCAGCGGTAGACGCCGTTCGGTGGGCGGTTGCCGGTGCTGCCGCGCCGCTGCACCGCCCTGCCGCTGGCGTACATGCCGGTCATCGGCACGCGCACGAAGTTGGCGACGGCGTCCTGCATCGCCACTTCCACCGGCTGGCCTTTGCCCGTGCGCAGCCGCTGAACATACGCGGCGGCGATGCCGATCGCGGCGTGAACGCCGGTGCCTGTGTCGCCGATCGTCGGGCCGGGGCGCAGCGGCTCGCGGTCGGCCTCGCCGGTCACGCTCATCGAGCCGCCCGAAGCCTGCGCGATCATGTCGAAGCTGGGGAAGCCCGACCACGGGCCGTACGTGCCGAAGCCCTTGACGCGGGCAAAGATGATCGCCGGGTTTAGGCCGCTCAGCCAGTCCCAGGTGATGCCCAGCCGTTCGAGGCTGCCGGGGCCGAGGTTTTCGACCACGACGTCGGCCTTCGGCACCATGCGGGAAAACAGCGCTTTGCCGCGCGGGTCGCGCAGGTTCAGCGTGACGCTGCGCTTGTTGGCGTTCAGGATGATGAAGTACCAGGCGTCCGCGCCGCTCGGGTCCGCGCCAAGGCCGCGGCCGGGGTCGCCGCGTTTGGGATGCTCGATCTTGATCACGTTGGCGCCCAGCCAGGCCAGCAGCTGCGTACACGACGTGCCGGCTTCGAACTGGGTCAGGTCGAGGACGGTGAGGTTTGCGAGCGGGCTGGCCATCGTGCAACGCCTCCCTGCGCGCCGGCGGGCAACCGGAGGGGCATGTCCGCCGCGAACGGCGCCGCGACGCCCGCCGCTGGCGTGCCAGGCGCGATCCCACCGCATCATAGCGCCATCCGCAGGGGATGGCATGAGCGACGAGCAACGAGGTGCAGGATGTCGACGGTCCTGATCGAGTCCGACGGCGCGATCCGCACGCTGACGCTGAACCGGCCCGAAAAGCGCAACGCGCTCGACGGTGACATGCTGGCGGCTATCGTCGCCGAGTTCAGCCGGACGCCGGAGCCCCAGGAGCGCGCGGCCGTGATTCGCGCCAATGGTCCTGCCTTCTGCTCCGGCATGGACCTGCGCCAGCGTGTCTCCGGCGAGCGACCGGGGCAGTGGGCATCGATCGAGAGCGCGGTGCGGGCGATCGAGCGGTATCCGCTGCCCGTTGTCGCGGTGGTGCAGGGCGACGCGATCGCGGGCGGCAACGAGTTGGCGCTGCATTGCGATCTGGTCGTCGCCTCGAGCGCGGCCCGCTTCGGCATGCCGCTGGCGCAGCTCGGCCTGGCCTTGCACTGGCCGCTGGTGAAGAAGCTGCTGGACACGGCCGGACCGGCGGCGGCGCGCGAACTCTTGCTGCTCGGCGATCCGCTGCCGGCCGAGCGCATGCACGCCCTCGGCATGATCGCGCGCGTGGCGCCGCCCGAACGGCTGGAAGCGGAGGCGCAGGCGATGATCGCTCGGCTGGCAGCAAACGCGCCGCTCTCGCTCCGCGCTCTGAAGGCGATGTTGCTCGCCGGCCAGGGCTACCACGACGGCATCGACCACGCCGACGCCGATGCGCTCGCCGCCGCCGCGCGCCAGAGCGCCGACGCCCGCGAAGGCATGCTGGCCCGCCTGGAGCACCGCCAGCCGCGCTTCACGGGGCAGTGAGGCCACTTGTGGCCCCCATCCCC
>CALFMN010000017.1 GCA_937879875.1 uncultured Chloroflexota bacterium | reverse complement strand
CGCAGGGCCAGGCCAACCTGCTGCTGTCTACCGGTACGCCGGCCGGCGGGCGCTGACCCGACGCGACGTTTCCGAGCAGCGCCCGGCGCCCTACGCTGGCGGCGAACCCGCACGGCAGCGCGCAATCGTCTGCTCAAGAAGCTCCTGTTCATATTCGCTATCGCCCGGCCACCACTCGCGAAGACCTTCTAGAGCCGGCACGAGCTGCGGATCGGCTAATTCCTCCGCGGCTTCGAGGTCGTTCCATCCCACTCGTCCCGAGGAAAGCTTGGCGATGAGGGGCTCCAGCACGCATGCATCCTGCCGCCGCGCCGGCCCCGCCAGCGCCTCGCTGCGCGTCTCCTCGTCCGTGTCTCGGACACGTGCGACCAGCGCGGCTCGTACTTCCGGGGAGTCGATTTCCGGGCGTATCCCAAGCGCCATCGTCGCCCAGTCCCGCACGTCGCTGTCCTCGTCCTCCATCAGCGCAAGCAGCGCGTCCACACCGTGCGGCTCAGGCGGGTCGGTGAAGGACCACGGCAGCCAGACCGCGACCATCAGCCGAACGCTCGCATCGGGATGCCCTCGCAAGGCGTATAGCTGATCGAAGGCGAGCGGCGTGTGGAGCTGGCCCAGCGCGGTGGCGATGGAGCCAATAACGCAAGGATGCGCCTCAGCGGCCAGCATCGCGGTGAGCATGCCCAGCGCCTCTGGCACGAACTACCCTTCCCATGCCGCCGCGTGTCCCACAATGTCGCCTGCAACGGCCGGCGTCCACGGGTCATCGGCATCGTCCTTGTTGGCGCGGAGTAGATCACCGGCACGGCTGAGCATGGTCCGACTGGCACCCGGCAAGTCGCCCAGCACCATCGCCGCGACCTGACGCTCACGTACGTCCGGGCTCGTCCACAGACAGAGGCCGAGCACGGCAAGCAACACCTCCTCGCTACGCTTCGCCAGCGGGTAGAGCGAGTCCATACGCCAGCTATCCCAGGCGTCGTCATCGCCTTCGTCGAGCAGGCGGCAGGCCGCGACGGCTGCTTGCAGCGCGGCCTCGGTGGCGGAGAGCGGTGGCATGGCGGCGTGCCGCCTCCATCAGTATCGGCTGCCTCCCGTCCGAGCCGATGACTTGTGAATGGAGGACGTATCGACGTCGCGACGGCCGCGCGGGGCACCTAACCCTGACCTCGCAGGCGAGGTCTGTCCCTTCCCGAGCCGGGTAAGGGACTCGTGCAGCGTACCAGAGAGCTTGAGACGGGGGCGAGCCGGGCGTCCTCGCGGGACGTGCGGCAGCATGGTCTGCCCGGCGACGCCCGCGCTACGCCGATTGCGTCCTGCCTGCGCTCATGCGGTGGCAGGGGTAGTTCGCTCGGCGCAGACGGCCTTGCCCCCGCGTTCCCCACGAGGACACCCAACCTGGCTCCCCTCGTGCGACCTTTGGCTCGCTTGAAGAGTCCCTTACCCGGCTCGGGAAGGGACAGACCTCGCCTGCGAGGTCAGGGTTAGGTGCCCCGCGCGGCCGCCGTCGCCGCGCGGGTGAAAAAGCCCTGGGGTCGGCCGGAGCGCGCCGCGGCTACCGCGCCATAGCCGCCGCGGATTCCAGTCCGAGCGGCGCGTACGGTCCGATGCAGAGGAACTCGAACACGCCGTAGCCCGACCGGCCGTTCATGTCCCAGCGGCACAGTGTCTCGGTCAGGCCGAAGGCTCGCCTGCGTGTCTCGGCGTCGCTCAGATCCCAGAGCTCGCCTTCGACCGCCAGCTCGCCTTGATACACGCCGTGACGCCAGGGCGGCCCGTAGCCGATGCCCGACATGTAGACCAGCGACAGCGGCGTGGCCGTGACCTGCAGCAGCTCGCTGTTGCCGCGCCGCAGCTCAAGGCGCACGTCCTGCAACTGCCGCGTACCCGGAACCAGCGTCTCGGCGTGTCCGATCTCGCACTGCTCCGGCGCGCGATCGCTGCCGTAAGGCGGGATCAACGTTGCCGACTGGTGCCAGCGGCTGCCGTCGGCGTACTCGTTCAGGCTGCAGAGCAACGAGATGTCGTCGTACTGCTGCGGCGACCACTGCCAGAAGAACTGCGGCGGCCCGGCGGACACGGCCGCGGCGCCCGCCGGCACGGGCTCGCCCACGGGGCGTACGCCCCACGAATGGTCGCGGGCGCCCCACCAGCTCTCGGGACGCACGTCAAAGCGGCGGCCGGCGATCTCCAGCCAGCCCTGCCAGCGGCCGCACTGGCTCATGCGCAGATAGTCCTGCACCACGCGCGCGCCGCTGCGGCGCAGAAAGCGCGGCTCCTGGTGCGGGAAGTGCACCCCCGTGAAAGTCATGTCGAAGGCGAGGCCGGGCTCGTGCGCCTGGCAGCGCAGCCGCATGCGCTTCAGCCCTTCGACAACATCGACCGAGAGCGGGCCAACGCTGGTATTGAGCCGGTCGCCGCCCAGCCGGCGCGAGGCGCGGATCACGTGCTGCTTGCCCTGATAGACCACGCTCACGAAGGCGTCGATCACGTCGAGGTTGGGGTAGAGACCCATGCCGAAGACGAGAAACACCTCACCGTCGAGCGTGTGGCAGTTGAAGTAGTAGCGGTCGAAGAAGTTGCGGTCGCTGGTGCCCACGTGCGCGACCGGCTCCGGGATCTGATGAACGAGATAGTCGTCCAGCGCTGAAACCACGCTGTCCTCCTGGCGCCGCCGTGCAGGACGGGCGCCGAGTGCAGTGTACGGCACGCGCATCCGCGCGGGCTGCTGGCGAGAGGCGCACGCCTGATCGACAATGAAGACGCGGGCATGCGTTGTCGCGCTACTCTCCCCGGCCGGAGTCCACTGCATGCCGGATGAAAACCGGCCCGAAGCCGAGCCGCGAACCATTGCTGATGATCTGGCCACCGGCCCCTTCCGCACCGCCGAAGCGGAGCCGATGGCGATCGAGGATATTCGTGATGCGCTGGTCGTGCGGGAGAACGGCGTCTTTCTGCTGACCGATAAGTACGGCAATGTGCCCGCCGGCAACGAGTCCGGCTTCGGCCTCTACCGCGGCGACACGCGCTTCCTCTCGGCCTACGAGTTCACCTGTCTGAACGCGCCGCCGGTGATGCTGCTCTCCAATGCCGCGCTCGGCTACGCCTGCGAGCAGGTGCTGACCAATCCGCGGATGATCAGCAGCGACGGCCGTGACCTGCCACGCGAGACGATCGAGATCCGCCGCCAGCGCCTGATCGATGGCGACCTGCGCGAAACCTTGCGCGTCACCAACTTCAACGCTTTTCCGGTCACGCTGGAGTACCGCTACCGCTTCGAGGCCGACTTTGCCGACATCTTCGAGGTGCGCGGCCAACAACGCACGCGCTCGGGCACGCGCCTGCCGGTGCAGCCGATCGAGGGCGGCTTCCGCCTCGCCTATCACACACTGGACGGCCGCGAGCTGTGCAGCGACGTAGCGTTTGATCGGGAGCCCGCGCAGCTGCATGGCTGCACCGCCGCGTTCCGCCTCGATCTGGGGCCGCGCGAGGCACAGACGCTGAGGCTGAGCGTGCGCACCGAAGAACATTCGCGCGAGCCGGGGGCTCGTGCGCTCACGGGTGCGCCGCCGAGCGCTGGGCCGCGCGTGCCCCTGGCCGAGCAGTATCGCCGCTGGCGAGAGGACTGCACCCGCTTCTTCACCGGCAACGAGATCTTCAACGCCGTGCTCGACCAGTCGCTGCACGACCTGCGCATGCTCTGGAACTTCGGCGGCGACGGCGAGGACGGCTACCTCTCCGCCGGCACGCCCTGGTTCGATACGCTCTTCGGCCGCGACAGCCTGATCACCTCGCTGGAGATGCTGGCCTTCAATCCGCGGCTGGCGCGCGACACCCTGCTGCAACTGGCGCGCCACCAGGGCCAGGTCAACAACGAGTGGCGCGACGAAGAGCCGGGCAAGATCCTGCACGAGCTGCGCACGGGCGAGATGTCCCGCACGGGTGAGGTGCCGTTCGGCCGCTACTACGGCAGCATCGACTCCACGCCGCTGTTCCTGCTGCTGGCCGCCGAGTACTGGCGCTGGACCGGCGATACGGCACTGATGCGGCGCCTCAAGCCCAACCTGCTGGCAGCGCTGGAGTGGGTGCGGCTCTGGGGCGACCGCGACGGCGATGGCTACATCGAGTACGAGCGCCATTCTGAGAACGGCCTGCTGAACCAGGGCTGGAAGGATTCCGGTGACGCCATCGTCCATGCCGATGGCCGGCTCGCCATGCCGGCGATCGCGCTGGTCGAGGTGCAGGCATATCTCTATGCCGCGCTTGCCGGCCTCGCGCCCGTCGCCGAGGCCTTGCGTGACCGGCACTGGGCGGGCGAGCTACGGCGCGCCGCGACGGCGCTGCGGGCGCGCTTCAACCGCGACTTCTGGCTCGAGGAAGAAGGGTGCTACGCGCTGGCGCTGGACGGCGAGAAACAACCCGTGCGCTCGATCAGCTCAAATGCAGGGCACACGCTCTTCGCCGGTATCTCCACCCCGGCACACGCGGCCGCGGTAGCCGGCCGCCTGCTGCAGCGCGAGATGTTCAGCGGCTGGGGCGTGCGCACGCTCAGCGCCGCATCCGTACGGTTCAACCCGATGGGCTACCATCTCGGCTCGATCTGGCCGCACGACAACGCGCTGATCGCGCTCGGCCTCAAGCGCTACGGTCAGGAGACGGCGCTGGCCGAGCTGGCCACCGCGATCTACGACACCGCTCGATCGATGGAGTATTACCGCCTGCCAGAGCTGTTCTGCGGGCTGCCGCGCTCGCCGGAAGGGCAGCCGGTGCCCTACCCGGTGGCGTGCCGGCCGCAGGCGTGGGCCGCCGGCGCGGTGCCGGCGGTGCTCACGGCGCTGCTGGGCCTCTGCCCCGACGCGCAGCGCGGCGAGCTGTCGATCGTGCATCCGCGGCTGCCGTACTGGCTGGACAGCGTACAGGTGCGCGGGCTGCGTGTGGGCGCCGGCAGCGTTGATCTATTGTTCGAACTGAAGCAGCGACGTACGCAGGTCACGGTCCTGAACGCCAGCGGCGGGCTGCGCGTAACCGTGGTGCCGCGCTGGCCGCGTTCCGAGCCGGCGTCAACGGGCCGCGCGGAGAACGGCGCCGCGGCGGGGAGGCGACGTGGTTGAGTACCGTATCGGCACGCAGGGCTGGAGCTATCAGGACTGGGTGGGGCCGTTCTATCCCGAAGGCACGCGCAGCGGCGACTGGCTGGAGAGCTACGCGCGGCGCTTCGACACCGTCGAGCTGGATACCACGTTCTACCGTGCACCCTCACCGGCGCTGGTGCGCGGCTGGGACGCGAAGACCCCGGACGGCTTTCTCTTCGCCGCGAAGCTGCCGCGTGCGATCACGCACGAGGCGATGCTGGAAAACAGCGCCGACGAGCTGCACCACTTTCTGCACAGCATGGAGCCGCTGGGCGCCAAGCTCGGCCCGATCCTTGCGCAACTGCCACCCCAGTTCCACCGCGACGCGCAGACGTTTGTCACGCTGCGCGGCTTCGTCGAGTCGCTGCCGGCCGGCTTCGAGTTCGCCATCGAGTTCCGCCATCGCTCCTGGCTGCGGCCGGACGTGTACACGCTGCTGGCCGAACGCGGCGTCGCCTTCTGCATGGTCGACCTGTTTTACATGCCGAAGACCTACGAAGTCACGGCGCCGTTCACCTACGTGCGCTGGTTGGGTGAGCGCAGCAAGATCGAGCAGGTCGACCACGTGCAGATCGACCGACGGCGCGAGCTGACCGACTGGGCGGCCGTGCTGAAGGAGCGCGTGGTCGACAAGGTGCAGCGCGTCTATGCCTACGTCAACAACCACTACTCGGGCCACTCGCCGGCCAATGTGCGCCAGCTCCACCTGCTGCTCAACGGCGAACTGCCGCCCGGCTCTGAAGCGGAACAACAGAGCTGAACGGCCTCCTCAATCGCGGCTTCTGCGCGGCAGGAAGGCAATGGCGGCCAGAATGGGAAACTCAGCCAGCCCCCAGCCGACGGCGCTGCGGACGCTGCGATCGACGAGCCCTATGAAAACCGACCCAACCAGCAGCAGGCCGACGATAAACAACGGATACAGCACCCGCCCATACACTGTCGACTCGCGCTGCTGACGGATGAAGTCGCCACGCATCGCGCTGAGGGACGGGGTTCCCCGATAGCGCCAGGCGCACCACTACACAGGCACAAGAGCAGAAAAGTGAGCGTGCTCATCGCCGATGGTTCCTGACCGATGGTTCCTGTCGCATCTGTCGGAAATGCAGCCGCTATGCCAGATCCGCGATGATCGCGACGAGGCGATCGATCTCGCGCTCAGTGTTGTAGTAGTGCAGCGAGGCGCGCACCACTTCGGTCAGGCCGCGCGCGTCCATGTCGAGCATCGTGCTGTGGCGGGTTGACGTGGTGACGTTGACGCGCGGCTGCATCTCCGCCAGCGCCGCTTTCAACTCGGCGGGGCGGGGGCCTTCGACGGTGAACGAGCAGATGCCGCACAGCAGCTCACCCGGATCCGTCAACGTTACGCCACGCACGGCCGCGAGCCCGCGCCGCAGTCGTGCCGCAAGCGCCTGAATGCGCGCCCAGCTGCGCTCGACGCCGAGACTGAGGGCATAGTCCGCGGCGGTGCCGAGCCCCAGCATGCCGGCCACATTCGATTCCCAGTTCTCGAAGCGGCGGGCATCGTCGCGCAGCGCATAGCTGTCCGGCGCGGTCCAGGTGGCGGCGCGCAGATCGACGAAGGGCGGGTGCAGCTCGTCCAGCCGCTCGCGACGCACGTAGAGCAAGCCGGTGCCGCGCGGGCCGCGCAGGAACTTGCGCCCGGTCGCGGCCAGCAGGTCGCAGCCGAGTGCCTGCACGTCGATCGGCAGTTGGCCCGCCGCCTGCGTTGCATCCAGCACGTACCAGACGCCGGCCGCGCGAGCGCGCTTGCCAACCTCCGCGGCCGGCTGCACCAGGCCGGAGTTGGTCGGAATCCAGGTGAGCGAGACGGCGCGCACGCGCGGCTCGGCCAGCATCCGCTCCAGCGCGTCGAGCGAGATCTGGCCGTGCACGTCGTTCGGCACCGCGCGGACTTCGATGCCGTCTTCGCGCACGCGGCGCAGCGCCGCCATGTAGTTGCTGGCGTAGTCCGCGTGGCTGACCAGCACCACGTCGCCCTTGCGCAGCGGCAGCGCATGGAAGCCCATGTCGAAGGCGCGCGTGGCGTTCTCGATCAGGGCGATCTCATCGAGCCGTGCGTTGAGCAGCCGCGCGATCGAGCCGTAGACGGCTTCATGCCGCTGTTCGGCCTCGTCCAGCGCCTCGTAGCCGCCGATCTCCGCCTCGCGCCGCAAGTGGCCGATGACCGTATCGAGCACCGGGCGCGGCATCAGCGCCGCGCCCGCCGCGTTGAAGTGCAGCACATGCGCGCAGCCCGGCGTCTCCGCGCGCAGCCGCGCGATATCAAGGATCGGCTCGGCCGCTGTCTCCGTCATGCGTCCTGCTCCTCGCCGGGTCACCCTGGCGCTGTGGCCGTCAACGTAGCACGAGCAGATGCGCGCCCGCGGCATTCAGCCCGCATCCTCTCGTCTCTCCTTCTCCCAGGATTTTTGATTTACCCCCAACGTGTACCACGGCAGGCTGAGCCGTGCCATGAGCCGTGCCACAGGCGGGGCGGTGCGGCTGACGGCGCCAGGCTGGCGCAGGGTCCGGCGGTGCTGGGCGCTGCGCGGCGGGGCGAGGCGGCGTCGGGCTCCCAAACATCGGTAGGGGCAGTTCGTGAACCGCCCGTCGCAGCGCCCGCCGCGAGCGGCAGCGCCCGGACACCCGTACCGACCCCGGAACGCTTCGTGCCGGGTCGTCTCCTTCCCCTATTATTGGGGCAACGAGATGGAAGACGAGAGAATGGGGCCGGTGCCGGCGAGCGTCATCCGAGTGGGGGTGCAGCGTGCGTTTTGGCGTGATGATCGAGGGCCAGGAAGGCGTTAGCTGGGAGCGCTGGCGGCACTTCGCCGAACTGGTCGAAGGGCTCGGCTACGAGTCGCTCTGGCGTTCGGATCACTTCTTCTCGCTGCAGGGCCGGCCCGCGCGCGACGCATTGGAAACGTGGATCTCACTCGCCGACCTGGCGGCGCAAAGCGCGCGGCTGCGCTTCGGCCCGCTCGTCTGCTCGATGACCTTTCGCCATCCCGCGCTGCTGGCCCGCATGGCGGCCGGCGTCGATGCGCTCTCCGGCGGCCGGCTGGAATTGGGCGTGGGTGCGGGCTGGAACGTGCCCGAACACGAGGCGTTTGGCATCCCTTTCCCGGCGCTGAAGCAGCGGATGGACGATCTGGAGAACGGCATCCGCGTGATCAAGGCGCTATGGAGCGGCGAGAGGGTCTCGCTCGAGGGCGAGCGTTGGTCGCTGCAGGACGCCGAGCTGCACCCGCGGCCCACGCAGCGCCCCGGTCCGCCGCTGATCGTCGGCGGCGGTGGCGAAAAGCGCACGCTGCGCATCGTCGCCCGCTACGCCGATGAGTGGAACGCCGTCAATCTCTCGCCCGACGCCTACCGTGCAAAAGTCGCGGTGCTGGAGCGGCACTGCGCCGCGGAGGGACGCGACCCGCGCACGATTCGGCGCTCGATGATGTGCGCCTTTGTGATCGGCCGCGACCGCACCGAGCTGGAGCATCGCGGCGCGGCGCTGCGCGAGGCCGTGCCGCCGCTGCAGGCGATCGCCGCCGGGGAAACGCTGAGCACGCTGCGGGCGCGCGGCTGGCTGGTGGGCACGGTGGACGAGGTACGCGGGCAGTTGCAGGCGCTGGCTGCCGAAGGGGTGCAGCGCGTGATGTTGCAGCACCACAACCAGGCCGACGACGCCGTGCTCGAACTGGTCGCGCGGGAGATCGTGCCCGCGCTGGCGGAGCGCTGATGCGCCGCGGCGCACTACTCCATCTTTCCCACTCATTGGCCCGCCCGGAGGATGCCGGCAGGGGCCGCGCTCTCCGTATCATGACGGCGCTATGCTCAAGCTGCCTTTCCGACACGCGCCCCCACCCATCGCGGAGCCGGAAGCGGCCTCCAGAGGCGCGCAGCACGGCGAATCCGGCACTCAGCCGGACGTGCCTGCCCCGACGAACGGGAGCCAGGCTGCTGCCGAACACCTGCCGCCGGCCAACCAGACGGCTGAGGCAGCGCCCGCGGAGACTGATACCGCTCCCGCGGGAATCCGGCTCGAAGCGCGTGACCTCCGCACTCAGATCGGCCACGGAAACGTCATTCTGCATGACGTCTCGCTGATCGCCGCGCCACACGAGCTGGTGGCAATGGTCGGCGTTTCCGGCGCGGGCAAGACCACGTTGCTGGGGGCGCTCAGCGGCGTGCGCCCGGCCTCCAGCGGCAGCGTTACGGTAAACGGGCTGCCGCTCTATCAGCACTTTCGGCTGCTGCGCACGCAGATCGGCTTCGTGCCGCAGGACGACATCATCCACAAGCGGCTGACGGTGGAACGCGCCCTGCGCTACGCCGCCGACCTGCGCCTGCCCGCCGGCACGAAACGCAAGCAGCGCAAGCAGCGCGTCGCCGAGGTCATCGATGAACTTGGCTTGCAGGAACAGCGCAAGACGATGATCGGCAACCTCAGCGGTGGCCAGCGCAAGCGTGTCAATATCGGCGTCGAACTCCTGACGAAGCCGCCGCTCTTCTTCCTCGACGAGCCGACGGCCGGGCTCGATCCGGCGACGGAAAGCCGCATGATGGAGCTGCTGCGCCAGCAGGCCGACCAGGGCCGCACGATCCTGCTGGTGACGCACGCGACCCGCAATATCGCCATCTGCGACAAAGTGCTCTTCCTGGCAGCGGGCGGGCGCATGGCCTATTTCGGTACGCCCGACGGCGCCCTGTCCTACTTCAATGCCTCAGACTTCGAAGAGATCTATGTGAAGCTGGCCGACGAGCGCACGCCGGAGGAATGGGAACAGACCTTTCTCGACTCGCCGCAGTATCGGGCGCAGATTACGGACGAGTTGGCATCGCCGGCGGAGCAGGCTGCTGAGGAGACGCCGACGGATGCCAGGAGCCGGTTGCCGACGGGCGTAATCCCGCGGCAGATCGGCGCGGTACGCCAGTTCAACGTGCTGAGCCGGCGCTACGCGAACACGATTCTGAACGACCCGAAGTATCTGCTGGTGCTGGTGTTGCAGGCGCCGATCATCGCGCTGCTGCTTTGGTCGCTGTTCCAGCCCGATGTGTACAAGCCGCCTTCAGATGTCGCGGTCGTCGCCGTGCACGGGGCCAGCGCCCAGATCGTGCAGCGCGACCCAACGAGCGGGCAGCTCCTGAACGTGCCGTCCGGCGCGCAGCTGATCGCCGTGTCCGGCTCGGGCTGCGCCAGCGTCACATCTCCCACCGCCTTGCCGTCCGACTGCAGCCTCGCAGCCGGGAACGGCAACAACCAGGCGCTGAAGGGGGCACAGCTCGCCTTCATCCTCGCCGCCGTCGTCGTCTGGCTCGGCACGCTGAACGCCATCCGCGAAATTGCGAAGGAACACGCGATTTACCGGCGCGAACGGCTGATCAACCTGCGCATCGGACCCTACATCGGCTCGAAGTTCTTCGTGCTCTCGCTGCTGGTCGTGGTGCAGAGCGCCCTGCTGCTCGGCGTCACCGCCGCACATATCAGCTTTCCTGGTCATGTGGCCCACTGGCTGATCACGCTGCCGCGCGCCGTGCATGGCGTGCAGACGGTCAGCGTTCCCTATCCCGCCGGGCCAGTCGACGGCGTCTTTCTCTCGCTGCTGCTGGGCGGCGTCGCCTCGGTTGCCGTGGCGCTGGCCGTTTCTGCCGCCGTCTCCAACGCCGACCGCGCGGCAGTCGCCGCACCGCTGCTGATGGTGCCGCAGATCCTCTTCGCGGGCGGCCTCACGCCGGTGCAGGATCTTGGTCCGGCGCAGCCGCTGGCCGCACTTGTCGCCACGCGCTGGACGCATGAGGCGATCGGGCGCGTCACGCACGTGCTCTCCGTGGCGGCGGTGCCGGAGACGTTTCCGTATGCCGACGCCTTGCGCGGGGACGCGACCAGCCGCTGGCTGATCCTCGCCGCCTTCGTCGTGCTGGGTCTGCTGGCGGCTGTGGGCCTTCAGCGGCTGAAAGACCGTCGCTGAGCGCAGTCTGCGGGCTCGAAAGCTGGAGTCAACCGGCGGATGCCGTACCGATGAGCTGATAGCCGCCGGCGTCGTCTGCGCTGACGCCCTGCCAGGCCTGATCGCGCAGCTTCTGATCCAGCCGCGCCAGCAACCGCTCGAGCATGGCGTTGTCCCAGGCGCCGGCGGCCCAGGCCGCATCGCCGAGCCGTTGCGCCGCGGCGCTCGCGGGAGCAGATGATGCCAAAGCGGTGAATACGGCCGCTTCGCGCCGGTCGAGGTTGGCGGGCTGCGGCGGCGCGGCAGGCGGGGCGGCCTGGGGCGCCGAGACCGTCGGACCTGCTCCACTATCCGACGGTTGCGGCGGTGGCGGCGTCTCGATCGTGGACGGAGCAGCCGGCAGCGGCTCGGAATCGGCGGTGGTCTCAGCGTCCGCCTCGGCCCGGGCAGACGCGAAGGGGTAAATGATCGTGCGGTCTGAATCCTGCGCTTCCGCAAGCTGGAAGGTCAGCGTGACGTCTCCCAGGCGGATCGAGTCCCCCGGAAAGAGCGCATGGTTGCGGGACACGCGCCGGCCATTGAGGATCACGCCGTTCTTGCTGCCCTCATCGATGAGCTGCCAGGCGCGGCCGCTGCGCTCCAGCCGGGCGTGATAGCGCGAAATGTAGCCGCTTTCCAGAGGCACGTCGCAGTCGCGCGCCCGCCCGAGCCGAATCACATCGGCGTCAAGCTGCAGCTCGCGTTCCCCGCCCGACGGTTCGCGGATCGTCAGCCGGATCGCCCCCTCGCCTGGCATTCTGTCACCTCCGCCCGTCCCTGTCGCCTTCAGCGTAGCGCAGCGCGCCAACAGCGTGTAGCCAACAGCGTCGGCACGGATAAAATAGACGTGATTGCACAAGGCCGGGATCTTGCGACACGATTGTCACGCCCGTAGCGTGAGTGCGCAGTCGCGCTGGACAGGAGCGTCAGCCGTTTCGATGACCGACGCGCATCGATTTAATATCCAAACCGGCCGTTTCGCCGCCGGCGGCAGCCGCCAGGGTCCCAAACACCCGGAGAACGAGGACAGCTTCCGGCTGTCCGAGCCGGAGGGCGCCCTGCTGCGCGCCTCGCACGGCAACCTGTACGTGGTGGCCGATGGCGTCGGTGGCCACAGCAAAGGCGAGGTCGCCAGCGCCATCGCCGTCGAGATCGTCGAGCAGGCATACTTCGCCGCCCAGACCGGCAGCCCCGTGACCGACCTGATCGAGGCGGTGGGGCAGGCAAACAGCCGTGTGCATGAGTCGGCCGCACTGCAGCCGGGCGAGGGGCTCGGCATGGCGACGACGGTGGTCGCCGCCGCCGTGCTGGACGATCAGATCATCGTCGCCAACGTCGGCGACAGTCGAGCCTACGTCGTCGGGGACGGCCAGATCCGCCAGCTCAGCCACGACCACTCGTGGGTGCAGGATCAGCTCGACAGCGGCAAGCTCACGCCGGAGGAGGCGCGCCACAACCCGCGGCGCAACATCATCACGCGGGCGCTGGGGCTGGACCATCGGGTCGAGGCCGAGGTGAAGACCGAGACGGACACCGGCGGCAAGACCAGGCTCGTGCTGTGCAGCGACGGCGTGCACGGCGTCGTGGATGACGATGAGCTGGCCGGCATGATCGAAGGGCTCGAACCGCAGGCGGCGGTCGAGCGCGTGCTGGCGCTGGTCGAGGAGCGCGGCGGCCGCGACGACGCCACGCTCGTCGTCGTGGAAGTGGGCTCGAAGGTCAGCATCGAGGTGGAAGAGCACCCGGCACAGGCCGACTTCTTCCCGCGCATCTTCCGCATCTTCCGCCGGCGCCGCTGAGCGTTTGCCGCGCCGCCGGAGCCAATCCGCTGAAAGGTTGCTCATGCCCCGCATCCAGGCCGGCGCCATCGCCATGCACTACGAGCGCCGGGGCGCGGGCGCACCGCTGGTGCTGATCATGGGCTTCGGCGGCAGCGGCGCGATGTGGGACGACGCCTTCGTCGATCGGCTCGCGGCGCGCTTCGATGTGGTCGTGCCCGATAATCGCGGCACCGGCCAGAGCGAGAAGGCCGACGCCGAGATCGAGCTGCGCACGCTGGCCGACGACATCGCGCACCTGCTCGACGCCTTGCAGATCGAGCGGGCGCACGTCTTCGGCGTCTCGATGGGCGGCATGATCGTGCAGGAGTTCGCGCTGGCCTATCCAACGCGGCTGCGCGGTCTGGTGCTGGGCTGCACCAACTGCGGCGGAGCAAACGCTGTTCCGGCGGCGCCTGAGGTCGTGCAGCTCTTGCTGCCGCAGCGGGGCATGACGCCGCGCGAGGCGATTCAGCGCACCTACGCGGCGATGGTCACGCCGGAGACACTCGCGAACGAGACGGCGTTTCTCGACGCGATGGCCGCGCGCATGCTGGCGCACGCGACGCCGGTCTTCGTCTTCCGCCGCCAGATGGAGGCGATCCGGCGCTTCGACGTTTGTGCCCGCCTGCACGAGATCGCGGCGCCCACGCTGGCGATCACCGGCGACCGCGACCGCCTCGTGCCGCCGCAAAACTCGGAGCAGATCGCCGCGGCGATTCCCGGCGCACGGCTGGCCGTGATTCCCGGCGCGGCGCACAACTTCTTCTGGGAAGCGCGGGAGGTAACCGCGCGGCTGGTCACGGCGTTTCTTGCGAACGTCGCTCCTGCATTTCCATGAAGATCTCGTTGGCGCGGACTATGCGCGGATCGTCCTGCCCCAGCATCTCACCTAGCCAATAGTCGAGGTATGCTCGGTCCAGCCGGTTGACGGTCAAGAGAAGCATCACGCGCAGATCGTACCAGTCCTTCGCCCGGTTGAAGATCACTTTGCAAACGAACAGATCCTCCGCCGAGAGGATCGGAATTTGCCGTTCTTCATATGGCACGAAACGAGTGCGGGTGGCCGCGGAATCGAGAAACGGCACCGTGGAAAAGAACAGATCGACGGGTGTCACGCCCCAGGCCAGCCGAATCTGTCCGTCGCGGGCGAGCCGGTGCGCTGCGGCATCGAGATCGATCGCCACTCCCAGCGGCGTCAGGGCGCGCAGCGTGACCAGACCATCGGTTTCCGCCAGGAAGATATTGATATCGATGTCGGTGGTAGCACGAGGTTCCGCGTAGTAGTTCAGCGCGATCGCGCCGCCGAACGCAAACGGGATCTGCGCGGCTGAAAGCGCCTCTGCGATTCGCGTCACTCGCTCTGGAAACGTCAGCATCGGCGGCCGCTAGCCATTGCCCGTCTGTCTGTGCCAGGCGCTGCGGGGAAAGCCCGGAAACGTGTCGAGCTTCGGCGGGTAGCGGCCGATCGCGTCGACCAGTCGAAGCAGATCGGCAAGCGCACGGCCACGCTCCTCAAGGCTCGCGCCGCGCCAGCGCAGCGTTTTCTCGTCGAACTCCGGCCGGGGCGCCACAAACTTCGCCTTCCAGTAGGCCTCGTCGCGCACCGATTCGTCCAGGCCGCCAGAGTCGCGACGCTCTGTCTCGCGGCTCATCGTTCACTCCGCGTTCGGGCTCTCTCAGCAGTGTAGCATCCACGGTTGGCGCTACTTCGGGCGCTACTGCTCCGTCCCCGCGGCGCCGCCTATACTTGCCCTGACGCACTCGTCGCCGGAGAGAGGCATGACGGTTCCGATCAAGTTCGGCACGGACGGCTGGCGCGCCGTGATGGCGGAAGACTTCACTTTTCGCAACGTGCGTGCCCTCGCCGCTTCGGTGGCGCGGCTGCTGAAGGCCGAAGGGCTGGCCGAGCGCGGCCTCGTGGTCGGCTGGGATACGCGCTTCGGCTCCGACCGCTTCGCCGAGGCCGTGGCCGAAGTCGTGACCGCCGCCGGGATCAAGGTCTTCCTCGGCGCGCAGTTTGCGCCGACGCCGGCCTGCTCCGTCGGTGTGATCGAGCGGCACGCCGGCGGCGGCGTGGTGATTACGTCGAGCCACAATCCGGCCGAGTGGAACGGCTTCAAGTACAAGCCCGACTATGCCGGCTCCGCCTCGCCTGAAGTTGTGGCGAAGCTGGAGGCGCCGCTGGAGGAGATCCTGGCCGCGGGCGAGCCGCCGCGGCTCTCGCTGGAGCAGGCCGGGCGCAAGGGGCTGCTTGAGCGGCCCAACTTCGTGCCGGCCTATCTCAAGCGCATCGGCGGGATGGTCGATCTGGCGCGATTGCAGCAGTCCGGCCTGCGCCTCGCCGTGGATTCGATGTACGGCGCGGGCCAGCACTGCTTCGCCGAACTGTTCGCTGGCGGCAATGTGCGCGTCACCGAGCTGCACAACGAGTACAATCCGCGCTTCCCCGGTATTCATGCGCCCGAGCCGATCGGCCGCAACCTGCACGCGATCACCGAAGTGATGCAGCAGCGCGCCGACCCGTTCAGCGAGAGCCAGACCGCCGTCTTCGACCTGGGTCTGGCAACCGACGGCGACGCCGACCGCCTCGGCGTGCTGGATGAAAACGGCGCCTTCGTGACCCAATTGCAAGTCTTCGCGCTGCTCGCCTACTACTTTCTCGACGTGCGCGGCATGCGCGGCCCGATCATCCGCTCGCTGACCACGACACGCATGGTGGACCGGCTGGGCGAGATCTACGGCGTGCCGGTCGAGGAGACGGCGGTCGGCTTCAAGTTCATCGGCCCGCGCATGATGGCGGTGGACGCACTGCTGGGCGGCGAGGAGTCCGGCGGCTACGGCTTCCGCGGCCACATCCCTGAGCGGGACGGCGTGCTGGCCGGGCTGTTCATGCTCGATCTGGTGGCACGCACGGGCAAGCGGCCGACGCAGCTCATTCAAGAGCTGTATGCGAAGGTTGGCCCGCATTATTACGACCGCGCCGACGTGCAGTTCGACCCGGCACAACGCGAGGCGATCATCGCCCGGCTCGATCAAGCGGCGCCCGGCGAGGTGGCTGGCCAAAAGGTCATCGGCACGAGCCGGCTGGACGGCTATCTCTACAACCTGCACGGCGGCGGTTGGTTACTGATCCGCTTCTCCGGTACCGAGCCGCTGATGCGCATCTACACCGAGGTGCAGGACGAGCGGCTCGTGCCTCAGGTGCTGGAGGCGGGAAAGCGGCTCACCGGCGTGAGTTGAAGCCAGGAGGCTGGGTCACGGATCAGTGTCAGCGCCCCGAGAGCGGCGAACGACACCCGCTTCGCCCGCTGCGTGAGGGTTTATGCATGAACTCACGGATTCGGGTTGCAGATCTCTGATTGACGAGCGGGCGCAAATCTGGTACGCCGCCTGCCCTGCGCGTCGAGAAGCGCCGGCCCCGCGAAGATCGAGCGGGGCACTCGGCGCGCCAGGTAGAGAGGAGCAGTATAGCGGACTGGACCGTAGCTGAATTGGCGGAGGAGTATAAGGCCGGCCGCATCTCGCGGCGGCACTTCATCGCACGCATGGCACGCATGGCACGCATGCTCTCTGTTGGTTTGAGGATGCCGATCATCGCGGGCGTGCTCGCGGCGTGCGGCTCGAGCACTTCCAACAACACGGCGAAGGCCACCGATGGCGCCGCCACTCAGGCAGCGCAGGCCACCAGCGCCGGCGCTGGAACCAGGGCGGCGGCACGCCCCGCTGCTTCCGCTGCTGCGGCGGGCGCCGCCAACGCCAAACCCGTCGGCGTGGACTCCCCGTCGGCACTCCCCGAAAGCCTGCAGCCGCTCACGGGGACCGAACCTCGCTACCTCTCCTTCCAGATTTTCGAGGGGGGACCCGATCCAGCGATCCCGTACGACCATGTCATGGTCTACACGCCGAAAGCGAAGATCTCCGTCGTCGCGCACGATATCGTCACGACGATCGGTGTCACTGGCGGCCGGTGTGCAAAGCTGGCGTTCAACCTCGGTCCGATCTCGTTCGACCACACCGACGCCGAGGCCCGGCAGATAATCGACGACGGGTTCGCGATCGCCCTCGCCGAGAACGTCGCCGTCGGGTTCCACATCGATGACGCCATGTTTTGGAGCAACCGCACCGATCTCATCGGAGATCCCGCCAATGTGGCGTGGACGGACCCCTCGGGCACACTCAGCACCGGGCTAAAACTCGACTGGGCTCACCCTCCGGCGAGGATGTGCTTCAACGCGCCCAGGATTCAGGCGGAGGTGACCCGCCGCGCGCGTGACGTGATCGGCCCGGAGATCGTCGCTCACCTGGCGATCCTCAAGGCCCAGGGGAAGGAGAACCTCTTCGCGGGCGTCATCGCGGGCTCGGAGAGCCACATGGGGCAGGACGTGGTTACGATGGACCGGGTGGGTTTTCACGCCCTCACGAATCGTGGCTTCGGCCCTGGTCATCCGCCGTCGGACGTGGGCGCCGAGGTCGCGTCCATCGTCGCCGAGTTCATCGGTCTGTGGACGAGCGGATTGGCGCAGGCGGGGATCGATCCCACGCGGATCTACACGCACGTCAACTTTTTGACCAGGGCGCAGTTTGCGACGTTTGTTGCCAACGGGAATGTTCCGCCCAATGTGAGCTACGAGACGCTTGTCAACAGTTTGCCAAGCACGCAGCAGCCATCCGTGGCGTTCATCGCCCACTCGCGCCCGGGGTTCAGCGCGTACCCCACGCTCGGGACCTTAGAGCGTGTTTATGAAGAGCGATAACGGGCAAGGCGGTGCAGCAGCAGATGG
>CALFMN010000016.1 GCA_937879875.1 uncultured Chloroflexota bacterium | reverse complement strand
CATCGCTCTCAAACGCGCTGCCCTTATATGAATAGACTCTTAGTGGTGCATCCGGGGCGATCGTGGCTGTGGCTGTCGTTGGTGAGGCAGTGCTGGTGCCGGAAGAGGCTCCCATTGCGGTAGGTGCTGTGATCGTTGCCGGAGCTGCGGTGTTCACCGTCACCGCGGTCGTCACGATTGATGACCTGGTCGTCTTTTCCAAAGAAAGGTTGGGGGGTAGGGATAACAAGAGAGCTGAGCGGGATCTCATTGACCAATTGATCAGAGAGGTTACTGGAAAAGGGCCGAACGATCCGAGAGCGAAGGCGAATAGGGATAGAATCCACAAAGAAATCAGCGATCAAAAGATCGATGGCCATGGTCTCGACGTCGAGGAATTACGAGAGGTCATAGAGGACATCCTGGGCACCACGGAGGGTGATCCCAACCCTCCGTCCCCACCCAATGCTGGCTGACCATGCGTGGTGCCGACGTAACGGGAGGCGTGCTAGGATCGACGCGAAGCTACCAGAGAGGATGGTCTATCTAGCTGTGTCCATGCCATCGGATATTGACTTAGCCCTCGCGCCGTTGTTCGGCAAGCCTTGCTGGGGCGTCAAACAAGGCTATAGCACCTACTTGACGTTCGAGTTTGGGCAACCACACCTAGAAATACGAGAGCCCAAGCAGCCGCGGGCCAAGTCTGCTCGTGTGCGACGGCTATTCGCCCGACGCCGCGTCTCCGTATACGGTGAGTGGCGACTGTGGCTCTATATATGTAATTGGGCACTCTTCCAAGGTGAGCGTTGCAGGGCCACAGCGAACTCGACGCGGCGCCAAACCTTGGCGGCAACAAACGATATCGACGGGCAGGCGATCACCGATGTCCAAGTGACCCCTGATCTGCGTCATGCTACGTTTAGCTTCGACCTCGGTGGCCGGTTGGAGGTGAGTACGTGGCACGATAATAGCGAAGACGTGCAATGGCTGCTATACGAGCCTTCGGGGAGGACACTGGAGGTACGAGCCGACGGACACTATCTATATGCACGACCTGGGGAAGAGGGACAATGGCGCCTCCCCGCTCCGAGTTGACATGGAGCAGTGGAGTGCGCCGGCAGCACACGTCGCGAGTTCATCCTTAGCCGTCTGTTCATTTCGTCAATCGTGACGAGTATTGCTGCGCTCAGGAACTCAGCGCTCGCGCGCATCTTAGAGGACCCGATCTGGGACTCAGCGATGGAGGGCAACCGCCGCTGAGGGCCACGCCTGTGACCATGTGCCACAACCCGTCCCGTATTCAACGTCTCACACGATACACTCGCGAACGAATTGTGAGGTGAGGCTGCAGCAGGCACGATCCGCCAGTGGCGGCTGCTGACGACTTCGGCCCTCCCGGCCAGATCTGCGGCCGGCGGTGGATCTGCAGCCACTCCGATTACGCCTGCCCGGAAACCAGCCGCCGCAGCACGTACTGCAAGATGCCGCCGTGACGGTAGTACTCGACCTCGACCGGGCTGTCGATGCGCACCAGCGCCCGGAAGCGGATCTCGGTGCCGTCCGCTTTCAGCGCCCGCACGTTGACCTCTTTCCCCGGCGTCAGATTCTCCGCGATGCCGTCGATGTCGTAGACCTCGCGGCCGCTCAAGCCCAGCGTCTCGCGCGTCTGGCCGCCCGTGAACTGCAGCGGCAGCACGCCCATGCCCACAAGATTGCTGCGGTGGATGCGCTCGAAGCTCTCCGCGATTACGGCTTTCACACCCAGCAGCAGCGTGCCCTTCGCCGCCCAGTCGCGCGAGCTGCCGGTGCCATACTCCTTGCCGGCGATCACCAGCAGCGGCACGCCTTCCTCGCGGTAGCGCTCGGCCGCGTGGTAAATGCGCAGCTCCTCGCCGTCGGGCAGGTGCTGCGTCCAGTCGCCTTCTTTGCCCGGCGCCAGCTCGTTGCGCAGGCGGATGTTGCCGAAGGTGCCGCGTACCATCACGCGGTCGTTGCCGCGGCGTGAGCCGTAGCTGTTGAACTCGTCCGGCCGCACGTCGTGGGCGATCAGATACTGGCCTGCCGGGCTGGTGCGAGGAATGTTGCCGGCCGGCGAGATGTGGTCCGTCGTCACCGAGTCGGCCAGCATCGCCAGCACGCGGGCGCCGTGAATATCGCTCATTGGGCCGGGCTCAGCGGCGAGGTCGCTGAAGAACGGCGGCTCCTGCACGTAGGTCGATTCCGCGTCCCAGTCGTACTGGTCGCCGGTGGGCACGGGCAGACGGCGCCAGTGCTCGTCGCCATTGAACACGTCGCCGTAGCTGCGCGCGAAAAGCTGCGGCCGCACCGAGCGTTCGATCTGCTCGGCGACTTCGCGGTCGCTCGGCCAGATGTCGCGCAGGTAGACGGCGTGACCGTCCCTGTCCGTGCCCAGCGGCTCGCGATCCAGGTCGATGTCCACCGTTCCCGCCAGTGCGTAGGCGACGACCAGCGGCGGCGAGGCGAGGTAGTTCGCCTTGACCTGCGGATGGATGCGGCCCTCGAAGTTGCGGTTGCCGCTGAGCACGGCCGCGACGGTCAGGTTGTTCTCGGTGATCGAGCTGGCGACCTCCTCCGGCAGCGGGCCGCTGTTGCCGATGCAGGTGGTGCAGCCGTAGCCGACGAGGTTGAAGTTAAGCTGGTTGAGGTAGTCGAGCAGGCCGGCGTCGTGCAAGTAGTCGGTGACGGCGCGCGAGCCGGGCGCCAGGCTCGTCTTCACCCAGGGTTTGACCGCCAGTCCCTTCGCGACCGCGTTGCGCGCCAGCAGCCCCGCGCCGATCAGCAGCGCCGGGTTCGAGGTGTTGGTGCAGCTCGTGATCGCCGCGATCGCCACGGAGCCATGGCCCGGTCCCGCGTGACCGTTGGTCGCCTGGGCGCCGTCACCCTCCATCAGGCCGGGATACGCCGCGCGGAAGCTCTCCTTCAACTCGCGCATCGGCACCCGGTCCTGCGGCCGTTTCGGTCCGGCCAGACTCGGCTCGACCGTCGAGAGATCGAGCTCCAGCAACTCGCTGTACTGCGGCTCGGGCGCCGCGTCGGTGCGGAACAAGCCTTGCGCCTTCGTGTAGCGCTCGACGAGGTCCACGACCCGATCGGGCCGGGCGGTGCTGCGCAGGTAGCGCAGCGTCTCATCATCCACCGGGAAGAGACCGGCAGTGGCGCCATATTCGGGCGCCATGTTGGCGATCGTGGCTCGCTGCGCCAGCGGCAAGGCGCTGACGCCCGGCCCGAAGAACTCGACAAATTTGCCGACCACGCCATGCGCCCGCAGCCGCTGCGTCACGGTGAGCACCAGATCCGTGCCGGTTACGCCTTCCTTCAGCTTGCCCGTCAGCCGCATGCCCACGACCGTCGGCATCAGCAGGTAGAGCGGCTGGCCGAGCATCACCGCCTCGGCCTCGATGCCGCCCACGCCCCAGCCGAGCACGCCGAGGCCGTTGATCATCGTCGTGTGCGAGTCGGTGCCGACCAGCGTGTCCGGGAAGGCGATCGGCGTGCCGTCATCCTCTTTGCGCTCGACCACGACGGTGGCGAGGAACTCGAGGTTGACCTGGTGCACGATGCCCGTGTCCGGCGGCACGGCGCGGAAGTTTTTGAAGGCGGTCTGCGCCCAGCGCAGCAGCGCGTAGCGCTCTTTGTTGCGCTCATACTCCAGCTCGACGTTGGCCGCGAAGGCGCTGTCCGAGCCGAACTGGTCGACCTGCACCGAGTGGTCGATCACCAGATCGACGGGCACCAGCGGATTGATGCGCTGCGGGTCGCCGCGCATGCGGCCGACGGCCGAACGCATCGCCGCGAGATCCACCACGCAGGGCACGCCGGTGAAGTCCTGCAAGAGCACGCGCGCGGGCAGGAAGGGAAAGTCCTGATTGCCCGGCTGCCAGCGCGCCAGCGCCAGCACGTCGTCCTCTTTGACCAGCGCGCCGTCGCAGAGGCGCAGCACGTTCTCCAGTAAGATGCGCACCGTATACGGCAGGCGATCGAGGCTGTCGATGCCGCGCTGCTTGAGCGCGTCGAGCCGGTAGTAGCCGACGCTGCTGCCGTCCGCGAGCTGCAGTGTGGCGCGTGCCCCGAAGGGGTCGAAGCTGGCTGCCATGCCGATCCGTCCTTTCTCTGCCTGACTCTCCGTATGACGTCGTGCGTCTGCCTCGTGCGGCGCCGGCATGTCCCAAAGGAGAGCGCCCGTTCATGCCGCTCGTGTGGACGTAGCTGCCTTCACCCCGTATCCTGACGCGACGGACGCCGCGGCGCCAGCACCCGCATACCCGATGGCCCCCATTCGGTTCCGGCCGAGAGATGCGGAAACTCGACCTCGAACTCCGTGCGGTGGCCGGGGTAGCGATGGTCGGAGAGCAGCACGACGTTGCCGGCTCGATCGCTGGTGATGCGCCGGCAGGCGAGCAGCGGTGTGCCCGCGGGCACATGCAGCAGCGTTGCCTCAGCCGCCGTGGCCGCGACGGCGGCGATCGTCTGCGTCGCGCTCGCCAGTTCGACGCCGCGCAGCGGCAGCAGATCATAAAACGTCGAACGCTCCACTTCAGCGCGCGAGAGCTGGGCGCCAAGATCGGCCGGCGTCCACACGGTCACGATCGCAAACGGCTCCTCACCGGCGAGATTGAGCCGCTGCACGCGCAGCACCTCGCTGCCCGGCGGCAGGCCGAGACCCGCGGCCACGTCGGCATCCGCGCGTTCGAAGGCGAAGGCGAGCACCTGCCGCCTGGGCGTGATTCCCGCCTCGGCCAGGGCGCTCTCGATCGTCACGACGCGCCCCAGCGTCTGGCGCACGGGGTCGCAGGCGACGAACCAGCCCGCGCCCTTGCGGCTGCTGAGCAGTCCTTCGCGGCGCAGCTCTTCGAGCGCGCGGCGCACCGTCACCCGGCTGACGCCGTAGGCGCGGCCGAGGTCGGCTTCCGATTCGATCGCACCGCCATCGCCATAGGCGCCCGCGCCGATGCGCCCTCGCAAGGTGGTGGCAAGTTCCATGTACCGCATACCTGTATGCTATCTGTATTCTTGCCGAGCGGTCAAGCGAATTGTCAGTGCCGCGAACGGGAACGAGTTTGGGCAGCCGCGCCTGATTGTTGCCTGCCTCCGATCCGACACTACGAGTCAGGAGGCAGGCAAGCATGCGCCGCGGCATCTCCCTCGGTACGCTCGCCGGCGCGTTGACCATCCTGCTGTCGGCCTGCGGCGGCCACAACGCGGCCCCGGCCGCGGCGCCGGCGGGAACGATCGTTGCCGCGGGCAGCGGCACCGTTGCACCGCTGCGAACGGCAGCAGCCGGCTCGGTGGCATTGCCGACCGCGGCGGCGGGCCAGCCGGCCGCCAACGGCACGGCCGCCTCCGGCTCGGTCGCACTGCCCACGGCCGCGGTCGCGGTCGATCGCGGCTGGGATCTGGCACGGGCGCTGATGCTCGGCGTGCCCGATCTGCCGCCGGGCTTTCAGCGGTCCGGCGACTTCATCGAAAAGGCTACCGAGCCCGGCGAGCTGAGCAGCACGGGCATCCTCTTTCTGCAAAGTGCGGGTACGAACGGTTCGGACGGCGCCCAGCTCGTCGTGGACGACCTCGACATCTTCTCGGACGCGCAGCACGCCGAAAAAGCCTTCAACTCGGTCGTGGCCGAATCGACGCCCGCGATCGGCTACACGCTCTATCCCAGCCCGCTCGACGGCGAGCAAACGCCGTCGATTGGCGACCAGATCCTGGCGCGCCGCGTCGGCGCGCGGCAGGGTGACGTCATTCTCAACGGCTACGTGTTCGTCTTCCGGCAGGGCAAGTACATCGCCACGATGATTCAGCTCGCCCGGCCTGAGCCGGCGGGCACCGACCAAATCGTCGCCATCTCGCACCAGCAGGATGCAAAGCTGCTCGCGGCCCAGCAGTGACGCGCTGGCGCGATGCGCATGACCTGGAGCAGGTATGGCCGCACACGAACCGGCGGTAAGCCTGGAAAACGTGACCTGCCAGTTCAAGCGGCGGCGGGCGCTGAACGGTCTCACGCTGCAGGCTGAGCGGGGCGCCGTGCTGGGCATCGTCGGACCCAACGGGGCGGGCAAGACCACGCTGGTCGATGTCCTCTGCGGCTTCGTGCGGCCGAACAGCGGGCGCGTGAGCATGCTCGGCCTTGACGCTGCCAGGCGACCGCATGCGTTGCGCCGGCGGATCGGCGTGCTGCCGCAAGAGACCGCGCTGTATGCAGAGATCTCCGCCGCCCAGAATCTGCGGTTCGCCGCGGCGCTGTACGACGTTCCCCACGCCCGCGATCGGATCGCCGCGCTGCTGCGTCTCGTTGGCCTTGCCGAGCGGGCGAACGACGTGGTGCGTACTTTCTCGGGCGGGATGCAGCGCCGGTTGGCGCTGGCGCGGGCGTTGCTGCACGACCCAGAACTGCTGATCCTCGACGAACCGACGGTCGGCATTGATGTCGACGCGCGGCATGCCATCTGGGAGCACGTACGCGGGCTGCGTGCCCAGGGACGCACCGTACTGCTCACCACGAACTATCTGGACGAGGCCGAGGCGCTGTGTGACCGCGTCGCCATGCTGCACGATGGCCGGCTGCTCAGCGACGACACGCCGGCGGCGTTGATCGCACGTGCCGGCCGGCGGCTGGAGCTGTCATGCGCGGCGGCCGACGAAGAGCGCCTGGCCGCGTTCCTGCGCGCCAACCCCGCCGTGCGCCGCCATGAGCGTACGGCTGCCGGCTTTGTCGCCTATGTCGCCGAGCAGGCCGCGGCCGAGAGCGTCGTGCGTCAGGCGCTGGCGATCGTGCCGCTTGAACGTTTTCAAACCCGCGCGCCGGACCTGGCGGAGATCTTCCACGCGATCGCGCCGGACATGGCGGCCTGATGCGTGATGCGCGGGTCGCATGGGCCTCCGCTCGGCTCGAGTGGCAGCACCTGGGCCGCGACCGGCTCTTTCTACTCTGCACGCTGCTGGCCGTCGTGAACTTCATCGTCGTCGTCAGTCTCTTCGGCCTCACCGGGAGCCACGCCCCAACGGCGCTGATCGACGAGGACGGCGGACCCTACGCCCGGCAGTTTGTCAGCGCGCTCGAGCAGGCCCACCACTCCTTCCGGCTTGAGCCGATGTCCGCGGCCGCCGCACTGCGAGCCTTGCGTGACGGCCGGCTGGTGGCCGCGATTACGATTCCCGCCGGCTTCAGCGATGGCGCGGCCAGCGGTGCGATCGTGCCGATCAGGGTCGATGTCGACAACGTCGATATCGACCTCACCGACGACGTGCAACGGGCGCTGCCCTCGGCCATCGTCGCCTTCGGCACGGCCATCGGCGTGTCCGGCGTGCATGTTCACGCAGAGGAACACGATCTGCTGGCGCACGACACCGACTACATCCCCTATCTCGTGGTCAGCGGTCTGGCGCTTGACGCGCTGGTCGTCGCCGGCGTGCTGGGTGCGCTCGTGCTGGTGCGGGACTTCGAGCCGGCGGCCGGGCGCGTGGACAAGCTCTGGCGGCTGGCGCCGGTTGGGCCGGCAGCCGTGCTGCTCGGGCGGCTGCTGGCGGCGGCGACGGTTGCCGCGGTTGCGGTCGGGCTGACCTTCGTGGTCGTGGTACTGGGCTACCACGTTTCGCCGCGCAGCCTGCCGCAGGCTCTGGGCGCGCTGCTCGCCTGCGTGCTGATCTTCACCTGCCTTGGCGGCCTGCTCGGCGTGGTCGTGCGTCGCACGCAGGCGGTGGTGCCGCTGGTCTTTGGGCTCGCCATGCCGTTCTATCTCGACAGCGGCGCCCTGGAACCGGCCCGCCTCGACGGCGAGCGCGTCTGGCAGATCGCGCACCTGTCGCCGGCGTACTACGCGATCGGCGTGCTGGAGCGCGCCTTTCATGGCCTGCAGGTGACGCCGGAGCCGGTGTCGGTCGATCTGCTCGTGCTCGCGGGCTGTGCCGCGGCCGGGCTGCTGGCAGCGGGAATGGCGGCACGCCGGGGGCAGCCGCGATGAGCCGGTGGCTGGCCGGGCCTCGCGCCGGTTGGGCGCTGGCGATGAACGATCTGCGCGCCTGGCTGCGCTCGCCCTGGGCCGTAGCCGCGGCCCTGGTGCCGCCGCTGGGCATGGGCGTGCTCGTCGCGGTGCTGACGCTGGCCGTCAGCAAGCAGCCGGTGGCGCTGGTTGTCGAGGACCGTGGGCTCGACGCCGAACGCATGGCCCAGATCGTGCGCGGCGATCGGGAGGCGTACGCTCTCAAAGACATGTCACTGACACAGGCCGAGGCCGCGCTGCGTCAGTTGCAGGTGGCAGCAATCATTCGTATCCCCGACGGCTTCGGCGCGGCGGCCGCGACGGGAGATGCACACGTCGATCTGCTGCTGAACAACATCGATGTGGATTTCTCCGATGACCTGCGACGCACGGTCACGCGCAGCGTGGCGCAGTTCGACGCGCCGGAGCTGGGCGGAGAGGCCGGCGTCAAGGATTCGCTGCTGCAGGCCGCGGTACGTCAGCTCGCACACCCCGAAACCGCCGGCCAGGCGCTCACAGCGACGGGCAATCCCTATCGCGTCGCGGTTGACGAACACGACCTGCGCTTCACCACGGTGTCGTTCATGCGCTATCAGGTGGTGCCGATCCTCATCCTGGCCGCGGTCAACATCGGTCTGCTGGGCACCGCGCTGCTCTGCGTGCGCGAGTTCGAAGAGCGCACGATCAAGGTTCTCCTGCTGGCGCCGGTGCGCCGCGGCTTTCTGCTCGGCGGCAAGCTGTGCGCCGGCGTGCTTGCCAGCGCTGCCCTGCTGACGCTGCTCGTGTTCGGCGGCGTCTGGCGCGGGGCGTTGCGTCCGCCGGCCGCGCACTGGCCCGCCCTGATCGCGTTGCTCGGCGGGACCGCCGTCATGGCCGCGGGTCTCGGCGTGCTGCTCGGAACGCTGGTGCGCCGCAGCCGTGTCCTCACCGTCGTCGGGCTCAACCTCGCGACCGCGCTGTTCTTCCTTGGCGGCGGCTTCACGACCGTAGCATTCTTGCCGGATTGGCTGGCCGCGATCGCGCGGATACTGCCGACGAGCTACGCGATCGATGGACTGCGCCAGACGTTGTTCTATCCGGATCTGCGCGGGGTGGGGCGCGATCTACTCGTGCTTGGTGCCGCGGCGATCGGGTCGGCGGTGTTGAGCGCGCTCGCACTGCGCCGAGGTTGGAACGGACGCTAGGGCGTGTGTGCACCGGCGTGCTACGCCGCGGGTCTGCAGCGCCATGCCCGCACGGCTGGCCCGTGGGCGCAGCGGGCGCCCCGGCTGCCGCCGGCCCACCCGCGTCCCGGGCGCCCCCACCACGGCCAGCGGCGCCGCCGCGCCGGCCTGCGCGGGCCGCGGCGCCCTGGCGCCCGCTGGCGCGAGCGGCCGGCCCGCGCCCGTGCCACCCGCGCCGCCACACGGGCCGCCCGCGGCCATGCCCGGATCACCCGTGCCGCCATGCGCAGGTGGCGCTAGCCGGTGCACACACGCCCGAGCCGTTGACGAGTTTGCGCACGAGGTTGTTGCCGAGGTCGGCGATGTAGATCGTGCCATCGCCGGCGACGGTGAGGCCGCGTGGTTCGGCAAAGCGCGCCGTGTTTGCGGGGCCGTTGTTGTTGCCGGCGGCGCCGTTGGCAGCGATGCGCCGAATCACCGCGTTGCCGGTATCCGCGACGTAGATCACGCCACCCGCGGCGAGCGCCACACGCCATGGGCTCGTGAAGCGCGCCTGCGTGCCCACGCCGTTCACCAGCCCCTGTTGCGCGTCGCCGGCAAGTGTGCTCACCGTGCCGTTCGGCGCGATCTTGCGAATGCGGTGGTTGCCGGAGTCCGCCACGTACACGTTCCCGGCCGCATCCACCGCCAGGCCGGCGGGCAGGTTGAACTGCGCCTGTGCGCCGGGGCCGTCCGCGTAGCCGCCGGCGTTCGGCCCGGCAGCTCCCGAGCCGGCGAGCGTGCTCACCGTGCCATCGGACGCGATCTTGCGGATGCGCTGGTTGTTCAGGTCGGTCACGTACACGTCGCCGGCGGCGTCGAGGGCGAGGCCGAACGGACCGTCGAACTGCGCCTGAGCCGCGGGGCCATCGGCGAAGCCCCGCCGCGTTGCGGCGAGCCGGCCAGCGTGTCGACCCTCGGCCCGTTCGTCCTGGCGCCACGCTTCGCAGGCGTGGCAGCGGATGAACCGCCGCCGCGGGTCAGCAGCACGCCCGCCACGCCCGCGGCGCCGAGCGCGACCACGGCGCCGCCGCCTGCCAGCGCCAGCAAGCGCCGGCGCTGGAAGCGGACTGGCGCCGCCCATCGGAAGACGCGGGGAGCGAGCCGCTCGCAGGCGCCGCCGATCCGGGCCGTGCGGTCCCGCCTGCTTCCGCGTCGATCATCCAGGTCGGCTGCAGGGCGAACGCCGTCGGCGTGGGCGGCGCGGGGGTGCGCGGACGGCCGGAGAGGTCGGCCGTCGCGGCGCCGGTTGCGGCCTTGCCGCTGAGGCGGTCGCCCCGCAGCTCGGCGGTGCGCCGCGCCGCTTCGTCGTCGCCGGCCAGCGCCCGCACGAACGCGATGCAGGTATCGAAGCGTTCGCACGGGTTCTTGGCCAACGCGGTCAACAACGCGCTTTCGGCGGTCGCGGCGATCTCCGGATTGTAATCGGAGGGCAGCGGCGGCGGCTCCTGCACGTGCTTGAGCATCGCCGCGTAGGCAGTGTCCGCGGTGAAGGGCAGCCGGCCGGTGAGCAGCTCGTAGGCGACAATGCCGAGTGCGTATTGGTCGGCCTGTCCGTCCACCGGATCGCCGCGCACCTGCTCGGGCGCCATGTACCCCGGTGTGCCCAGCATCGAGCCGGAGATCGTCAGCCGCGCCGCAGCCTCCGGCTCTTCGAGCGCCGCCAGGCCGAAGTCGGCCACGATCGGCGCGCGCTCTTCCGTCAGCAGAATGTTGCCCGGCTTCACGTCGCGGTGCACGATGCCGCGGGCATGGGCAAAGTCGAGCGCGGCTGCCACCGGCGCCAGCAAGTCCGCGACCTCCTCCAGCGGCAGCGGACGGCCGATCAGGCCGGCGAGCGTGCCGCCGGGCACATAGCGGTAGACGATGAAGGCGACGCCGTGCTCTTCGCCGTAGTCGTGGATCGGCACGATGTTGGGGTGTTCGAGCCGCGCCAGCACTTCAGCTTCGCGGCGAAAGCGGGCGCGGAACGCCTCGTCGCTCGCCATGCGTTCGGCGATGACCTTGATCGCCACGTCGCGCCCCAGACTGGGCTGGCGGGCGCGGAAAACGCTCGCCATGCCGCCTTCGCCGAGGGGCGCGATGATTTCGTACGGCCCGAGCCGGTCGCCGGGAGCAAGCGCCACACCCGCCTCCGCCGCGGGCCGCGCCTCATCCGGCAGGTGGGTACGGTCCGCAGGCAAGTATAGAACGACGGGCGGCAGCACGCTCGACCGAGGCCGGGCGGGGCGCCTAACCCTGCTTTGCCTGACGGCAAAGCTGTCCCTTCCCGAAACGGGAAGGGACTTCTGGAGCGTTCCCATCACCGTGCGACGACGGCGAGGCTGGGGTGTCCTTGCGGGACGCGCGGATGGGTTGTCCTCCGGCCGTCGGTCGCGCTTGAACCCGCCTGCGCTTGCTTCCGCACCGGCGGAGCATGCAGTGTAACGAGGCCGCTGTCACGCCTACGACTCGGCGCCGCCGTGACCAGAGCGCCCAGCGCGGGGTACGATCGGGCCGCGTCGCGCGGCTGGCCGCACGGCAGCCGCGCCACAGCGGGGAGCAGGGATGCAGGGTTGCCGGGTTACAGGGTTGCAGGGAATAGAGCAGGCGACGAAACCGGCCGCGTTTGGGCGCACGGTCGTCTGGGCGCTGGCGTGCGCGGCGCTGCTGACGCTGGCTTGCAGCGGCGGCAACAAGCGCAAAGCCACGGCCACCACGCGCGCATCCGGATCGCCCTTCGCCGGACCGTCTTCGCCGGCCGTGCGTGCGCCCGGCAGCCCGCCGCCGCTGCCTGTCGTCACGGGCCCTCCCGCGCCGGTGGTGCGCGGCCCCGTGCTGACGCCGCCGCCGATCCCGGCCATCGGCGGAGCGACGCCGCCGAGCGGTTTGCAGGCCGCGCCGCTGCCCTTTCCGGCCGTCGGCGAAACCACGCCGGCTCCGGTGCGCGGTCCCTCCTCCACGCCAGCGCCGAATGTGGACAACGGCCCGCTGACCATCGGCCTGCTCGTGCCGCTGAGCGGCGCGGACGCGGCCGCGGGCAAGGATTTGAGCCAGGGCTTCCAGCTCTATCTGAGCCAGCACAACGGCCGGCTGGGCGGCTTCGCGATCACGCTGGCCGGCGAAGACACGGCCTCCAACCCGGCCACGGCGCAGGCGAAGCTGCGTACGCTCGCCGAACAGGACAAAGCCGCCGCGATCGTGGGCGTCGCCTCCGACACGGTGGCCGCGGCCGTGCGCGGCTACGTCGATATGCATCAGCTTCCCACCGTCATCGCCGGCGCCGGGCTGGATGACCTCACCCAGCGCGACAAGAGCAACTGGCTCTTCCGCGTGGCGGCCACGAACAGCCAGACGACGCAGCCGCTCGGCGCCTACGCCTGCACGCAGCTCGGCTTCAAACGTGTGGCGCTGATTGCGCAGGACGACAGCGTCGGCACGGAGGCGGCCGGCGGCTTCGCGCACTCCTTCACGGACTGCGGCGGCACGATCTCGCAGGAGGACTACGTGCCCGCCGGCACCGGCGACTGGGCGCCTGCGGTACACATGCTGAATCAAAGCGGCGTCGACGCCGTGTTCGCCGCCGTCGAGGGCGACGATGCACCGCGCTTTCTGAAAGCCTACCGCGATGCCGGCGTCGCGCTGCCGCTGCTCGGCCTCGGCGCCCTGGTGGATGAGCCACTGCTCGCGCAGGAGGGCGCGACCTCGGCGGGCGTGGTGAGTGCGGCGGCGTTCAGCGCGGCGCTGGCCGACCCGGCGACGCAGGCGTTCGTCAAAGCATACGCCGACAGCTACGGCGGCGCACCGGCCGGCATCGCGGCGGCGGACGGCTATCTGGCGGCCGAGGTTCTCGACGTGGCGCTGCTGACCGCGGGCACGCAGGCGACGGTCAACCCCGCGGCCCTGCGCGACGCGCTGCGTGGCGTGAAACTGGCCAGCACGGCGAGCGGCGGCGCCTTCGCCTTCGACGACGACCAGCAAGGCGTGTTCGACATCTACGTGCGGCAGACGCAGCAACTGCCGGACGGCAGGCCGGGCAATCTGGTGCGTACAGCCGATACGCTCCCCGCCGTCTCGCAGTTCTGGACCTACCCGCCGGACGCCTTTCTCGCCGGCAAACGCTACCAGGCGTTGAAAGGGACGTGGGCGCGGTAGCGCGGCCCTCAAAGCTCCCTTCCCTGCTCTTCCCTACGCAAGGCGGCGGAAGATCCGCGTCGTTTTGACGAGCATATGGAAGAGGAGGGGCGACCTGCAGGCGGGCGTTCCCAGCGCGCGGCTGGTCGCGCCCGCGGGCGCGAAGGGCGCAGTATGTGAAGTCTCCGACGGTTGCGCTGCGCTCTGGGCGCCCCTACACCCCTACAGATGATCGGACGGCTCCGCCTTCAGCCCCAATCCTCCGTTAGAGGATCTCCCCTTCCCCCAATAATAGGGGAAGGGGCCGGGGGATGGGGGCCGCGGCCTCTATCGCCCGCCGCGCAGCCGCGGGTCAAGCAGATCACGCAGCGCATCGCCCAGCATGTTGAAGCCGAAGATCGCCAGGCTCAGGATCACGCCGGGGAAGATCGCCAGCCAGGGCGCCTGGGTCATGAACTGCCGCGCCTGGCCGCTGAGCATGTTGCCCCAGGTCGGGTTGGGCGGCGGCACGCCGAGGCCGAGGAAGCCGAGCGAGGCTTCGGCCAGGATCACCGTGCCAAGTCCCAGCGTGGCCAGCGTGATCACGGTCGCCATCACATTCGGCACGATGTGCAGCACGATGATGCGCGTATCGCTGGCGCCCATCGAGCGCGCGGCCTCGATGTAGGTTTGATTGCGCACCGACAGCGTGGCGCCGCGCATGATGCGCGAGTTGCCGGCGATGCCGAAGAAGGCCAGCGCCAGGATCACGTTGTTCAGCGTGTTGCCCCAGATCGCCACGATCAGCAGGATCAGGACCAGGCCGGGGAAGGCGATCATCGCGTCCACCAGCCGCTGTGTGACGGTGTCGACGACACCGCCGAAGTACCCGCTCGCCACGCCGATCGCCGTGGCGAGCACGATCGAGAACAGTACAGCCAAAAAGCCGACCTTCAGCGACACACGCGCACCGTAGATGATGCGGCTGTAGGTATCCCGTCCGAGATTATCGGTGCCGAGCCACCACGTTCCTGAAGGGCCGAGCAGCTTGAACTTCGGGTGAATTTCGGCCGGCGGGTAGCGCGCAAGCACCGGCGCCAGCACGGCCATCACGATCAAGGCGAGGATGATGATGCCGCCGGTCAGGCCGAGCGGCTTCGTCCGCACCAGCCGAATGACTGTGTCGGTCCAGATTGACCGCGAATGGCGTGCGCTTCCGGCCGCGGCCAGCGGCGCCACGACCGGTCCGGGCCGAATGGTGGATTCCTGTGCCATCGGTGTGGACAGCGGGCGGTAGGCAGTGGGGATCGCCGCGCGAGCTGGCGCCGCCGCTGCTGCCCTATGCCACGCTGGCCGGTCCTCCTGGATGCATCACTTGCGACTGCTCAACGGCACCCTCCACAAGCGAAGAGGATGCTACGACGGTCTCGACCCCTACTGCCTACTGCCCACTCACGACTGCCTCAGGCGTAGCGAATGCGCGGATCGAGCAGGCCGTAGGCCAGATCGACCAGCAGATTCGTCGAGACGACGATCAGCGCGATGAAGAAGACGACACCCTGCAAGGCCGGGTAGTCGCGGTTGATCACCGCATCGTAAAAGAAGCGGCCCACGCCCGGCACCTGGAAGATCTGCTCCAGAATCACCGTGCCGCCGAAGATCAGCGCCACCTGCAGGCCCACGATCGTCACCACCGGGATCATCGCGTTCTTGGTCGCATGCCGCACCAGCACCGAACGCTCGCGCAGCCCCTTACTCCACGCCGTGCGGATGTAGTCCTGCCGCACCACGTCCAGCATGGCGGTGCGTGTGAGCCGCATGACGCCGCCGGCCAGCGTGGTGGCGAGGCAGATCGCCGGCGCGATGTAGAAAGTGATGTGGGCGAACGGATGCGACCAGCCCACGTACGTCAGCGGCGGCGACCACTTAAACCAGATCAACGGGAAGGTGAGGATCAGCGTCGCCACCCAGAACGACGGCAGCGAGATGAAGGCGACCGCCGCCGTGCGCGCCACGTAGTCCGCGATCGTATCCTGACGGATGGCGCTGAGAATGCCCACCGGCACCGCCAGGATCACGCCGAAGAACACCGCCATCAGCCCCAGTTCGGCCGTGATCGGAAAGCGCCGGCGCAACTCGGAAGTGACGGTCTGCTTCGTCCACAGCGAGCGGCCGAAGTCGCCGTGCAGCACGCCGCCGAACCAGTCCTTGAACTGCGCAGGAATCGATCTATCGAGGCCAAGCTCGTGGCGCAGCGCGTGCTCGTCGACGGCGTAGTTGTTTTGGTGCGCCATCAGCCGCACCACGTCGCCCGGCAGCAGGCGGATGATCGAGAAGGTGGCGATCAGCACGATCATCACGGTGATGATGGCGTACAAAATGCGACGGATGATGTAATCGACCATTATTTGTCGATCCAGACGCTCTCCACGCGGCCGTTGTAGAGGTCCTGCGGGAAGAACCAGCCCTTGACGTACGGCTGAGTGAAGAGGTGCAGGTTCGCCGTGTACAGAAACGCCATCGGGAAGTCCTGCACGATCATCTTCTGCGCGTCCTGGACGACGCTGAGGCGAGCCTGCGGATCGACCGTCGCCGCCTGTTTGTCGATCAGATCCCAGATCTGCGTGTTGCCCCACTTGTAATACGTGCCGGTGCGGCCGAAGTAGGACGAGAGATTTTCGTCCGGGTCGGGGCTGTTGAGCGGCGTGTGGTGCGACATGCCGTAGTCGTAGGCGTAGGTCTTGTTGTAGTACGCCGCCAGCTCCATCGGCATCAGCGAGACCTTCTTCAGCCCCAGGTTCTTCTGCAACTGCGCCAGGATGACCTCGCCCACCTGCTGGTCGATCGAGGTGGTGTTGGCGAAGATGATCTGATCCGCGAAATTGTTCGGATCGACGCCGGACGCCTTGAGCATGTCGAGCGCCTTCTTCGGGTCGAAGCCGGCCAGCTCGCTGGTGAGTGCCCAGGGCTTGTAGAGCGGCAGAATCGGGCCGTAGGTCAGAATGCCGTCGCCCTTGCCGTTGAGCGAGTAGACGGTATCGAGGATCTCCTGCTTGTCCAGCGCCATCACCAGCGCCTGGCGGAAGCGGATGTCCGTGTAGGGCGCCTTCTGCATGTACTTCTGGCCGTCCCACGGCTGCGTGCGGAACTCTTTCCAGAACTGGCTGGGGACGGCCTGGCTGTTGGAGCCCTTGACCGAGTCCGAGGCTTGCTTGGCGTAATTGAACTGCAACACCGCCGCGTCGAGGTTGCCCTGGATGAACTGGTTCAACTGCGCCTGCGGATCGACGACGTACTTGATCACCAGCTTGTCGATGTAGGGAAGCGCGTTCCCCGCCGCGTCCTTGCGGAAGTAGTTCGGGTTCTTGTGCAGCGTCGCCTGAACGTTCTTCTCCCACGAGTCGAAGATGAACGGACCCGTGCCGATCGCGTTCTGTGTGAGATCGCCGAACTTCTCCACCGCCTCGTGCGGTACCATCACCGTCCACGGGCTGGCGACGTAGCTGAGAAAGGGTGCGTACTGCGACTTGGTCGTGATCTTGACCGTGTACTTGTCCACGACCTGGACACTGTCCAGCTTATTGAGGAAGTAGTAGGCGTGCTGGAACTTGCCCGGGTCGTTCGTCGATTGCCGCTCGATGCTGTACTTGACGTCGTCGGCGATGAACTCGCGCGGGCCGACGGGCTGCACGTCCTGGAACTTGACGCCCTGCTGCAGCTTGAAGATGTAGGTCTTGTCGTCGGGCTGCTCCGGCATCGCCGCGGCGAGGTCCGGCATGATCTTGGTCAGGTCGGGCGTGAACTGCAGCACCGCGTTGTAGACGTTGTCGGCGATCGCGGTGCAGTAGGGGAAGGTATCGAAGTACGGGTCGAGCGTGCGCGGCTCGCCGCCGTTGAGGACGACGAACGTGCCGCCCTTTTTGATGTTCGTCGCGTTGGCGCCGGGCGCCAGCGGCACGACGGTGGCCGTGAGTGCGCCGACCTGGCCGCCGGTGTTGGCCTGCGTCGGGGCTTTATTGCCGGCGGCGGGGCTGCCGGAGGCCGAGGTCGCCGCGCCGCCGGTGTTGTTGGCTGCCGGCTTGCTGGTGTTGTTGTTCGAGCTGCTGCACGCGGCCAGCCCCAGCGCGGCCACGCCGGTGACGCCCGTGCCAATCAACCGCCGCCGCGTGATCTGGCGTTCTGCCAGCCACAGCCAATAATTCTCCGAGCGATCACCGCTCATACCGCGCTCCTCCTCAGGGCGACGAACCGCTCCGCCGCCTCCACGCCGTGGCGCGAACCAGCCTCCGAACAGAGCATTGCGTTCTGTGCCCGGCGTGCCGAGTATTAGCCGGCAGTTGCTGGATAGCAACCGCTGCCGGCCTGATTGCAACGGAATCGCTAGTGGGTCACTTGCCTCGCTGTTAGCCATTAGGCACAGCTTTGGTTCCGGCTC
>CALFMN010000015.1 GCA_937879875.1 uncultured Chloroflexota bacterium | reverse complement strand
GCGGCGCGAGCATCGCATTCAGCACCGCTGGCTCCGCGCACGGTTCTGTCCGTCGATCTGGTGCCGCGTCGTACGCCTTGCCCGCATCGTTGACTGGCGGGCGTTTATTCCTTTGGCGCTAGCAATATTTCGCCGGGGCCGCGAAACGTGCGCTGGCGGCGCCGAGCCTGCGGCCCACGCCCGCCGAGGAGGACCCCGCCCGTGGCTACGCCTCGCCCCGCCGCTATCCCCGCCGCGCTCATCGGCTCCGACCGAGACCAGCGTGAGGCGTTGCGCTGCCTGCTTGAGGCGGACGGCCGCTCCACCGTGGTGGCTGCAGAGCCGCTCGATCCGGCTTACGGCACGTTTGATCGCGACGCTGCGCCCCGCGCTCGTCGTGGTCAACCCTGCCTGCGACGGGCGGCTGGACCTGCGTGTAGTGCAGGCACTGCGACTGGCCGTGCCGCGCGGGCGAATCGTGGTGCGCAGCCGGCTGGTGGACCACACGGCCGTTGCGACGCTGATACAACTCGGCGTGCGCGGCTCCCTCGTGCCGGGCGCGGAGCCCGGCCGGCGTGTGTGCGACGCGCTCGCGCTGATCGCCGAGACCGGCTGCTGCATCCTCGCCCCGTCGGTGGCCGAGGCGATCCGCCACGCGGCCATCGGTTCCATACTGCTGCCTCGCGAAGCGCCACCGTTGCCCGCACTCTCCGAGCGCAAAGAGACGATGCTGCGCCTCATTGCCGGTGGCGCCGGCTACGAGGAGATCGCCACGCGGCTTGCGCTCAGTCCGCGCACCGTGCGCCGGACGGCGGAACCCCCAGGTACTGGCTTGGGATCATGGTAGATGAAGAAAATGGATTCTGGAACTCCGTAGACGACTGAGTTTCGCTGAGTGGATACATGCGAACGAGATTGTCAACGATACAGATGGCATAACCTGATGGTCAGCAGAGATCGCTTGTGAGCAAGGGAAGTGTACACAACAACAATTCGACAGTGCCATCGGAAGTTCGTATCCATCTCCTCAAATCGCCAACGACTTCATGGCACAATCTACCAATCAATACCAGCCTGACTCGGGCCGGAGCAACATTCTCGTCACCTGGAGTGTTGGTTATCCTGCCCCATACAATACATAGCTGTACTCCATCAATGCGGTCAACGGTCCGCCGTTTCATTTCCAAGGAGTAGATGGGGACAATGAGTTTGAGTCAAGCTACGCCCTGGTCGGGCGCGCCCCGCTGGCTATGTCAGCAGAGCCCGCCGTTCGATCTCGTCCGCAGCTTCCCGATCGGTGTCGGGCTCGCGGCGCGCCTAACCCTGATTTCGCTGAAGCGAAATCAGTCGTTGGAAGTCTCCGACGGTTGCGCTGCGCTCTGACCCGATACAGGAAGGGTTAGTTTCAGGGCACACGAACGGACGGAGACAGCACCATCGCCTGTCCCACAAGGACACCCCGGCCCCGCCGCCGTCCGACGTTGTTGGAGACGCTCCAGAAGTCCCTTCCCGCCAGGGCAGTCAGGGTTAGGTACCCCGTGCCTACGAGGGCACGGCCGCGTGCTGCTCGTAGGCCGTGGCGGCGCAGCGCAGCGTTTCTGTTGCCTTTTCGAACGGCGCCCGGTCCATCCCGAGCAGCTCGGCGCTGCGGCTGCGCACCTTGCTGCAGAGCTGGCCGAACTCCTTCAGCTCACGCGCACTGAGGCCGGTGAAGACCTCGCCGCAGCCGTTCAGCGCCCGCGGGAAGATCTGGTCAAACATCTGGTGGCCATCGGGCGTCAGTTCGACGTGGATCACACGCCGGTCGCGTTGATCGGGCACGCGCTTGACAAAGCCCCGACTCTCCAGCCGGTCCACGAGGCTGGTGACGCTCTGCGCCTCCTGAACGAGGTAACGCGCCAGCCGCGAGAGTGGCAGCGGCTCGTCGGCGCCCTTCAGCACCAGCAAGACCGACGCTTGTGCCTGCGAGACTCCGAGGCGCGAGACGATCTGGTCGAGATACTTGTAGGTGAGGAGATAGGCTTGATGCAGTAGCGTCCAGGTGCTGAACAGCTCAGCTCCGTCGCGTTGGGTGGTATCCATGCTGCTCCTGCGTTGCGTAGGGTGACGATTCCCGCCGGCGTAGCACCGCCGGAACGAATAGCGTGCGAGGTGTAACCGCCAGAATATAGTTCCTCGCCGAGTCACGGCCGCGTGCGAACCACCACGCTGCCGATCCCTTCCCCACTATAGCAACCGTACGCGGACAGTCAAACGGCTGACGAATTGTTCTCCTTTTCGTGGTTCTCTTCGGCTGTATGGTACGATTTTCCAGTCAGTCATACGAATGCAGGCCACCATGCAGATCACCGTTCGTCTCTTCGCCGCGCTCGCCGAAAGCGCCGGCGTGCGCACATTCGCACTCGAACTGCCGCCCGGCGCGCGCGCCGATGCCGTGCGCGCGGCGCTGCATACGCGTTATCCGCAGCTGCAGGCGCTGTGTGAGCGCTCTGTTGTCGCCGTGAACGCCGAGTATGCCGCTGCCGATCGCCTGCTGTACGAGGGCGACGAGGTGGCGCTGATTCCGCCGGTGAGCGGCGGCTGAGCGGCCGGCAGGCCGCAGAGATCGGGGGAGACGCGGTGCTGGTGCAGCTTACCCAGGAGCCGCTTGCGGCCGAGACGCTGGTGGGCGCCGTGCGCAGGGACGCCAGCGGCGCCGTGACGTTGTTCTACGGCGTGGTGCGCAACCATAACGAAGGCCGCGGTGTGCTGTTTCTTGAGTACGAGGCCTATCCTGAGCTGGCCGAAAAGCAGTTACGGGCCGTTGGCACAGAGATCCTCGATCGCTATCCGATCGACGACATCGCCATTGCCCACCGCATCGGGCGGTTGGAGATCGGCGAAACGAGCCTGCTGGTTGCCGTCGCCTCCGCGCACCGGGCGCAGGCGTTCGAGGCCTGCCACGCCGCGGTGGACCGCATCAAAGAAACAGTGCCGATCTGGAAGAAAGAGCACTGGGCGGGAGGCGGTGTTTGGCTGGACGGCACGCCCGTCTCTGTCCCCGATCAGCAGCCGGAGCCGGCTTCTTGAACAGAGCGCAGACCCGGCGGCGCGTGCGGACTCAGGCGCACCGCGGGCAAACCATCGCGTAGCGCCGTGACGAGCTTCCAACCGCTTCCCCCCGCCTCCGCCCCGGCTCCGTGCCCCTTGCTCAGGTGTGCTGGCCGTGGTGGCGAGCGCCAGGAGCCGGACCTCGATCCGAGCGCGGACAACCGTTGCCACGCCCTCGCCGGGCCAACCGCGGTCAGCCTGCAACATCAAACCGTCTTCTGCCTGGGCGGTCGCGCCACGCTGTGCAGCCGCTATCGCCTCGCGCCCACGCCGGCACAGTCCGTACCCGCGCCGGCGCCCCGCCGCCTCGGCGCCGGGCTGGCGATCGCGGCGCTGGCGATCGCGGCGGGCGTGGGCGCGGCCGTCGCCGCGCTGGCCGTGGGCAATCCGTTTGATGCCGAGCCGGTGCCCTCCGGCCCCGCGGCGGCGGCGACCGCCGCCGCGGGCGCCACCGGGCAGCCGGCCACGCCCGTGCCGCTGGTCATTGCGTCGCCCGCGCCCGCGCCGGCGGCGATCGCTTCGTCTGCACCGTCGCCTTCGCCAACGCCGCGCCCGACCCCCGCGGCCACGCCGGCGCTGTACACCGTGCAGCCCGGCGACAGCCTGACGCGGCTGGCGGCGCGCTTCGGCGTCTCGCTGGCCGATCTGGCAGCCGCCAACGATCTCGCTCCAAACGCCGGCCTGCAAATCGGCCAGACGTTGCACATTCCACCCCAGTGGGCGGCATCGCCTACGCCGACGTTGCGCTGAGGCCGGGGGTTCGGCCCTCAACCCCCTTCCCCTTCTCCCAATCCTGGGCGAGGGGCGATCCTGCGGAGCACGGCTCGGACGGCGCCGGGTTAACCGTGCATCGATTGGAACGCTTCAGATTGGATCGTCTCCTTCCCTCCAGGATTGGGGGATCGTGTCATGAGAGACGAGAGGATGAGGGCCGACCGCGGCACCTGCGTATTACGGCGTTGGCGCCGGCGTGGGCTGACCGCGCTGACCGCCGCGCCCACCCTGGCCGCCCGCGCCTTGTCCGCCGCCCGCGCCGGCGCGGGGTGTGCCGCTGCCGGGCTGGCCGGGACCGATCGGCTGAATCTGGATCGCGGACGCCGGAACTGTGCCGGTGGCGTCGGCCTGGCCGACGACCGCGACGATCAGTCCGGGCTTCAGATCGGCCAGCGTGCCTTCGGTCGAGGTGAGGATGCGCGTGTCCGGCGCCACCTGTACGGGAACCACGGTTCCCTGTGCGGTCGTGACGTCGATCGTGTTGCCGGAGATTTTGGAGATCGCGCCGATAAGGCCGCCGAAGCCGCCCGCGCCGCCACCACCGCCGCGGCCACCTGCGCCGGGCGTGGCGGCGCCGCGCGCCCCCGCACCGCCGCCCGCCGCGCTTCCGCCCGCAGCAGCGCCGCCCGCGCTCGCGCCGCCTGCCGCCGGGGCTGCCGCGCTGGCGGTCCTGGGTGTGGGCGCCGTGTTGCGGCCGTACAGAATGCCGCCGCCGAAGGCTCCGCCGACGGCGATGCCGGCGATGAGCACGGCGAAGATCAGACTGGAGAAACGAGGTCGCACGCGAGATCTCCCTGCTGCGGCCGCCAGATTGCTGCCTGGGCCGGCCGCGGTATGCTGCCGCGGCGGAGCCGCGACGGTTTTCCGTCCTCAGGTTTGGCCCGCCGACGGCGCTGGCGGCCGATCACACGGCCGGACGGCTACTCATAACGCAAGGCATCGATCGGATGCAGGCTGGCGGCACGGTAGGCCGGGTAGACGCCGAACAGCAGGCCGATCGAGAGCGACACACCCACCGCCAACACGATCGAGCTGCTCGAAACCAGCGTCTCCAGCGTCTGGCCATTCAACTTTTGTCCGTTGATGAGCTGCGAGGCGCCGATGCCCAGGCCGATGCCGATCAGCCCGCCGAGGATGCTGACCACCAGCGATTCCACCAAAAACTGCGAGAGGATATCCATCCGCCGCGCGCCCACGGCCTTGCGGATGCCGATCTCGCGCGTGCGCTCGGTGACGGAGACGATCATGATGTTCATGATGCCGATGCCGCCGACGACGAGCGAGATGCCGGCGATCGCGCCCAGCAGGATCGTCAGCACCTGCGTCACGCCCGTCTGCGTCGAGATCTGATCGTCCTGCGTCTGGATCACAAAGTCCGGGTCGGAGACACGATGCCGCGCCAGCAGGAGCTGCGTGATCGCGTCCTTGGTCGGCTGCATGTCCTTTGTGCTGTCGGCCTCGACGACGATCGAGGTGACGTTCGCGATCCCCTTGGGATTGCGCGGATTCGAAAATTTGCGTTGCAACGTGGTCAGCGGCACGAGGACCTGATCGTCGACGTTGGCGAGCGGTCCGCCGCCCTTGCACTGCAAAACGCCGGCCACATGCAGTTGAAACGGCCGGCCCACACGGATGCTTACGTCCTGGCCGGTTGGATCCTGCGCGCCAAACAGCGACTGCGCCACATTGCAGCCGAGCATCACCACGGCCGTGCGGCCGTTCATATCGTCCTGCGTGAACCAGGAGCCGAGCGCGGCGTGGAAGTTGCGCACATCTTCGTATGCCGGCGTGACGGCATTGACTTTGGTGGAGACGTTCTGGCCGTGGTAGACGAGCTGGGCGGGGAAACCGAGGTTGAGCTCCGGCGAGACCGCCGCCGCCGTCGGCACGTTGCTGGGGTCGGCGATCGCGGTGGCATCGTCGATGGTGAGCGTGGGGGCGCTGCCGTTGCCCTGCGAAACGCCGCCCTGGCTCTGCGCGCCCGGCGTGATCGTGATCAGGTTCGAGCCGAGACTCTTGATATTGCTCGCGATCGCCGCCTGGGCGCCGCTGCCGATCGACATCAGCGCGATCACGGCGCCGACGCCGATCACGATGCCCAGCATCGTCAGGCTCGAGCGCAGCTTGTTCGCCGAGAGCGCCTCGATGGCAACGCGGACGCTTTCAAACGGATCCATCGCTAGCCGTCTCCCGTCTGTGCAACTCTCTGCTCGCTTCCCTGACCGGCCGCATGCGCGCCGTTGCTGCCGACGGGCGCCACGCCGTCCGTGCCATTGCCGACGGTGATCTGTCCGAGGCGCTCGTGCTCCGCCTCGGCTTCGGCGGAACGCTTCGGACTGGGGCCGTCGCGCACGATGTGGCCGTCGCGGATCGTGATCGTACGTTTGGTGTAGGCGGCCACGTCCGGCTCGTGCGTGACGAACACGACGGTGATGCCCAATTCATGATTGAGCCGCGCGAACAGCCCCATGATCTCCTCGGACGAGCGCGTATCGAGGGCGCCGGTCGGCTCGTCTGCAAGGATCAGCGATGGCTGTGTGACCAGCGCCCGCGCGATCGCCACGCGCTGCTGCTGGCCGCCGGACAGCTCGCGCGGCTTGTGATGCACGCGCTCGGCCAGGCCCACGGCGTCCAGTGCCGCGACCGCGCGCTGGCGTCGGTCGCGTACCCCCTGGTACATCAAGGGCAGCTCGACCTGCTTGAGGGCTTCCACGCGCGGCAGCAGGTTGAACGACTGAAAGACGAAGCCGATCTTGCGGCTGCGCACGGCCGCCAGCTCGTCGTCGCTGAGCTGGCTCACCTCGATGTCGTCGAGCTCATAGGAGCCGGAGGTCGGCGTGTCGAGGCAGCCGACGATGTTCATCAGCGTGGACTTGCCCGAGCCGGAAGGACCCATGATCGCCACGAACTCACCGTCGTTGATCTCAAGGCTCACGCCGCGCAAAGCCTCGACGATCACGTCGCCCATGATGTAGCGCTTGACGATCTCGCTAAGCTTGATCATGCTCCGGTCACACGGATGCGACCGCCGACGCGCCCGCGGCCTGACCCGCAGGCCACCTGGGCGCACAGGGTCGCTGTCCAGTCTGCCTCAGCTTCCAGTGTAGGATGACACCGTTGCACAAATGTTAAGTGGTCATCATGCCCGGCGCTATGTCGTCTACGCGATTTCCGTGTTGACAGCTCAGAACATCGGTTCTATTCTCCCTCTAACAGGACAAACGTTCTATGCGGGAGGCGACCGATGGTTATCGCACTGGTGCTGGTGCTCTGGATCTCCCTCGTCAGTCTGCATCTGCTGCGGCAGCAGCTCTCCGGTGACCTCACCGGGCGCGACGCCTGAGCCGGCAGGCGCGCCGCGTGTACTCCGACCAGCCTGCTGCCATGCCGGCAAACCGGGAGGAGCTGCCCGCCGGCGATCCGGCGTCCGCGAAGGTCATCTATCTCGACGCGCGGCGGCGGGGCGTTAGCGTGCCGCGCACGATCATTCACGCCGACCTCGATGCCTTCTACGCGTCCGTCGAGCAGCGCGACAATCCCGATATTGCCGGCAGGCCGGTCGTCGTCGGCGGGTCGCCCGATGACCGCGGCGTGGTTGCGGCCGCGTCGTACGAGGCGCGGCGCTTCGGCGTGCGCTCGGCGCTGTCGATGCGCACGGCGCTGCGGCTCTGTCCGCAGGCCGTGCGCGTGCCGCCGCGCTTCGGCGTCTACTCCACCGTTTCCGGCCAGGTGCACGAGGTCTTCCGCGAGTTCACGGCGCTGGTCGAGCCGATCGCGCTGGACGAAGCCTATCTGGACGTGACGGAGACAGTCAGCGGCGGCGCAGACCCGGAGGAGCTGGGTCGGGCGCTGAAGCAGCGCGTGCGTGAGTCAGTGAAGCTCACGATCTCGGTCGGCGTGGCCGGCAGTAAGTCGGCGGCGAAGATCGCCTCGGATCTAGGCAAGCCGGACGGCCTGGTGGTGGTGCCGGTGGGCGGCGAACGCGCCTTTCTGGCGCCGTTGCCCGTCGGCCGGTTGTGGGGCGTGGGACCGAAGGCGCAGGAGCGGCTGCGGCGCTTCGGCGTGGAGACGATCGGTCAGCTTGCCGAGCTGGACCGGCGCATACTCGCGCAGCTCTTCGGCCGCTGGGGCGACGCGATGGGCGAGCTGGCGCGCGGTGTCGACGAGCGGCCGGTCAGCCCACGCGGCGAGGTCAAGCAGGTGAGCCGCGAGACGACGTTCTCCAGCGATGTCGCGGACCGGGCGCTGCTGCACGACGAGCTGCGCGAGCTGTGCGAGGCGGTGGGCGAGCGGCTGCAACGGCGCTCGCTGCGCGGCCGCACGGTGACGATCAAGCTGCGCCGGCACGATTTCAGCACACGCACGCGCCAAGCGACGCTGCACGCGCCCGTGCAGGAGGCGGCGGAGGTTTTCGCGGCGGCGCGGCGGATTCTGGACGCGGAACTGGAGCCGGGTGAACGGCTGCGCCTGCTGGGCGTCGGCGTCTCAGGCTTCGCCGACAACGCTCAGTTGCCGCTCTTTGCGCTCGACGACCCGGTTGACTGAGCGGGCGGCGACGGCGGACTCGAAGCGCAGCGCCGTGCGGATGCGCGAGACCTGCCGCTCGGCGAGTTTCAGCGCCTGAATCGGACCGCCGTGCGGCCAGCGCCAAACCACGCCCACGCTGCCCAGCATGTTTTGCACGCGGAAATCGACGCGGTAGAGCGTAAAGCGCACGCCGTCTTCGTCGAAGATCAGGTGGACGCATTCGGTGTTGTCGGCGATATTGCGAGGGAAGAGGCGCGAGGCGTTGGGCAGGTCGGCGTAGGCGAGGTCGTCGGTCAGCGCCTGCAGGGCGCCGGCGCCGCGCGTGAAGCGGGCCACGCTGCTGTCGACGACGATCGGCACGGCGAAGCCGCTGCGGCATGAGCCGGGCACGAAGCGCACGGCGAAGCCATCGACACGGCCCCATTCCTCCAGCCGGCGGCGGCGGCGCAGCGGGTCTTCGGAGCGGTTGGCGACCGCGGCATTCGTGTGCTCTGCCGCTTCGGCAAACAGCAGCTTGAAATCCGGCAGATCGTCCGGATGCAACGTCATGGCATCGAGCGGCGGCAGCGAAAGCGACGATTGTGATGCCTGCGAGGAGGGGGTCGGCCGCGGCGGCTGAGGCAGCCAGGAAGCTGCTGGCCGGGCGCTGGTAGCCTGCATCGAGCGCTCCGTTGGGAGGCGTACTGCGCCATGTTTCACGTGAACGCATCGCCGGAATACCAGCCCACTGTACGAAGCGTGTTATGGTATGTCAACAGTTTGCCGCACTGATCGCCACAAAATTTTTACGCGACGAGCGTCAGTTGCGCTCGGCCGTCCGGTAATCCATGCATCACTACGAGTATCCGATCCGCGGCGCTGGGCCGCGCCGGCGCCAGCGCCGCGGAGACCTTGCGCCAGCATGCCGGAGGATCTGCGGGTGCGGGGCACCTAACCCTGACTTCCCGCAAGGGAAGTCTGTCCCTTCCCGCCTCGGGAAGGGACTTCTGGAGCGCTCCCACCGTCGTGCGACGGCGGGGCCGCGGTGCCCTTGTGGGACGCGTGGAGAGATGGGCTCCCATCCGCTCGTATGTCCTCGAACCCCACCCTTCCCCTGTGGGGAAGGGAGCTTTGGCGCCAGCCAAAGCGGGGTTAGGCCCGGCTTGACACGCCGCATGGTCGCGCCATGATCGGGGCAGTCCGCGCGGAGGGTCGCCCGATGCAGTTCGGCTTGCACCTGCCCCATCTCGGCCGCAGCGCCTCGCGCGAGGTGCTGCGCGGCTTCGCCCAGGCCGCCGAAGCCACGGGCTTCGATTCGCTCTGGGTCAGCGACCACGTGATCGTGCCGAAGCGCCTGACCTCGCGCTATCCCTACAACGAGTCGGGCGAGTTTCCCTTCCGCCCCGACGCGCCCTTCCTCGACCCGATCGCCACGCTGCTGTTCATCGCCGGCTGCACGGAGCGCGTGCGGCTGGGCACAGCGGTGCTGATTATCCCCTACCGCAACCCGGTGGTGCAGGCGAAAGAGCTGGCGACGCTCGATTTCGTCTCCGGCGGACGCTTGATTCTCGGCGTCGGCACGGGCTGGATGGCGGAGGAGTTCACGGCGCTCGACGTACCGTTCGCGCATCGCGGCGGCCGCACGAACGAGTATCTGGCGCTGATCAAGCAGCTCTGGACCGCGGACGACACACGCTTCGCCGGCACGTTCTATCAACTCGAAGACGTCGGCTTCTATCCGAAGCCGTTGCAGCAGCCGCATCCGCCGATCTGGGGCGGCGGCCACAGCGAGCCGGCGTTTCGGCGCGGCGGGCTCCACTGCGATGGCTGGCTGGGCGCCAACGTCAGCCCAGAGCAGGTCGCGGCGCAGTTCAGCCGCGTGCAGCACTACGCCCGCGCGGCCGGCCGCGACGCCGCGGCGCTCACGCTCGCCGCGCGCATTCCGCTGCGCTACGCGCCGGGCAACGAGCAGGCGCTGCGCGATACGGTCGCGGCCTACCGCGCGGCCGGCGTCTCGCACCTGGCCTTCGACATGGGCGTGCGCTCGGTCGAGGCAGCGCGCGAGACGATGGAGCGCGTGATGGAGACGGTGCTGGCAAAAGAGCGTGGCTGAGCCGCCGGCCGGCTATTCGCGCTCGTCGTCTTCCGGGCCGTAGGCGGGGAAGTCGCGCTCGTACTCGCCGGCGATGCTTTGCAGCATGTTCAGATACTCTTCCTCGGCCGGCGTACGCGGGTGGCGATCCAGCAGCCGCCGAATCAGGTCCAGCACCACGGCGTGTACCTCGCGGTCGATGCTCATCGTTTTCCCCAACCCCTCCTCAGCGCGGCAGCAGCTCCGCTCATCGTAGCGCAGCAGCCGCTGCCGTCGCGCTTGCCCGGCGCATCGAGTTGTACGATGGTGAACGTGCAGCGGAGGCGCGCATGACATCGGCCTTTTCTACCCAGACTATGCCAGCGCCGCGCCGATCGATCTGGTCGCGCCTGAAAGTGCCCGCGATCCTGCTGCTGATCGCGATCAACGCGGGGGCGATCGTCGGCAACGCGGCGCTCGATCTCTGGCAGGTGATCGGCCCGGCGCGCGTGGTGACGGGCACGCTCGTCGGCCACGATCGCATCGTGCAGACCGGCGAAAACGCCAACGAGCAGTACGTCCTCACCGTCGATACCGGCCACGGCAACGAACTGATCAACGCTACCGAGAAGGCTTTCAACGAGACGCAGATCGGCCAGCAGATGACCGTGCAGTGGGACAGCCGCGGCCTGCTCGGCCACGACGAAGCGCTGCGCCGGCTCAGCGCCGCGGGCCAGGTCGTCTACGATTCCAGTCCGTGGCGGCGGGCGCTGAGCCAGATCATCGTCGCCGGCATCACGATCGCGGTGGCTGCCGTTGCCCTGCGCTGGCTGCTGCACGGCACGCGCCGGCCCTCATCCTCACCCCCTCCCCTCTCCTTCTCCCAATAATGGGCGAAGGAGAGGGGCGATCGTGGGTCGGACATTCCGGAGGGCGTCGGGTTAGCGTTGGGTTGTAGGGGCGCACGGCGTGCGCCCCTCATGACACATGACGCAACGCCGCGACCCGCAGCGCGCCGGCCGCGAGCCCCGGCGCAGCCGCAGTCGACGCCAGTGGCGAGCGTTGACGCGGCCGGGCTGCTGGGTGGCCAGCAACGCGGCTGGTCGTGCAGGGGCAGGCGCTCGCCGATCAGGGCCGCTCCGCATCGGTCCAGCGCTGGGCGCCGCGTACGCCGGCGGGCGCCGGCCGCCCGGTGTGCAACTCGCGCAACAACGTGGGCGCGGCGTACAGCCGCAGGGCGCCGGTCTCGCTCTGCTGCGCGAGGGCAAGCGCCCCTAACGCCTCCTGCACCAGCTCCGCGGCCTCGGACTCGGCAACACAGGGCAAGCGCCGCGTCAGTCCCATATTGACGGTGACGTGCGCAACGTCCCGCGTCAGGCCGGCGCCGGCGAACGACCAGCGCAGCCGGTCGTGGATGCGCCGTGCCAGCGCCAGCGTGTCGGCATCGCTGCGCATCTGTGTGGCATAGGCGATGAAGCGGCCTTCGCCGCAATGTCCCACGCCGTCGTCACCGCGCAGCGAGTCGCGGAAGACCTGCGCCATGCCCAGCAGCCCGCGATCGACCGGATCGGCGCCGTGCTCCTGCCTCAGCCTCTCCAGCCCGCAGGGCGCGACGGCCAGCACCGCGAACCCCAGGCGGCGCTCGACCATCGCCTGGTGTGCGTATGCGAGCTGCGCCAGGAGCTGCGCTCGTCCGGGCAGCCCGGTGAGCTGGTCGGAGCCGTGCGAGGCGTGCGAGCTGTGCAAGGTGTGCGATGAGAGCGGCATGCGGCACCCTTCCGCGGCTGGCGGCAGTTGTTGTTCGATCAGTGTCGCACCGCGGCAAGCAGCCTCATAGCGAGGAACGGTGCCGGAACGGGAACGGCCGCGAAGCGGTGCCGCGGGCCTCAAGCCGCGCCAGCCCCGCGGATCGCCCCAGCGCTCCGATACGCTCGTCGCATGCGGAAATCTCCCAGCGGTGGTGGATGGGAGAGCAAGGGGGTCGGGTTTTCAGGGCCGCTCGCCGTTGCCAGCCGCTCGTGCGCCCTGGCAGGCGCCGCAGCGGCCGAACAGCTCCACGCGGTGGCTGTCGATGGCGAAACCGGTTTGCTCGGCGGCGTGCTGCACCGCCAGCTCGATCGCCGGATCGTCGAACACGCCGACGCTGCCGCAGTCGGAGCAGACCACGTGGTGATGGTGGCCGCCCTTCATCAGCTCGTATTTGTAGGTGCCGGCGCCGAAGTCGATCTTCGCCGCCAGGCCGAGGCTCTGCAGCAGATCCAACACGCGGTAGACGGAGGTGAGGCCGGTTTTCTGGCCGGCGCCGCGCAGCCGCAGAAAGATCTCGTTCGCGTCGAGGCAGCAGTCTTCGTGCTCCATCGCCTCGACCACGGCGCGGCGCGGCGCACTGAGCTTCAATCCGGCCCGCCGCAGGCGCGCGTCGATCGTCGCGTCCATCGCTGCACTGCCTCCGCCCTTCATTCTAGCCGATCTCGCCGATCCGGCCGCCGGGCCGGTGAATGGCGGTACGATACGCAGCGCGGGCGCAGGGCTCGCGGAGGAGTGCGATGGCGACGATTCAGGCGGTGACCGGGCCGGTCGAGACGGCGCAGCTCGGCCGGGTGCTGATGCACGAGCACATCATTACCAGATCGCCGGGCGTGATCGAAAACTGGCCCGACGCCTGGGACCGCGAGGCGGTGAAGCGGCAGGCGATCGAGAAGCTCAAGGACGTGCAGCGCCGCGGCATCGACACGCTGGTAGACCTGACCACGGTGGACCTCGGCCGCGACGTGGCCTTCGTGCGCGAGATCGCGGCCGGCGCTGGCGTCAATGTGATCGTGGCAACGGGCGTCTGGTGGCAGCCGCAGCGCTTCTTCCACTCGCGCGAGGTCGATGCGATCGCCGAGATGTTCGTGCAGGACATCGAGCGCGGCACGGCCGGCACGAACATCCGCTGCGGCATCATCAAGTGCGCGACGGACACCGAGGGCGCCACGCCGCCGATCGAGAAGATCCTGCGCGCCTCGGCCCGCGCCCAGCGCCGCACCGGCGTACCGATCTCCACGCACACCTATGCGGCGGGCGAAATGGGCACCGTGCAGCAGGACATCTTTGCCGCCGAAGGCGTCGATCTCTCGCGCGTGATCATCGGCCACAGCGGCGATTCCGAAGATCTCGACTATCTGAAGCGGCTGATGGAGCGCGGCAGCTATATCGGCATGGACCGCTTCGGCATCGACCGTATTCTGACCACCGAGCGGCGCGTGGCGACGATCGCCGCGCTCTGCCGCGAGGGCTACGCCGAGAAGATGGTGCTCTCGCACGACGCGAGCTGCTTCTCCGACGCGCGCGACGCCGAAACGGTGCGACGGCAGTGGCCCAACTGGCACTACAATCACATTCCCGACGACGTGCTGCCGGCGCTGCTGGCGGCGGGCGTGAGCGAGGCGCAGATCGAGCAAATGCTGCGCGACAACCCGCGCCGCATCTTCGAGCGGCAGGGCGGGTACTGAGGGAATAGGGAATAGAGGGCGGCGGTCGGCGCGGGGAGGGTCCGCATAACCCCCGTCCCCTTCTCTCCCATACCGCTCGTCGAACGTGGCAGATTCCTGCCCCTTGTGTATGGGAGAGAAGGGGCGATCCGGCGTCGGGCGTGCCGTGGGGTATCGGGGTAGCGACCCGTTGCTGGGGCGCGTTGTACGCGCCCCATGGGCATCAACTTGAAGGGCAGAACGACCCCGGGCACGCCGCGCTGGCCGGCGGTGGCGGGTGAGCCCCCACCGCCCGGAGGGCGTTCCGCTGCCGAGTCCGGTGGGCGATCGCCCGCGCCTGGTGGGGCCAGGGCGCCGCTGCCCTGCCGCCTCATCGCGGTACGGGTTCCCGACCAGATCGCGGAACGGCGCCGCGCCACCGCACGCGCCGCGGCGCAGCGAGCAGGGCGGGGCGCTGGCAGGGGGAACTACCCTGCCCGCTCTGGCAGAGCGGCGGCAAGGCGGTGACCGGCTGGCGCACGGCCGCTCCCTGGCGGGGGCGCTGCCCGGTGGACGCCCGGCTGCTGGGCTGCCTGGTGCAGCACGGGCGGCGCCGCAGCCGTTGGGGGACCAGCGCCGACACGCGCCTGGCCGCCGCCTCCAGCACCGCAAACAGCATCCCGCCAGCTGCCAACGCCTGCGCAATCCGCAGCTCACCCCGTAAATTGATGCCTATGGGGGCGCACGCCGTGCGCCCAACGGGGCGAAAGCCGCGACCCGCTGCGTGCCGGTGAACCCGACGCCGCAACGGCTCGCTTCAACCCGGGATCGCCCCTTGCCCCTAGTATTGGGGGCACCGCCATCGCAGATGTTAGCTAAGCGGGGGATTGGGGGCCACGCGCGGCTGGCCGAAGCTGAAGGCGCTGGGACAGATGTCGTTCAGCACGCAGCCGGTGCAGTTCGGCTGCTGCGCATAACAAACGTGGCGGCCGTGCTTGATCAGCCCGATGTGAAAGGCGTACACCTGTGCCGCCGGCACCAGCGCTTCGAGATGCGCGTGCGCCTTGTCCGCGCTCATCTTTGGCGGAATGAAGCCCAGCCGCTGGCCCACGCGGTAGACATGCGTGTCGACGGGCAGCGCCGGGCGGCCCAGCGCGAACATCAGCACGCAGGCCGCCGTCTTCGGTCCCACGCCCGGCAGCGCCATCAGCCAGCCCCGCGCCTCATCGAGCGGCAGTTCCGGGTTGCCAAGGAAGCCGAGGTCGTAGCTGCCCCGCTCGTCTCTAATGCGTTGCAGCACGGTCTTGATGCGCGGCGCCTTCATCTCGGAGAGCCCGGCCCACTTCACCGCACGTGCGATTGCGGCCGGCTCCGCCTCGCGGATCGCGTCCCAGTCGGGAAAGGTGGCGAGCAGCTCGGCGAAGGCACGGCCGGAGGCGCGGTCGGCCGTGTGCTGCGACAGGATCGTGAGGATCAGCTCGCTGATCGGATCGTGGTGCGGCCGCCAGCGCAACTCGCCGTATACGGTGTGCAGCCGCGCCAGCACTGCGTCAACTGAGGGCGGCACGGTCCACCAGCGGCAGAAACGGCCGCAGCCAGAAGGCGCGGCGCAGCTCACGATCGTAGCTCGATGCCCCCTGTTGAATGCGGAAGAAGGCATTCCAGAAATAGCGCACGTGCTCGCTGAGCCAGAGCATCGGCCGCGTGGCGCGGCGCAGCGACAGGTAGAACATTGTGGCGATGCGCCGCGCCGCGCGCAGCTCCGGCATGATCAGCCGATCGACCGCGCGTTCGTAGGCGCCGAGCGCTTCATGTCCGTCGTGCAGCGCCCGCTGCACCGCCTTCGCCGCCAGGCCGCCGCTGCGCACCGCGTAGTAGATGCCTTCCTCGGTGAACTCGTCGGCCAGCCCCGCGGCATCGCCTGCAAGCAGCACGCCGCCGCCGGCGATCGGCTCGCGGCCGCGTCGGAAGAGCAGCTTGTGTCCGACGACGCGTTCGATCTGCGCACCCGCCAGGCCCAGATGCGCGAGATAGGTCTTGAGCTGCGGCCGCAACTCCGGCCCTCCGCCGGGCGGCAGCACAAGACCGATCGATAGGCGTTCTTGCTTCGGAAAGACCCAGCCGTAGCCCCAGGGCCGGTAGCCGAAGTCGACGTTGACCGTGCCGCGCCAGCGCTCGAGATCGCCGCGAGTCGCACAAACCTCGGCCTCGAGCGCCACGCTCTCGGCCAGCCCGGCGCCCAGGCCCGTCCCGCGCGCCACCACACTGTTGGCGCCGTCAGCGCCGATCACGAACCGCGAGCGCAGCCGCTGCTTGCCGACCGCCAGTGTGAAGCCGCCGCCGCATCGCTCCACCGCGCCCACGGGGCTGGCGGCCAGCACCTCGGCCCCGGCTGCGGCCGCACGTTCAGTCAGGAAGTTGTCGAAGCGGTCGCGCATCACCATGAAGGCGAACGGTTGCTTCGACCAGCGCGTAAAGCGCCCGTGTCCGTGGTAGCTGACGTTCAAACCGCGGACACTGTCCTCGACGACCGCTTCCAGCCCGTCGGGCAACAGCGCGGCGGTGCGCATGGGAATGCCGCCGGCGCAGCTCTTGTAGCGCGGCAGCCAGGCGCGCTCGATCAGGGCAACGCGCGCCCCGGCCGTGGCCAGCCCTCGAGCGGCCGTTGCGCCGGCCGGCCCGGCGCCGACCACGGCCACGTCAAAGTCCAGAACTCCGCAATCCGGCATCCATGCACCCGCCTGCATCCACTATAGCGACAGGCCGTCGCGGCGTGGAATGCGGTGGCAGACGCGTGGGATCTTTTGATCCTCGTCACCGAGGCGTGGCGGGCCGCCATCAAGGGCGCGTCCACGCGCCCATCGGTGCCAGGCAACCCGGCGATGGCCGGAGAAGCGAAGGACCCTAACATGCGCACGCGCCAGACTACGCCACATCGACATGCAACGCCTCGACGGCGAACCGGTCCCTGCCTGTGGGTGCCGTCAGGTAATTCTGCAGACGTATCTCACTGCTATGGCGCGGGCGGTGGTGCACTCCGAGCGAGGCGGACGTGCGTGACCGCGGGCGAGCTGACCATTTCCACGCATTCGTAGCCGTTCGCGCCGCCGTCGAGATGGTCGAAGAGCCGTTCGCCGCTGCCGAGCAGGATGGGCACGATCACGAAATGCATCTCGTCGATCAGGCCGGCGCGGAGGTACTGCTGGATGGTGGCCGCGCCGCCGCCGAGCTGCACGTCCTTGCCGCCCGCGGCATCGAACGCCCGTGCGAGCGCCGCCTCAATGCCGTCTGCGACGAAATGGAAGGTGGTGCCACCCTGCATCGTGATCGCCGGGCGCGGGTGGTGCGTCAGCACGAAGACCGGATGGTGGTACGGCGGGTTGTCTCCCCACCAGCCTTTCCACTGATCATCGCGCCAGGGTCCGCGGATCGGGCCGAACATGTTGCGCCCCATGATCGTGGCGCCGATGCCGGCGTCGTCCCGTGCGGCGAACTCGTCGTCGAGGCCCTCCTCGCCGCCCTCCATGCCGAACCTCTGCTGAAAGGTGCGGGTTGCGAATGCCCATTCGTGCAAGCGCGGGCCGCCCACGCCGAGCGGATTGTCGGAATCCTGGTTGGGTCCGGCTCCGTATCCGTCCAGCGAGATGGCGAAGTTGTGCACGCGAAGTTTCGGCATGATGGTCTCCTTCCAGAGGACATACGGTTTCAAAACCGGCTTGAGCACCCACTTCCCAGCGCGCACTCGCGACCTGCCGCCGGTTGTGGAATCAAGACTTCGCCATGGCAGTCGTGCCGGAATACGCCGGATCCATCACTGCGGGACGGCGACGGGACACGTCCCCGCGGCGCCCGACTCACGCGGGGCCAATAGTTAAGTTCATACTTTACTATAGCGGCGCATGTGGCGGGCGTCAATACGCCGTGGTGGAGTTCGCGAAGCCCGCGAACAGAGAACGCTGGCCGGAGAGGCTGCCCGCTGAGCGTTCCAGTCCCGGCGTGGCTTGCCGGGCGGCAGCCGTGCCCGTACGATCGGAGCACATCGCGCGGCGCGACGCGGCGCTCGGTGTGACGTTCGTCCGAAAGGAGGTGATCGCCCGTGACCAGCGCGCCGATCCGGCTGACTTCGCTCGTCTCCTGCGGCGGTTGAGCCTCCAAGGTGGGGCCTGGAGCCCTGGCGCAGGTGCTGCGCCCCTTGACCGCCGTCTTCTCCGACGCGAGCGCCCCTGATCTGCTGGTCGGCCTGCAGGTCGCGGACGACGCTGCCGTGTACCGTCTGAACGACGCGCAGGCGATCGTGCAGACGCTGGATTTCTTCGCCCCGATTTTGGACGATCCCTATCTCTTCGGCGCCGTCGCCGCCACGAACGCGATGAGCGACGTCTACGCGATGGGCGGCGACGTGCTGTTTGCGCTGAACATCGCCGCGTTTCCGGACACGCTGCCCGAGGCTGTCGTGGCGGAGATCTTCCGCGGCGGCGCCGAAAAGGTGCGCGAGGCCGGCGGCGTGATCGCTGGCGGGCATTCGATCTACGACACGGAGCCGAAGTACGGGCTCGCCGTGACCGGCTCGGTGCATCCGGACCGTATCTTGACGAAGGCCGGCGCACAGGCGGGCGACCGTCTGTATCTCACCAAAGCGCTGGGCACCGGCGTGCTCTGCTCCAGCCTGAAAGATGGCAAACTCGCCGCCGCCGATCTGGACGCGGCCGTGGCCTCGATGCTGCAACTCAACCGCGGCGCCTCGCTCGCCGCGCGTACGGCCGGCGCGACCGCCCTCACCGACGTGACGGGCTTCGGCCTGCTGGGGCACGCGGATGAGGTCGCGCGAGCCAGCGGTGTGCGCCTGCGCATTCATGCCGAAGCCGTGCCAGCGCTGCCCGGCGCCCTGGACACAATCCGCGCCGGCGTGCGCACGGGCGGCAGCAACCGCAACGAGGAGTACGTCGCGTTGAGGGTGGATTTGTCCGCGGATGTTTCGCGCGAGTTGGTCGAGCTGTTGTACGACCCGCAGACCTCGGGCGGCTTGCTGGCGACCGTGCCGGCGGACCGCGGCGCCGCCTTCGAAGCGGCCTGCGCCGAGCACGGCGTACACTGCTGGCTGATCGGCGAGGTATTGAACGGCGCCGGTCTGCAGGTGGAACGGTGAACCAGGCGGCGCGGCTTGCCGTGGGTTCTCGTCTCGCCGACGGCTGGCCGCGGCTGCTGCCGGCGCTGGCGCTGCTGCTCCTGATCGCCGCCTGCGGCTCGGGCAAGAACAACAAAGCGTCTACATCGCAGAACGGCCGGCTGGCCACGCCAACGCCGACGCTCAGCGCCCAGGATCTGCTGAACGCCGCGATCCAGACGACGAACGACCTCAGCTCGTTTCATTTCGTCCTGACGCACGAGAACGGCTCGACGCCGATCGCCAACGGTATCTCGATGACCAGAGCCGATGGCGACTTTCAGAAGCCCGACCGCTTCAAGGCCAAGGTCACGGGCACCCTGACCGGCTTTACGGTGGACGTGAACGCGATCAACGTCGGCGACCAGGTCTGGATCAACCTCACGGGCAACAAGTACACGCCGCTCGCCAACGGCGTCGGCGCCGCGGCGATCCTCGATCCGAACAACGGCGTGCTCAAGGCGCTGAAGGGGGTCAAGAATCCGCAGATCGTCGGGCACGAGAAGCTGAACGGCGTCGATACCACCATCGTCGCCGGCGACGTCGACGCGGGCGACCTCACGGCGCTGGCGCAGAACGCGCAGGCGGGCAAACAGGTGAAGGGCAAGGCCTGGATCGGCGACGCCGACCACCGCCTCTACCGGCTGCGCATCGACGGGCCGCTGAACGATTCCGAGCCGGCCAACATCGCCCGCATCATCGACCTCTCGCAATTCAATGAGAAGCTGGACATCCAGCCCCCGCCGCAATGAAGCCGACGCCGCGCCGCCTGCCGCGAGGAATCCGCGTTCGCACCGCGCCGCCGGCAGATCTCGCGCCGGCGGCCGCGCAGGCGGCGGCCCAGAGTTTCGCGCCCGCGAGCGGCCGGCAGGCTCGAACCGAGTCGCGGCGCCGAGCGCCCGGCTGGCTGCTGCTGCTGGTCGGGGCCGGCATCTTCTTCGGCACGCTCGACCAGACGGTCGTCGTGACCGTGCTGCCCGATATTCTGCGCGACATCAAGCTCTCGATCATTCGCGATCTCGGCCAGGCGCCGTGGATCGTGACGGGCTATCTGCTGGGCTACACGGTCGCGATGCCGGTCGTGGGCCGCCTTGCCGACGTGTTTGGCCGCGTGCGCGTGTTCGTGCTTTGCCTGGCGATCTTCGCCGTTGGCTCGGTGCTCGTCGCCGTCTCGCCCAGTCTGCCGGCGCTGGTCCTTGCGCGCTGCTTCCAGGCGGTCGGCGGCGGCGGCCTGCTGCCGGTTGGTCTGGCGATCGCCGCGGATGTGACCGGCCGCCGCCGCGCGCTGGCGCTCGGCTCGCTGGCCGCGGCCAACAACGGCAGCACCTTCATCGGCCCGGTCTGGGGCGCCGCGATCGCCGGCGTCTGGAACTGGCGCGCCATCTTCTGGCTCAACGTGCCGCTGGTACTGCCGATGATGCTGGCCGCGCCGCTGCTGGCGCGAGACCTGCCGCCCGAGGGCCGGCGACGGATCGATTGGCCGGGCGCAGCGCTGCTCCTGCTCGGCCTCTCGGCCGCCACGATCGCGCTGACCGACGACGGCGCGAATCCCCGCCCGCTATGGCTCAGCCTCGCCCTGGGCGTCGTCGGCGTGGCGCTGCTGGCGCTGTTCGTGCGCGTCGAACTGCGGACGCCGCTGCCGATGATCGATCTGCGCGTGCTGCGTGGCGGACACGTCGCCGCGGCGATGCTGACCTACTTCCTGATCGGCGGCGCGCTGATCACGGCGCTCGTGAACGTGCCGCTGATGACGGATACGCTCTACGGCGGCAGTACGACGCGCGGCGGTCTCAACCTGATGCGGCTGCTGTTGCTGTTGCCGGTCGGCGGCGTGCTGGGCGGCTGGCTGGCAACGCGCGCGGGCTACCGGCTGACCGTGCTGCTCGGCGTCGCACTGGCCTGCGGCGGCTTCATCTGGATGCATGCCTGGCCGTTCTCTCCACGCGATCCCGCCGTGCTCGAACCGTCCACCTGGCACTTGTGGGGCGCGCTCGGCGCGATCGGCCTGGGGCTCGGCCTCTGCGACGGGCCGATCGTTGCCACGGTGATCGAGGCCGTGCACGAGCGCCAGCGAGCAACGGCGTCGGCGCTGCTGCTCGTCGTCTGGACGGCCGGCATGATCGTCGGACTGGCGCTGCTCGCCACGCAGGGTCTCAGCTACTTCGGCAGCCGCATCGCCACGGTTGACCTGACCGATCCCCATCTGCTGCTGAAAACGCAGGCAATTCAGCATGACGTGTTCAACCGCACCTTCGTGGCCGCCGCGCTGGCGCTGGCGGTGGCCTTCCTGGCAGCGTTCGGCCTGCGCGCCGGTCGTGCGAGCGAGGTGCTGGTCAGTCCCTACGAGGGTCTGGGAGAGTAGCCGGCATGCCGTTGAGCGAACCGCTGCGCGTTCTCGGCATCTTCCCGCATCCGGACGACGAGGCGTACAGCTGCGCGGGCACGCTGGCCTTGCTCGCGGAGGGTGGCGCTGAAGTACAGCTACTCTGCGCCACGGCAGGCGAGGCGGGCCAGGATTTGCGGCCGTCTGAATCGCGTTACGGCGTGCTCGGTGCGGTGCGCATGGCCGAGCTGGCGCAGTCCTGCAAAACGCTCGGCCTGCCGCCGCCACGCTTCCTCGGGCTGGCAGACGGAGCGCTGGGCACGGTCAACTTTCCCGAGGTCGTCGGCCAGATCGTCAGCGAGATCCGCCGCATGCGGCCGCATCTCGTGCTCAGTCTGGGCGAAGACGGCGTCTACGGCCATCCCGACCACCTGGCGCTGTTCCGGCTGGTGCTGGCGGCGTTCGGCTCGGCCGCGGGCAGCGAGCGCTTTCCGGAGGCCGAGCACGGGGCGGACTGGCAGCCGGCACGGCTGTTCACGGCAGCGTTTCCGCGCGGCATGTTCCGGCCGATGTACGACCATATGCTCGGCTCGGAGTACACCAACAGCATTCGCCAGATCGACCCGGACACGCTCGGCGTCGAGCCGGCGCAGGTCGCCGCGGCCGTCGATATCCGCGCCGTCGCGGCGCGCAAGCTGGCGGCGATCGCCTGCCACGCCAGCCAGTTGCCGGACGGCGATCCGTATGCGCTGTTTCCGGGCGATCTGGTGCGGCGCACGCTGACGACGGAGCTGTTCAGCCTCGCCGCGGGCATACCCGTGCAGCGCCGGCTGCGCAACCTCAGCGAAGGGCTGGAGCAGTAGATCGCAGCGGGGCGTGTGTATGCAGTACCAGCCGTTCTTGCAGCTCGTTCTGAAGCGCCTGGAAGCCGCGGCGGCGCCGGATCTGCGGCCCTGGCACGCCCGCCAGCGCCACGCCATGCTGCAGATCCACTACGGCAATCCGCGCGTGCATTACGAGCTGTGGCTGCAGGCACGCGGCGGCCGCGTCGAGCTCGGCCTGCATTTTGAGGACGAGCCGGAGCACAACCAGCGCTGGTGCGCGGTGTTCGCACCCCGCGTGCTGGAGCTGCTGGAGGCGCTCGGCCCGTACGTCGAACTTGAGGAGTGGACGGCGTCGTGGGCGCGGTTGCACCTCACAGTGCCGCTGCGCCCCCTGGACGCGGAGTTCGCCGACGAGCTGGGAGCGCTGTTCGGTCGCCTGATCGCCGCGACTGGCGACGCCGTGCGCAGCGGGCTGCCGCAGCAGCGGCCGGCGCCAGCGCGCCGCCGCTTAGAGCGGGTTGTCCTGAGGCGTTGAGCTTTCCGCCACACGCCGCTTGTAGAGATCGCGCGTTCGCCCCATGTAGACCAGCGCGACAAGAAACGTTCCAGCCATTACGGCGGCGGAGAGGCGGAAGGGCGAAAGCGCGCCGAAGCTGTCGATCATCGCGCCGCCCAGCGGCGGTCCGATCACGCCGCCGATCGCCTGGATCGCCGTGCTGATGCCGGTCAGCAGGCCGCGGTTGCCGGTCTTCGACAGATCGATCAGCGAGGCGCTGAGCGCCGGCAGACAGAGCACGTAGCCCACGGCGGCACAGCAGGCGAACAGCGAGGCGACCACCGGCGAGTGCGTGAACGACAGGAGGAAGATGCTGGCGGCGAACACGACAAGCCCGGCTCCGAGCGGCAGATTGCGCCCCACGCGATCGGCAAGGTAGCCGGACGGCACCAGCAACGCCGCGGCGAGGACAGCCGGCGGCGCCAGCAGCAGCGCGAAGGTCGAGGCGCTCATGTGCAGGATGCGGTCACGATACGGACCGATGTCCGGCGTCAGCATTGCCACCGCCATGCTCAGCAGCATGATCACGAGGATCAGCAATACCACGTCGGGCGTGAGCACGCTGGCCCACTGGCGCCAGCTCAGCGGCGCGTGCGCTTCGCCCTGGTCGCCGGCGGCCAGACGTCGCCGGGCGCCGCGCACGACGATCACCGCCAGCGCAAGCGATCCGGCCTCCAGCGCCGCGGCGACGAGGAACGCCGCGAGATAGGAGACGTGATCCACCAGCACCGAACCGACGCCCACGCCGGTGACGGTACCGGCGATCTGGCCCATGCTCACCAGCGCCAGCAACCGCCCCTGCAACGAGGCACGAAAACGCGCACCGACGATCGCGTAGACCGTCGGCCAGACGACGGCCAACGTCAGGCCGAACGCCGCCCAGGCGCCGAGGTAGAACCAGACTTCCTTGACCCGCCCCATCAGCAAAATCACGGGCAGGTTGAGCAGCAGCCCGGCGATCAGAATCGTGTGCGGCTCCATGCGGTCCGCCAGCCAACCACCCAGCGGCTGCCCCACCGACTTCGCGGCGAAGTAGATCGAGAGCGCGAGGCTGGTGTACAGCACCTTTTCGTGGAGCTGCACCTGCGGGTAGTCGGGATTGATCGCCAGCAGCAGGACGCCGATGACCGCTTCGGTGAGATAGACGACGCCGATCAGCCCGAGCGCGGTCGAATCGAAGCGCGTCACACTGCCGCGGCCGCCACGGATAGCGCTGGCCGCTGTGCCGGGTTCAGTGCCGCGTGCGCTCATCGTGCTTCCGTCCGTGCCGCCGGGCTCTGCCGCCGTGGACTCGTGTCAGTATACGGGGACGGTGCTTACGCGGACGCGTGGATCAGGAGTCAGACGAACCGCCCGCGGGCAGGACGAGCGCGGCGGCGCCGAGCACCGGCGCTTCGGCGCCGCGCTGCGCGTACTCGACGCGCACGGCGGCGGCCATCGTCGGGAAAGCGTGCTCGCGCATAAAGGCTACCGCCGGGTCGATGAGCTGTGCCCGCAGATTGCTCACGCCGCCGCCCAGCACGATCAGCTCCGGGTTGAACAGATGCACCGTATTCATCAGGCCAACGCCCAGATATTCGGCGGCGCGGGCGAGGATCGCGGCCGCGGCCGGGTCGCCCGCCGCCGCGGCGTGCGCGATGCCTTCAGCGTCGATTGCCTGGCCGCGAGCTTTGAGCGCAGCCAGCGCCGGCGAGCTGCCGTCTTCTGCGGCACGGGCGCCAGCGCGCGCAAGCGCCGTGCCGGAGGCGTAGGCCTCGAGGCAACCCAACCTGCCGCAGCCGCAGCGCTCGCCGCCGCAGGCGATCGTCATGTGGCCGATCTCGCCGGCCGCGCCGCCCGTGCCGCGGTAGAGCCGCCCATCCGCGATGATGCCACCGCCGATGCCGGTGCTGACGGTGATGTACACCATGTCGCGCGTGCCGCGGCCGGCGCCGAACGCGAACTCGCCCAGGGCCGCGGCGTTGGCGTCGTTCTCCAGCATCACCGGCAGGCCGCAGTGGTCGTGCAGCATGCGGCCCAGCGGCACGTTCTTCCAGCCGTGCAGATTCGGCGGATCGGCCAGGATGCCCTGCGCCGCGTCGAGCGGCCCGGCGGCAGAGACGCCGATGCCGGCGAGGCCCTCCAGCGTCGTGCCCGCCTGGGCGCAGGCCTGCCGCAGCGAGTCCAGCATCTCGCTGCTGACGGCCTCCGGCCCGCGCCGGGCGCGGGTTGCGGTACGATGGGAGGCGAGCACGCTGCCGTCTGCCGAAATCACGGCGGTGAGAATCTTGGTACCGCCCAGGTCGATGGCGCCCGCGAGTGTCTGCGTCATGCGCCGGCCTCGGTTATTCCGCAGTGCTGCTTCAACTGCCGCGCCCAGGACCAGCGCCCGCCGCTGCCGCGCGCGTCGCGTGCTCGTAGAGCCGCACATACGCTTGCGCGGCGCCGCCCCAGGAGTTGTCTTCGGCCATGCCGACGCGCACGAGCTGTCGCCACTCCTCCGGCCGGGCGAACAGCGTGAGCGCCCGTTCGAGCGCCTGCGCAAGTTCTTCCGCATCCGCCGCTTCGAAGACGAAGCCGTTGCCCGCGCCGTTCGAGCCGGTCCATTCGCGCACGGTGTCCGCCGGCCCGCCCGTGCGCCGCACCACCGGCACCGAGCCGTAGCGCAGCGCAATCATCTGGCCCAGTCCGCAGGGCTCGAAGCGCGAGGGCATCAGGAACAAATCCGTGCCGCCGTAGATCTGCTGCGCCAGCTCGGCGTCGAAGGCGAGCGTGATCGCGACTTTGCCTGGATGCCGCCGCTGCAAGGCCAGCAACTGGTCGTGATATTGCTGGTCGCCGGTGCCGAGCACCACGAGCTGCAGCGGCCGGCCTCGCGTCAGCAGCTCCTCCACGGCAGCGACCGCCAGGTCTGCGCCCTTCTGATAAAAGAGTCGCGTCACCACGCCCAACAGCGCCGCGTGAGCATCCTCGGCGAGGCCCACCCGCCGCTGCAACGCCGCCTTATTCTGCGCGTGGCCTTCGAAGCGCTCGGCGTCAAAGTGCGCGGGCAGGCGCGGGTCCGTCGCCGGGTCGAACTCTTCGTAGTCGATGCCGTTGAGGATGCCAACGAGATCGCTCGCGCGGGCGCGTAGCACCGGGTCAAGGCCGGTGCCGTACTCCGGCGTCAGGATCTCGCGCGCGTAGGTCGGACTGACGGTATTGATCGCGTCAGACCATAAAATGCCCTGCCCCATGCCGCAGCGCGTCATCCATTTTTCCGATGTGAGCGGAGATTCGAGCACGCGCGCGTCGAGGCAGGCCGCAGCGGCGAAGGCGTCGTCGAAGTCGCCGTGAATCGCCAGGTTATGGATCGTGAAGACGCGGGGCAGCGCGGCCTGCGGCAGGTCTGGCCGTGCCCGCAGCCGCGAGGCGACGAAGGCCGCGTGCCAGTCGTTCAAATGCAGCACGTCGGGCTGCCAATCAGACACGGCCAACCAGGCGAGCACGGCGTCGCAGAACGCGACCCAGCGGGCGTTGTCGTCCGCTTCGCCGTAGACCTGTGGCCGGTCGAACAGTGCCGGCAGATCGAGCAGATAGACGGGCACGCCGCCGACCGGCGCCTCGAAGACGCTGCCGGCTGCCTCGCCGCCGCCCGCGACGCCGATCGCTATCGCGGCGCCCGGCTTCGCGCCCAGCATCGACGGTTCGATCTGGCGGTGCCTCGGCATGACGATGCGCACGTCCTGGCCAGCCTGGCGCAGCGCCTTCGGCAACGAGCCGGCCACGTCGGCCAGGCCACCGACTTTGGCCAGCGGGCTCATCTCGACGGTGACGAACAGCACCTTCACCGGCATTCCTCTGGAAACGAGTTTGCGGGGAACTCAGCGCTGCCAGACGTGCAATGCGAAGCAGGGGGACACGAAGCCGTGTCCCCCTGCATTCTAGCGCCGGCTTCCGCCCGAGGCGGAGTGCGCGGCAGATTAGGGCTTAGTACATTAGTACATAGGCGGCGCGGCGGGTGCGCCCGCGGGCTGCCGCTCCGGCAGCTCGGTCACGAGGCAGTTCGTCGTCAGCACCATGCCAGCGATCGAGACGGCGTTCTCCAGCGCGGAGCGCGTGACCTTGGCCGGGTCGATGATGCCCTTCTGCAGCATGTCGCCGTACTCGCCGCGCAGGGCGTCGTAACCCTGACCGTCCGGCAGACCGCGCACTTCCTGCACGATCACCGAGCCATCCTGGCCGGCGTTGACGGCGATGCGGCGCAGCGGCTCTTCCAGGGCGCGGCGCAGAATGCCGCCGCCGGTGCCTTCGTCATCGACAAGCGTGAGCGTATCGAGCTTCGGCAGGGCGTTGATGAAGGCCACGCCGCCGCCGGGCACGATGCCCTCTTCCACGGCCGCGCGCGTGGCCGAGAGCGCGTCCTCGACGCGATGCTTCTTCTCCTTGAGCTCGACCTCTGTCGCGGCGCCGACTTTGATCACGGCGACGCTGCCGGCGAGCTTGCCGAGCCGCTCCTGCGCCTTCTCCTTGTCCCAGTCGCTCTTCGCCTCTTCCATGATCGCGCGGACCTGCGCGATGCGGGCATCGGCGGCTCCCGGCTCGCCCTTGCCCTCGACGATCGTCGTCTCTTCCTTGGTGGCGATCACGCGGCGGGCGCGGCCCAGGTCGGCGAGCTGCACGGAGTCGAGCTTGCGGCCCAGCTCATCACTGATCACCTGGCCGCCGGTGAGCACGGCGATGTCGCCCAGGTTGTCCTTGCGGCGGTCGCCGAAGCCGGGCGCCTTCACCGCGAGCACGTTGATCGTGCCGCGCAGCTTGTTGACGGCGAGTGTGGCGAGCGCCTCACCGTCCACGTCGTCGGCGATGATGATCAGGTTCTTGCTGGTCTGCAGCAGGCGCTCGAGCAGCGGTACGATGTCGTTGACCGCCGAGATCTTCTTGTCCGTAATCAGGATGTACGGGTCGTCGATCACGGCTTCCATGCGCTCGGGATTCGTCACGAAGTAGGGCGAGATGTAGCCGCGGTCGAAGCTCATGCCCTCGACGTACTCGGTCTCGGTGCGGATGCCCTTCGACTCTTCGACGGTGACCACGCCGTCCTTGCCGACCTTCTCCATGACCTCGCCGATCAGATCGCCGATCGCCGGGTCGGCGGCGGAGATGCTGGCGACCTGCGCCATCTGCTCGCGCGTGGTGACCGGGGTGGCGATGTCCTTGATCGTCTGGGAGATGAGCGCGGTGGCCGTTTCGAGGCCGCGCTTGAGCGCCATCGGGTTGGCGCCGGCGGCGACGTTCTTCAGACCCTCATGCACGATCGCCTGCGCGAGCACGGTGGCCGTGGTGGTGCCGTCGCCGGCGATGTCGTTGGTCTTGCTGGCGACTTCCTTGGCGAGCTGGGCGCCGATGTTCTCAAACGGGTCTTCGAGCTCGATGTCCTTGGCAATGGTCACGCCGTCGTTCGTGATCGTCGGGCTGCCGAACTTCTTGTCCAGAACGACGTTACGGCCCTTGGGGCCGAGCGTGATCTTGACGGCATCGGCCAGGGCGTCGATGCCGCGGCGGAGGGCGTGACGCGCCTCCTCGTCAAAAAGCAACTGTTTCGCCATCGCTCACCTGCATACTGCTCACGTTTTAGCACTCGCACCGTGCGAGTGCTAAGTCAGTTGTAACGAACTGCCCGGAACGCGGCAAGGGGTTGCGACCCTGTAGAACGGACCGCGACGCACGAGAACGCGCTCAAACTCACTCCAGCTCCCGCAATCTCACTCGTGCGTGAACGTCGCCATTTGGGCGGCGGCGCGGGGCACCTAACCCTGACCTCGCAAGCGAGGTCTGTCCCTTCCCGAGGCGGGAAAGGGACTTCTGGAGCGTTCCAACCACCGTGCGACGGCGGCGGACCTGCGGTGTCCTTGTGGGACATGCGGAGACATGGCTTTCCGTCAGTCCGGTCATCCTCGACCCCAACCCTTCCTGTGTCGGGAAGGGACAGCTTTGGCGTCAGCCAAAGCAGGGTTAGGTGCCCCGCAAGCCCGCTGCCGCCGGGAATACGCTCAGCCCTCAGCCGCCGCCGCGCCCGTCTTCAGGTACGGCGGGAAGAGCATCTCCAGCTCGCGGCGCACCGGGTCGTCGGCGGGCAGGAACTGGCTGAAGTCGCCGGTCGGCTCGATGCGGTCGCGCCCGCGGCTGATGCTTTCGGTCTTGATCTTTTCCTGGAGCATCATCAGCCCGGTGAGCAGCGATTCGGGCCGCGGCGGGCAGCCGGGCACGTAGACATCGACCGGGATGATCTGGTTCACGCCCGGCAGCGTGCTGTAGCCGTAGGCGAACGGTCCGCCCATGATCGCGCAGCCGCCCATGGCGATCACCCACTTCGGCTCGGCCATCTGCAAATACACGCGGCGCACGGCCGGCGCCATCTTCCAGGTGACGGTGCCGGCGACGATCATGAAGTCGGCCTGCCGCGGCGAGGCGCGGAAGATCTCGGCGCCGAAGCGGGCGATGTCGTAGCGCGATGTTGCCGTGGCGATCATCTCGATCGCGCAGCAGGCGAGGCCGAACATCGCTGGCCACAGGGAGGAACTGCGCGCCCAGTTCAGCACCGTGTCGACCGAGGTGACGAGCAGGTTGTTCTTCAGCTCCTCGTCGATGTCTAGCTGCAGCGGCGCATGACTATCAATCGAGTCCATCAGATGCAGGGGGGACGCGTTCGTCATCTCGTCAACCATCCGCGGGCAGCCAATCTGGCGGTGAGTTCGTGCCCGCCGTCACAATGAGCGTAGCATCAGGCCGAGCCGGCCGCCAGTGCGCTGCTGTCGGGCGTCTCCGGCCCCAGCGGCGACAGCGCCCGCAGCCGCTCGATGAAGCGTGGCACGGCCTCCAGCACGCGCTCGATCTGCTCGGCGGTGTTCTCTTTGCCCACGGAGAGGCGCAGGCTGCTGCGCGCGATCTCGTCCGGCACGCCCAGCGCCCGCAGCACATGCGACGGTTCAAGCGAACCCGATGTGCAGGCCGAGCCGCTGGAGGCGGCGATGCCGCCGAGATCCAGCGCCAAAAGCAGCGCCTCGCCCTCGATGAACTCGAAGCAGAAGCTGGCGTTGTTGGCGATGCGCCGCGTCCGGTCGCGCGGGCCGTTGATATGCGTGTAGGGCACGCGGCGTGGCAGCTCGTCCAGCAGCCGATCGCGCAGGGCGGCGCTGTGCGCCACACGCGGCTCGAACTCCTCGTAGGCGAGCGACAGCGCCGCGGCGAGGCCCACGGCCCCGGCGACGTTTTCCGTGCCTGCACGGCGGTCCTTCTCCTGCGATCCGCCGAGCAGTTGCGGCAGGAACGGGGCGCCCGTACGCAGGTAGAGCACCCCGGAACCCTTCGGCCCGTAGAACTTGTGCGCCGCCAGCGAGAGCGCGTCGACGCCGAGCCGGTCCACGTTCAGACTGAGCGCCCCCGCGGCCTGCACCGCATCGGTATGCACGACGGTGCGCGGGTTGCGGGCCTTCACCGCACGGGCGATCTCGGCGATCGGCTCGATCGTGCCGACCTCATTGTTGGCGTACATCACGCTGACCACGGTCGTATCGTCGCGCACAGCATCCGCAACCTGCTCCGGCGTGACGAAGCCCTCGCCGTCCACGGGCAAAAACGTGACCTCGAAACCTTCACGCTCCAGCCGCTCGCAGGTGTGCAGCACGGCGTGGTGCTCGATCGCCGTGGTGATGATGTGGCGACCCTGGTCCTTCAGCGCATAGGCGGCGCCGCGGATCGCCCAGTTATCCGCCTCGCTGCCGCCGGCAGTGAACACGATCTCCGCGGCTTTCGCGCCGAGAATCTCCGCCACCTGTTCGCGGGCGCGGTCGAGCACGCGCCGCGCTTCTTGACCCTCCCGGTAGATGCTGGAGGGGTTGCCCCACTGCTGCGCCAAAACCGGCAGCATCACTTCAACGACGCGCGGATCAACCGCCGTCGTCGCCGCGTGGTCGAGGTAGACGCGTTCGCTTACGCTCATCATGGAATCTCGCCTATCGCTCGGTCTGAGCCGTAGACCCTGTGCTGTGTAGCCCGATCGTACCGCGCGGCGGGCCGCCGCTGCATGGTCAGCGACTTACACGATGTTAGCGTATCGCGTTCGGATCGCCGCCCTCGCGGTGTATCAGCAGCAATACGCCGCGCCGCAGCCGCACGCCTCCACGATCTCCCTCCAGCGCGTTGCTTACGCCGCGCGAATCGCCGCGCCGCAGCGTCGCCTCGTGCAGCGGATAGACGAGCCCTTCCGTGGACACTCCGGACGCGGTCCGCGTGACTGCCAGCAGGGTAACCAGGTCGCCCGCTGCGCCGGCGATCTCGGCGCTGGTGCGAACGGCGCGCAGTTCGTCAGGGCCGTCGAGCGCCCGCAGCTCGAGTCCGGCAAACTCGCCGGCGCTCAGCAGCAGCAGGTTCGCCGCGCCGTGATCGAGGCGCGGGCCGCGCAGCGCGGCCAGCAGGACGACGCTCGTGGCTCCGCGGCGCACAGCCTCGCGTACGGCGAGATGCAGATCGGTTTGGTCCTTCACCGTGGGAAAGCGGACGATCTCGACCGCGCCCGGATCGCCCGGATCGCCCGGATCGCCCGGATCGCCCGGATCGAATGAATCGAAGTCGCCGATCAGCAGATCGGCGCCGCGGCCGAGCGCCGGCAGGTGCCGCGCGCCGCTGTCAGCCGCGATCAGCAGATCGGCGCGTTGTACCGCGCGGAGAATCCGTGCGGACAGCTCCAGCGCTCCGCCCGCGACGACGGCAGCGTTCACGATCGGTCACCAGGCTGGCCTGGATTGGTTGGAGAGGCGAGCCCTGCGACTCGCGGCCGGCGCCGCGACGGGCGCGGTGGATTGGAGATGGCTGCCCCGCAGCCATGCGAGTGCGCCCCTATAATCAACGCTTTGGCGTGCCGATCGCGAACGTCCCTCGCCCGGCTGCGACCTTCCACGGCGTTCACGCGGCTAGAAGCGGTAGCGCGCCTGGTCGGCGGCGGCGGTGATACGGCGGCAGCCGAGGTCGCTCGGCGGCTGGCCCATATGCGTCAACAGGATCTCGGTTTCGCCGCCGATCCGCTGCTGCAGCTCGCGCACCTCGTCGAAGCTCATGTGCTCCGGGTTGTTGTGGCCGGTCGCGTAGGTGCAGTCCGTGACCAGCACGTCGGCGCCGCGCGCCAGCCGCACGAGCTGGTCGCAATAGCTCGTGTCGCCGGTGTAGGCGAGGCTGCGGCCGCCCGCAGCTACGCGGAAGCCGAAGGCGCGCATCGCCTCACCGCCGTGCTCGACCTCGACGGCTTCGCAGCGCACGCCGTTGACCTCGGTTTCGGCGCCGTCCTCCACTTCGATATAACGTAGCCGATAGCCGTGGTCGTCCTTGCTCAGCGAAGGATAGCCGATCTCGACCAGTTGATTCAGCCGCTGCTCGATGCCGGGCGGGCCAACGATCGTCAGATCCTCGCTGCGTTTGGTCATGTAGGCGTACTCGAGCAGCAGAAACGGCAGGCCGAAGAAGTGATCCGCGTGGAAGTGCGAGACGAACACGGTCTGCACCGCCGCCAGCGGCACGCCCATCTGCTTGAGACTGTAGAGCGCGGTGGGCGGCGCGTCGAACAGGTGGCGCTCGTTGAGGACGAAACCGCTCCAGCAGCGTTGTGGGGCGAAGGCGTTGCCGGTGCCCATGAAGGCGAGATCGAGGGCGCCGCGATCGGACATGCGTTACCTGCCTGAGGCCAATTGGCGCCATCGTACGCGGCCACGCCCGCGGGGACCAGCAGGGAACGTAACGCTGCCCGTGTGAAGCGGATGACAGACGCTGTCGCTCAGGCCTTTTTGTCCGTCACGCGGTATTCGAGCCGCTTGCCCAGCGCAAGCCGGGTCTGCGCTTCAAGCGCCGGGAACGTTGAGAAGAGCAGACTCGTCACGGGCAGCAGCGCCCACCAGGCGATGTCGGCCACGCTGTGGCGGAGCTTCCACCAGCCGGGTCGCGCGGGCCGCAGCCGCCGGTCGAGGAAGAACATGCTGATGTACGGCACGAAGCAGGCCCAGAGCAGGAGGCGGGCGCCGATCGGCAACCACACCGGCACGTGATCGTGGCCGAACAGCCGGCCGATCACGGCGGGCATGAACCAGCCGAGGCTGAGCAGGAACCAGTGCGTGCCCCAGAGCAGGTGGTTGCCCGACAGCGCCACAAAGCGCCGCGCCTTCTTCGTGAACGGAATCTCCGGATGGCCGATGCCCTGCAGAATCGCGTAGGGCACGTCGCTCGAGCCCCAGGCGTGCCGCTTGTGCTGCACGTAGGCCATCTTCAGGCTGGCGACGTAGCTGCGACTGCAGACCGCGTCGTTGCCCGTCGGCAGGAAGACCGGCTCAACCGTCACCTCGCCGCCGAATGCGTAGAAGCACTTCAGATACATATGCCAGTCTTCGGGGATTACGTCCGGATCCCAGTAGCCGACATCGTCGGCCATTTTCAGACTGAGCGTGTACGTCGACTGCGGAAACATCATGCGATTGCGGCGCATGAGATTGGACATGATGTGCACGCCAGCGAGGGCGCCGGCCACGCGCAGCGGCGCCGGCGAGTCCCAGATGTTGTTGTTGAGCAGGATCGCCGACTGCCAGAAATGCCGGTAGCGGTTCGCATCCGTGGCAAACTTGTAGGTGATGCAGGCGAAGTAGGCGGGATGAAAGACCGTGTCCGCGTCGCAGCTGGTGATCGTCGTCGTGTACAGATCCCAGCCACGCCGGCCCACCAGCTCATCGCGCACCCAGTGCGCCGCCCAGGCCTCGTTCGACGATTTTCCAGCTACCTCGCCCCGCAGGCCGGCCGGGTGCAGTGTGATCGATATGCCGTCGAAGCAGCCGCGGAACAGCGCGGCGATCCGCTCCGCCTTCTCGGCGGCGCACGGTTCGCGCGCTTCCATCGCCAGCACGACGTGGATCTGGCCGCAGACATCCTGTGCGGCGAGGCTCTCGAGCGTGCGAATCAGGATGGCGTCGTCTTCTTTGTAGCTGGGAATGACGACGACGTGGCGCACGGCGTCCCAGTCGAGGTACGTCCGCCGGAAGATGCGGTCGGCGCGGTAGAGCTTCTGCCAATCCTCCCGCGTGTCGGCCAGCAGCCGCCGATGGGACCGCCAGGCGCGCAGCGCCGTCGACGTCGAGAGATAGAGCCAGTACACGTCGAAGAGCAGGATCACCGCCGCGAAGGGCACCGGCAGGAAGTAACCGGCCCACAGCGGCGAGAGCACGATCAGCCAGGTCAGCAGCGCTGGCAGCGCATCGAGCACGCGGCCTGGCAGGCGTCCGCGGCCCTGCGGGTCTGCCGCCCAGCTGCCGGCCACGGGCGGCCTCGCCGCCGCCGGCTCGACCAGCGGCCGGTGCGGCGGCAGCTCGATCGCCGGCGGCGGCGCCAGCGTGCGCGTAACCTGTCGCCAGCGCTCGGTGCGCGGCGGCGCGAGTATTGTCGTATTGCTGTCGAAGCCGAGACCGAGGTTGAGCAGATCTTCGCGTGGTGAGGCGGCTTCCTGCGATCGCGTGGCTGGCCCCTTTCCCCGGCAGGCGCTCGCCGGGGGAGCGTGCACCTCGCCGCGCGGGCGGCGCCCGGCGGGAGGGTTCGTTCTTCTGGGGCAAGCCGGAAGACAAGAGAAAAGGGCCCGCCCCATGATGAGACAGCCCTTTCGCTGCGCCTGCGAGGTTAGCTGACGGGTTAGGGCTGAAAGGCTGCCCTTTCCTGCTCTGGCAGGAATTCACCCCGGGGAACTGGGTCCCCCGCCCCGCGATCGCGGGTTCGGCGCCGGGTATTCGATTGTCAGCGCCTGCTCGGCGCCGCACCCATCGTAGGAGCGGCCAAGAAAGGGTGTCAATAAGCGATCGCTGGCAATTCCATGAACCCTGCGCTCAGGAACGAAGCGCCTCTTGCAAGTCTGCAACCGCGCGACCCCGATGCTGTACCGCCCTGCCCCTGTTGCCGGAGTCCGGCCCAGCGGCAGCGGCCGGGTGACGGCGACGAAACGCCATGATGTGGTCCGTTTGAACATGCCTGGCCCGTGCGACCCATCACCGCCTGTCGATGGATGCACCAGACGCTCATGCCTGCGGTCCGAGTTGGTTCGGATGCTGGCGCTGGTTCTTGACCAGCGTGGCGCCACCGACAGCAGTCACCACGCCGGCCACCAGCAGGGCATCAACCCAGGTGGCCTGGTCATCGCCCACAAGGCCGCGACCAATCGCCAATACACCTGCCGCCATGCTGGCGACTGCGGCGCCCGTCAGCAGGAGCGTCAACGGCAACCAGACCACCCGCCGCCGCTCCGCCACCAGGCCTTGCCGCTGCAGGCGCCGCAGGCCCACGTAGCCCGCAGCCCCGATCACCAGCAGCAGCACACCCCGCAGGAGCAGCTTTTGGAACACGCCGAGCAGGTGCTCGACCGGGAGACCGACCAGTACCCCCAGTGCCGTCCAGCTCACCAGCCACAACAGCAGCGCGGGCAACGCCGCGAGCAGAAAGCGGGGCAGGCGGATGCCCATGGCTCCGCAAGAGAGCGTTGCCCAGGGCCGTACGCCCGGCAGGAGCCGGGCCACGCCGATGCCCAGCGGGCCGGCTGCCTCCAGATGCCCAAGGATGCGGCGGTGCGCGGCCTCGGCATGGACCAGGCGCACCACCCGCGCAACGCCGGGTCGGCCGACGGCATGCGCCCAGCCATAGCCGGCCAGCATGCCGGCCGTCATCACGGCCATTGCGGCGGGCACGAAGATCCAGGCGGAGAGGGCGCCGGTCCGGATCAGTATGCCAGCGAGGAGCAGCAGCACCTCGTTTGGTGCGAACGGGATGGGCAGACCGGTCTCATCAGCAAAGAGCAGCGCATACAGAATGATGCTGGCGATGGTGCCGTGCAGCCCACTCAGCACGCTCATGCTGGCTTGTCCTTTATCGCAGGACGGCGCCCGCCAGGAACGTCGTTCCACGCGCGATGCAGACGTGACGTACCGGTTCAGCGTCGCACGGGCCGTCCGACGCGCCATCCTCCGAAGCGCTGCCTGCTGTCGCTCAAAGGCTTCAGCGTGTTGAACAACGCCGATCGCAGGACTGTAGCAGCCGCACTGCAGTGCGGCTGCTACAGTCCTGCGATGAGGCCCGCTGCCCCCACTCCCATCGTGCCCACGCAGAGCATCCGCGGAAACGAGCGGCAGCCTCCGCCGTCAGTGTCTCCGCTGTCGCACGAGCAGCACACTGCCGCCAACGACAACGCCCAGCAGCGCGAGTCCTGCTGCCACCCGCCCGGCGTTTCGCACACGGCTCCAGCGGCGCTGGTGGTGCCCGGACGCCGCGGGTTCGGCGCGCGGCGGGGCAGGACGCGAGGGCATGCCCTCCGACTCCGCGGCGGCAATCGCGACCGCATCATCCTGGGCAGCTACGCTGATAGCCGACATACGTGGCATCTCCTTTACACCGATACACCTACATCGGTACACCGATGCGTGGGTTCGTGGGCACCCGGCGAACGGACACCTGGCGCCGACGCGCACGGGTTCACCCGCGCCAGCCGTCTATGGCTTCGCAGCGGTCACCCGTCCCGCGACAGCGGCGAGCGCGGGCTGCGCGGTGGTCGGCCGCGCCGCGTCCTGCGCCGCGTGCTCCTGCGCCTGGCGCTGCTTGTAGAGCACCTCTTCTCGCGTGTTGGTCGGCGCGTGGCGCACCGGCTCCAGGCGGCTGGGCCGATAGGGGAGGCCGCTGTCGTGGTGGGCTTCCTCGACCGTCCACAGGCGTACGAGCAGCCCGCTGACCTGTTGCCCGCGGGACCGCGGCGCCGCATGCACCACCGGGTCGGTGGCCGGCACCGCGCCGGCGCGGACCAGCAGCCGGTGCTTGGCGAACTCCGCGGCAAGCAGACTGACCTGGGCGCCGTAGTAGATGAAGGCGAGCAGCAGAATGGCCGCGCCGAGCGAACCGGCCAGCGCGTTGAAATGGCCCAGGTGGGTAAGGTAAAGGGTCAGCAGGGTCTGGCCGAACGTGAAGAAGAGCGCGCTGATCGCCGCTGCCGGCCAGACATCGGCCCAGTGCAGCCGGGCATGGGGCGCCAGCCGATGCAGGAGCATGAAGGCCGGTACGGTCAGCAGCAGCGGCACCAGCAGCGTGAGGGGGACAAACAGCGGGGTCGCCAGCTGCGCAAGCGGCGCCCAGAACTGGCCGCTGCTCTGGCGTGCCGCCGCAAGCAGGCCGGTGATGACGGCAGCGGCCACAAGCAGCCCGCCAAACCCCAGCATGACCACCAGATCCCGCAGCTTGGCGCGCAGCGGCGGCAGGGGACGGTCGACATCCCAGACCGAATCGAGCGCAGAGCGGATGGAGGCGAAGAGGCCGCTGGCGCTCCAGGCGGTGCCAAGCAGGCCGAGGACGCTCAACCACCCGCGCGCGTGGCTCGCCCCCGCAAGCGTCGTGGAGAGGGAGGCCGTACCGCTGTCGCCGAGCGGGATGACACGGGTAATCGCTTCGACGACCTGCTGGCGTGCCGCCGCGCCGCCAATGAAGAAGCCGAGGATCGCGACCCCGAGCAGCGCGATGGGGAACAGGGCAAACACGGCGTGGTAGGCAATCGCCGCCGCCAGCGTAGCGCCCTTGTCCGACTGATAGGACTGCAAGCTGCGCTTGGCAAGGGTGAGGCTGCGCTGTCTGGTCATGCGTTCCACGCTTCCTGCGCTGGCTGGGTAGGTCCGTGCGGGAGGCAACGCCACCGCGTCGTACCAGGAAACCCCGGCAGTCCACACTGACGGGGTCTCGCTGCTCTGCCTGCATCCTGTATGAGGAGTGACAGCGGGCCGTTACGACGTTTTTGTCGCAGCGGGTTCTGGTTCAGGAGGCCGGACGGCCGTCAGCAGAACTTCGTCGCCGATACTGCGGATGTCCGCCGCGACGATCGTCGTCGTCGTACCGCCCATGCCAAGCACACCGCCCGTGTGCGCTTCAATCTGTGTGACGGCGCCGCTGGCCGGATCGACATCCAGCTCTTTCACCGTGCCAACGAAGGCGCCGCCCTCGTCGACCACCTTGAGCGTGCGCAGCGCGGCGATGTCCGGCAGCGCGGACAGGCTGCTCTCGGAGGAGGTGGTGTGCGCGGCGGCATCGTCGGGCACCATGATCGCATCGGGTCCAACGGTTTTGACCACGCTCCACGGCACCACGATTTGCTGGCCCTCGGCTTTGACGCGCAGCGCCGCAACACGAAGCGGGCTGGCGTCAAAGAGGAGGTCGTCCACGTAGCCCAGTTTGGCGCCGGTCCCGATACTCACGACGGGGAGTTGCTTGAATGCATCGACTTTCATGCCATGCTCCTTGATTCGCTGCGGGCGCCCCTCCACGAGGGCCATAACGAACGGTCTTTTTGCGTGTGGACCGCGGTCGACACGGGGCTAGGCGTGCCGCAAGCCCCCACGCCGCGAGGCAAAGAGCAGGCGGTGGAGCAGCAGCAGCAGCAGCGCACCCAGGAAGGCGACGGCGATATGGGTCAGCATCGACTCCCAGGTCCAGGCGAGGCTCTGTTGTGACGCGAGCCGGTACCGCTCCCACTGCGCATTCGTGATGGGGCCAATCTGTTTCGCGAGCGCACGCAGCAGGAAGCCGCCGAGGAGCGCCCCGACGAGCCCGAGGAGCAGATCCACGATGATGCCGTGGGGGCTGGCCACGACCTTACTGGCGAGCCAGCCTGCGGCCAGCCCGACAATGATCCATAAAATGATGGCTTGCATAACAGCGCTCCTTCGCGCAGGACGGCATGCGGCCGTGAGGGAGGCATACCCCATCCCATTCCCGGCCGGCGCGGTGTTGCGGTGTGGCCCAGGCAGCAGCTTAGCTGCGGCGTGAGCGATAGTAGCCGCCGCCGCCGAGCAGGACCACGAGCAGAAGCACAATGACGATAATCAGCAGCATGGTGTAGTTCCCTTCGTTGCATACGCTGTCGTGTGACGACCGCGTTTCTTATCGGAAGATGAGCACGAGGATGATAATGATGACAATGAGCGCGAGCAGGCCACCGCCAATAAACATGATAAAAACCCTTCTGCTACGACGAGAAGAAGCATCGTCAGAATGGTAAGCATCCCGATGTGATCTCTCTTCTTACCCCGTCCAGTTCATTGTAGGCGCGCGATGCCTGAAGCGGCCTAAGTATTTTCTACTCATTTTTCCGCTTTGTGATTAGGAAGAATAGTTCACCACTTCCATAGACAGGCACGCTGCTGCACTTTGTTTGTGACCGACTTTTCGGGTGTGTTCGGGTAGTGGCAGCAACGAAGTAAAGACGACGTGCCGGCCCTCAGCCTTCGCGCGCAAGCCCGCAACACGGGGACTTGCCTCAAAGAGAAGTCATCCACGGAGCCCGGCCTGGCGTCGGTCCTGATGCTGGGCAGCAGCGGGTTGGCGAACGCATCGACGTTCATTCCGTACCCCGCTAACCGGACTCTTCGCGTGCAGGGTCTTTTGATGCTGCGACTGTTGCGGCAAACCGACGTGCTGGCGCTCGCCGCTGCGCCTCATGTGTCATGAGGGGCCGTTGTCTTGAACGTCTCCGACGGTTGCGCTGCGCTACGGCGGCCCCTACCAACCGCTGGAGGACGCCCATGGGCGTTGCCGCGGTCCGGCCGGAAGGCCGCGCATGGCGCATGCGCGAATCAAAAGACCCTGTCTTCGCGTGTCGCTGGTCTTGCAAGCACCCAGTCCTCAGCTCGCTGGCCGGATGACCGCATGAGCGCGGGCGTCACGGGCGACGGCTGTGCGTCGCGCTGCCTACGCGGTGAGCGGCAGCCGAACCGTGACGGTTGTTCCGATCGCCTCCGTGCTCTCCAGGCCGAGCGTACCGCCCTGCTGCTCGACGATCGCCCGGGCGCCGAACAGCCCGATGCCGGTCCCATCCACTCGGTCCACGACGTTGCTGCCGCGGTAGAAGGGCGTAAAGATGTACGGCAAATCGTGCGCCGGGATGCCTGCTCCTTGGTCCTGCACAGACAAGACCGCGACGTCGCAGTGGCCGCTGCCGTCGCGTGCTACGGAGACGCGGATCGCGCTGCCGGTGGCGCTGTACTTGATGGCGTTGCTCAAGAGGTTCGCGAGCACCCGTTCCAACCGGGCCGCATCCCAGTCGCCAATCAGGGTCTCTGCTGTGGTTGACAGGGTGAGCGTGTGGGCTGTTGTCTGCGCATACTCGCTGACGCAGGCGCGGGCCAGCGCCACGAGGTCCGTCGGCTGACGATTGAACTCGACCGGCTGGCCGCTCTGCACGCGTGAGAGGTCGAACAACTCCTCCACCAGCTCGTTCATCTTCCTCGTGCGGTGCTGAATCTGTGCGAGGGCAGTGAAGACCCGCGCCGGCTCCACGGCTGCCACGCGCCGCATGTGCAACTCCAGAACCTGGGCGGTACCGCGAATGACCGCCAACTCATTCTTGAGGTCGTGGACGGCGGCGGCGATGAATGTATGCGGGCCGTGCCCCGCAGGCGCCACGGCCGGCGCCGGCGGGAGGATCGTCGTCGCTTCATGCTTCAGTGGCGGACCGTCGCCGGCCGTGGTTGCGGTCCCCATCCAGCCGGCGATGTGGCCCGCCAGCCCGCGGATGGCCTCGACGTGACTTAGAAACCAGCAGTAGACGCCATCGGCGCGCTGGAGGCGGCAACGGAGTTCACATGGCCGCCCGGCGCCTTCTGCCTGCTCCCACGCCGCCTGCCAGCGCAACAGATCATCCGGATGCAGCGCCTGCTGCCAGCCAGCGCCGCGGGAGACCGCTATGCTTAGGCCGGTGTAGGCGCACCAGGCAGCGTTGACGTAGTCGACCTGGCCATGCGGCAGGCAATGCCAGACCAGGTGCAGGGGGGCGTCGGCGAACCATTGGACGCCCGTGACCAGTATGGGCGCTCCGCTGGCCGGAGGCGGGCTCAGCGTGGCTCGCTGCGGGCTGGTCAATGCGGCACCTCTTCTCGTCGGCTCAGCGTGACGGCGGCGGGTCGTGGGAGGTGGCGACCCGGCTGCCTCCGCGGTGCCCCGTTCAGCCGGCCGAGCAACTCGTGAGCGCGGCGCCATCGAGCGCCGCCTGCCTGCCGGCGAGGACACGCCGCAGCGCCCGCGTAATCTCGTCGAGGTCAAACGGCTTGCCGACGAGCTCGATCGCGTCGGCTGGGCCGACACAGGCCCGCAGGGCGCCGAGGTTCGTCGTGGTGATCACGTAGTGCCCACCCTGCCACTGGCGCCGGACTTCCTGCAGGATCTGCCAGCTCTCCCGATACGGGGGCGAGATGCTGTAGACCGCGGCTACGGGCTGATATGTGCGCAGAAAGGCGAGCGGGCCAACTGGGCCCCCCGCAATGGTGGACACCAGCGTCACGGTACGAAAGCCGTCGTCCTCCAGCGCTGTCTGGAGGATGTCCACAAGGTCGGTGGAGGAGTTCATGACCGCGATCAGGGGTTCAGAGGGTGTGACAGGCATGGCATGACCTCGGTGTGTTGTGTGGCAACACCTCGGTCATCATCCCCGAGCGCAGAATCGCGACTCCGGGCGACAGAGGAACGAGAAGGAAGAGTTACCCACAAGTAGAATACTCGATCCGGCGTAACGGCGTGTACTCATTGCGGTGAAACATTGACAATTCGGCTTAGTTTTTTCTGTTATCGAAGCGGCATACTGATGGGTGAGCCGGCGCTCACGCATGACGGCTGGGAAGCGAGGCCACCGCCTATGACGTTAAGAGGTGCCATGAATCGCGACCTACGCTGGCGAATAATTGTGTTGCAGGCGATCGTCGTCATTGTCCTCGCCTTCGTCGCGGGTGTCGCGTACTGGGCGGCGGACTTCACCCACAGTTACGTCCATGACCAACTCGCCGCCCAGAAGGTGAGCTTCCCGGCGAAGGGCACGCCTGCCCTCGACCCGAAGGAGTTTCCCGATCTGCAGCAGTACGCGGGTCAGGCGGTGGACAGCGGCCCGAAGGCCAAAGCGTACGCCAACGGCTTTATTGGGCGGCACCTGGACAAGGTTGCAAATGGGCAAACGTACTCAGAGGTGAGCGCGCAGGCCCAGGCGAACCCGGGCGACCAAAAGCTGGCCGGACAGGTGGACACGCTGTTTAAGGGAGAAACGCTGCGCTCCATGCTGCTCAACGCCTGGGGTTGGTGGACCGTCGGCAGCTACGCCCTCTACGCCGCCGTTGGTCTGACGCTCGCCACCGTCGGCGTGGCATTGGCCCTGCTGTTCGAGCTGGTCATCGCCCCGCGGCGGGCTACGGCCCAGGCGGCGCGTGGCAGCCAGGCGCCTCAAGGGCAGCGCGTCCCGGGCCTCTAATCACGCAGAATCGAGACCACGGCCCACCATGCTGCAACTCTCACCATCCCCTTCGCCCGTACACACTCTGGCCCGCCAGCCCCGGCCGCAGCCGCGCCACGCGGCTCGTTGCGAGCGGTGCATGACGGGCAGCCTGTTTCTGGATGACGACACCGAGGGCGGCCATGTGCTGCCCGCGGAATGGGTGTGCCTGCAATGCGGCTGGCGCTGCCGGCCCTGGGGTGGAGGGGGTCGCTGACGGCGCCTTGCTGCTCACGCTGGTCGAGCCGCCACCGAACCCTCCGGCGCGCCACCGTCACCACAGTGCCGGCGATGACAGTGGCTCCTGCGATGCCATGGCCTTCGTGTGGCGGGTTCCTATGCCGAAAGGATGACTGCAACCATGGCGCTTGTGCCGCTCATCATCGTGCTGGTGCTCCTGAACTGGTGGTCGTTCCGCGCCCTTGCTCGCCGTCTCGCTGCCCGGCGACGTCCTGCCGTGTCGTCCGCGGACCAGCGGGGCACCGGCCCGACCGCGCGGGCTGCGGGCGCGACGGACAGGACCGGCAGCGCTCCGGAGTCGAGTGCGCCGCAGCCGAGTGCCCGCGCCTTCCCCGTGGGCGGTTTGCCTCCCGGCCGCGCCGGCGCCGGCGTGTTGGAAGGGCTGCTTCGGCAGGTGGCCGGAGTCTCGCGCGCCTACGTGAGTCCCGTGACGGCGCTTGCCTACATCGACTACTTCCCGGCCCAGGTGACGGAGGAGCAGCTCGTCAGGGCGATCGAACGTGGTGGCTACCAGGTTGGCATCGCCTCGCGACGATTCGACTGGCGGCACGGACACCCAGGCTGATGGGCTGGCACTGTTTGCCAGTTCACCACACCTCTTCACGTGCACTTGCCCGTACCAGCGCTACCGGGGTAGGGAGGCCACCTGCATTGCCCACTGCTTCGCTTCCTGAGCCGCCGCCGGCAGCGGAGCAGCCTGCCGACGCTGGTCGCTGGCACGGGTTCGTCGTCGCGCTCCACGTCAGCTTTCGCCGCCCGCTGCGCATTCTCGGTCCCGGCCTCATTACCGGCGCGGCCGATGATGACCCCTCGGGCATCGCCACCTACACCCAGACGGGGGCTCAGTTCGGCTACGCCCAGCTATGGACCTCGGTCTTCATGTTGCCGTTTCAGACGGCGGTGCAGGAGGCGTGCGCCCGTATCGGCGCGGTGACGGGCAAAGGGCTCGCCGCCGTCGTCGGCGAGCAGTACAACAAGGCGATTCTCTATCTGGTGGTGGCCCTGGTCGTGGTCGCCAACGTGATCAACATCGGCGCCGATATCGGGGCGTTGGCCGCGAGTACGCATCTGCTCCTGCCCATCACCATCGTCATCCTGGCACCGGTCTACGCGGCCGTCATCCTCGTCCTCCAGGTGTACGTCTCCTACAAGACCTATGCGCGGGTGCTGAAGTGGCTGGCGCTGGCCCTGCTCGCGTATCTCGTGACCGCGCTGATCGTCACCGAGCCGTGGCGGGTGCTGCTCAGGGCGACGTTCGTGCCCCACGTTGAGCTCAGCTCGAGTTTCCTCTTCATCATCACCGGGGTGTTGGGGACGACCATTACGCCCTACATGTTCTTCTGGCAGGCGTCGCAGGAGGTCGAAGAAGAGCAGCTGCAGCAGATGACCAGCACGGCCGGCCGGCCCGACCTCAGCGCCGGCTTCCTCCGCAACCTGCGCATCGACACCATCTTCGGCATGTTTGTTTCCGAGGTCGCAACCTGGTCGATCATCGTCGTCGGCGCGACGGTGCTGCACGCGCATGGCATGACGAACGTAGCAACGGCCGCGGACGCCGCGAGGGCGCTCGAACCGCTGGTCCGCACGTTCCCCCATGCCGGCTTCCTGGCCAAGCTCATCTTCGCCAGTGGCATCATCGGCCTGGGGCTGCTGGCGATCCCCGTCCTTTCGGGGTCGGCGTCGTACGCGCTCTGCGAGGCCTTCAAGTGGAACGAAGGCTTGAGCCTGCGCTTGCGCAACGGCTGGGCGTTCTACGGCGTGATCGCGGGGGCGACGCTGCTTGGGCTCGGCCTGAACTTCGTCGGGATCGACCCGATCAAGGCGCTGGTGTTTACGGCGGTGTTCAACGGCGTCGCGGCGGTCCCCCTGGTCTTTGTGATCGCGCGGGTTGCCCGCAACCGCGCGGTGATGGGGGAGCATCGCAGCGGCGTCCTCTCGTCGGTGCTCGTGTGGTGCACCTTCGGCGGCATGGGCGCGGCGGCCTTCGGCTTGTTCTTCACCCTCGTGAAAGGCTAGTAGGCAGTCACGCCGGGATTGTGGGATAGAGATGCTGCAACCGAATGCG
>CALFMN010000014.1 GCA_937879875.1 uncultured Chloroflexota bacterium | reverse complement strand
CGGCTGGCAACGTGACCTGATCAGGCTCCCGGCAAATAACGGTGATCATTGACACAGTGTCCGCCACGGTGCGCAGGATCGCGTACGCCGTGGCGCCCGCTTCGCTGCGGAAGCCGCCCGTCACCTTCCGCTGCACCACGCTCGGCCGCGGGCTGCGTGCACTGGCAGTGTTCGTCGGCGGCACGGCGGGGGCGTACAGGAACACGAACAGTGCCTGCCGCTGCCGCTGGTAGCGCCGTTGCAAGTCCCTACGCCACCCCGCCGGCAGCGTCTCGGCGAGCAGCACGGCGCAGGCCGCGGCGATTCCCGCCGCGGCCGCGCCGCCGAAGGCTTCCTGCTCGGCGTCCTGTCGATGCCGTAGATGTACCGCCGCCCGTAGCCGTGCTTGGAACGCCTGCGCCCACGTCTGCGCCGCACCGCGCTGCCCAGCAATGGCGTATTGCAGGTCGCGCAGCTGATGCGCCAGTTGGATGGTGTGGCTATTCCTGATGGGCCGCTGCATCCTGCGGTCATCGAGGAGACAAGCCCCGACCACTATCACGTTTTCTGGCCCCTGACCAAGGCGCTCCCGGCCGACGAAGCCGAGGTGCTGAATAAGCGGCTCAGTATCGCCATCGGAGCGGACGTTAGCGGTTGTGACCTTACCCAGGTGCTGCGCCTGCCGGGAACGCACAATCATAAGTACGTCGACGAACCGGAAGTGCGCCTCATTGAGGATACGGGGAAGTCTTCGACCCCGATGAGCTGGACCGCCTCCTTCCACCGGTGCCGGTGCGCGGCGGGAAGGTTCGCACGGAACCTCAACGCCACGGCGTCCGCGATGGTGATACCCCGGCTGATGACACGCCGACAGGAGCTGCTGCCACCGGAGCTGCGTGCGACGAGCCGCCTGTCCGCTTGACGGGCTCTTCGCTCGAATGGTGGAACGGCACGCGGGTACATCACACATCGGATGGCGCGACCGACCGCTCGCGCAGCCTCGCGGCTCTCGGGCGAGCGCTGTGGGACGCGGGTGCTTCGCGCTGGGCAATCGTGCTTGCTCTGCCGGAACGCGACGAGGCGCTTGGGTACCGCAAGTACTGCGACCGTGCCAATGCCGAGGAACAGTATCAGCGCATCGTCGACCTGGTGGAGCGGCACGAGGAGGACTGTCTCACCGATGAGGAGACGCCCCCGCAACAGACTACAGCGGACGACTTTCCGTTGACCGACCTGGGCAACGCCGAACGGCTTGCCGACCAGTACCGAGAAACCCTGCGCTCCTGCCCCGCGATGAAGACTTTCGTCCAGTATGATGGCCGCCGCTGGAAGCCGGCGGCCGTGGATGAGCGGTCGCGCCAAGAGCTGCTTGACCACGCCAGGAAGTCCGAATCCCACCGTAACCTGAGGGCGATGGTCGAGTTGGCGAAGGGCTTGCCGGCCTTGCAGGTAGAACAGGACGCCTTCGACACCGACCCGTATCTCTTGAACTGTCTGAACGGGACGGTGGACCTCCGTACAGGCGAACTCCACCGCCACCGCCCTGAGGACATGCTGGTGAAGCTGTCCGGCGCGAACTACGACCCGGCGGCGCAAGCGCCGGCGTTCCAAAGGTTCCTGCATCGGGTGCTGAACGGCGACGCTCAGCTCATGGCTTACGTTCAGCGTTGTGTTGGTTATGCACTCTCGGGACTGACAGGAGAGGAAGCCTTCTTTCTGCTCTACGGACCGGGAAGGAATGGCAAGACGAAGTTCTTGGAAGCAGTGAGGCTCATGCTGGGCGAGTACGCGACGCAGACCCCGCTCGTCACGTTCCTGGCCAGCAGATTCAACCGTGTCCGTGACGACATCGCCCGCCTGCGTGGTGCCCGATACGTGACGGCATCAGAAGCGAATGAAGGTCAGGAACTGGATGAGGCCGCCATCAAGCGGCTCACTGGGGGTGATACTATCGCTGAGCGCTTGTTGTATTCGGCGTACAGCGAGTTCCAGCCCGTCTGCAAAATCTTCCTCGCCACGAACATCAAGCCCACCATTCGGGGCACGGACGACGGCATCTGGAGCCGTGTACGTCTCGTTCCGTTTGCCGTCACCATCCCAGAGCAGGAGCGCGACAGGCAGCTTCTGGAGAAGTTCAAACCGGAACTTAGCGGCATCCTTGCGTGGGCGGTGGAGGGCTTCCGCCAGTGGCAGCAGCAGGGCCTGAACGAGCCGGCGGAGCTGACGGCCGCCGTCTCAGAGTATCGTGAAGAACAGGACCCGCTGGCCGACTTCATCGCCGAATGCTGCGACGTTGACAGCTCGCGGGCCAAGCAGGCCACACTCTTGTACCAGCGCTACCAGGCCTACTGTAAGACGACCGCAGCGGCGCCGATGTCGCAGGCCGCGTTCGGGCGGTGCCTGGCGCTGAAAGGGTTCGAGGCGACGCGCAATGGTAAGGGACGCAAGGTTCGCCTCGGTATTGCGCTTTGCTTCCCACGGTTCATGGAGGACTCGTCCGGGGAAGACGATGCAGCATAATCTGAGTCCGATAGACATTCGTGTCAGCGTCTGCGAGGCAATCCTCACTTCTCGCCGTAGAACATTCTCTAACGAACGCGGAGAGCTGCACCAGTGGCGGGCGCGATGCCCGCCGCCTACTCTGTCACTCCTGGAACCGGAAAGTGCCGTTCGTGAGCATCGACGGTGCACGCGAGGAGCACAGGCGGAGAAAGAGAACCAGAAGACGACTTCTCTGCGCGTTGGTTTCGGCAGAGTCCCAGCTAACACTCGGGACGAAGGGTTCGAACAGTTCGAACAGTTCTTCTGACTTGTTGAGTAATTGGGGGAGAGCCGACAAGATGGTTAAGGGGAAAGCAAGACGACAAGACCGTTCGGACCGTTCGACTGTTCGAGCGAAGCGGGTGTCCCCCTCTTCCTGTGCTCTCAAGACTGGAGAGCACCAGTCAGTTAGGCCTCACCGCAACCTGCCCGGCCGCCATCCCACCGGACAATGAGAGCGACCGAGCACGATGTCGTCCTGGCAGCGTGAATCCAGCCTGGCTAGGCAGACGCACCACTGCTGAATCGTCGTGGTGCGACTGGCTATGCCGTTCTCGCCGAGTGCGAGAACGGCACGATGAGCGCTTCCCGTGCTGAGCATTCTATCGGGTCATGACAAGCGAGCCCTTCACGTACGTAGCGACGTCAGCGTTCGGGAGGCAGAGTAACCTTCCGGTGGCTCAAGACTGACCGTTCCCACCTGCACTTTGCCAGCGAGTCTCAGCCCGTCCTCCACAGCGATGCGGGCTTGGGAGAGCCTGAGACAGGAAGTGTTGGCAATGAAGAGCAAACTAAGCAGGTGGCCTCAGTTGAAGTGCACTTTTCGAGGCCGTGGTCCATAAGGCTCACAGGCGTGGATGTGGGTCGCTGACTGGACATCAGAAAAGGTGCACCTTAACCTGGGCTACCTGCTTAGTATCCAGCTTGTAACGGACGGTCGTCTTCGGCTGTGTAGGTCTACGAGTGACTTCCTGTGCGAACGTGACACGTTTCACTTATTAGAGAGAGGACGAGCCGTCTTGCATGGGAGAATCTTCACTTGATGTGCCCTCCAAATCGACGACGAGCCGCTGGTCAGGGCGCGGCCAGCGGCGTTTCGAGTCGGGCGGTGTCATGGAACTCCAGCCCATGAGCCTCCTCCCCGCTAGGGCGTGTGTGCACCGGCGTGCTACGCCGCGGGTCTGCAGCGCCATGCCCGCACGGCTGGCCCGTGGGCGCAGCGGGCGCCCCGGCTGCCGCCGGCCCACCCGCGTCCCGGGCGCCCCCACCACGGCCAGCGGCGCCGCCGCGCCGGCCTGCGCGGGCCGCGGCGCCCCGGCGCCCGCTGGCGCGAGCGGCCGGCCCGCGCCCGCGCTGGGCGGCGCGGTGGCGTCCGCCCCACGCTCCCCGGCCGCGCCGGGCGCGGCGGCGCACCGCCCGGCGGCCGGTCCCGCTGCGGGCGCCCGTGTCCCCGGCCAGGCGCTGCGGGCGGCGGCGTGGCCGGCCGCGGCCGCGGCGCTGGGCTCCCCCGCCGCACGGGGTCCCCCTGGCCCGCACCGGCGCCCGGGCGCGCGCCGGTGCACCCGCGGCAGGCCGGCCCGCGCCCGTGCCACCCGCGCCGCCACACGGGCCGCCCGCGGCCATGCCCTGATCACCCGTGCCGCCATGCGCAGGTGGCGCTAGCCGGTGCACCACGCCCGAGCCGCGCCAGTGCAGGACCGTGACCGCGGTCGTCACCCCTCGGCATTCACCCCGCTGAAGAGGAAATGGGCGCCGCCGATCAGCAACGCGGCGCCGAGGGCGGCCACCGCGACGGACCCCGTGAGTTGCACGGGATTCGCGTGCAGCACCACCGTGGCCCCCACGCCGCCGACCAGGGCGCCGAGCACCCCCAACGCGATGTAGCTGGCCAGCCCCTGCGCATCCTGCAGCAGCGTCGTCGCGAGCCACCCGGCGGCCACTCCGGTCAGAACCCAGGCAATGATACTCATGCCACGCTCCAGTACGGTCCCTGCAAGGAGTACGCGACGCAGCGACAGCGCTCGTGACGGCGGGGGGCGCCGATCTGTCGCCAGCCCGCGTGGCCCGCAAACGCTCGAGAGTCGAGTGCGTGCCCTGCCCCAGCATTACGCCGCCGGCCGACGCGGGTATGGTCGCCATGCCCGTTTGTGCGGACCGGGCGGACGGTCATTTCGGGCACGCGGAAATGCTCCAGCAACGCGCGCGGCAGGCAGTACAGGTTGCCATCCCAATCCGCGAGCGTGATCATCGCGGAATTCACCGTGTTTGCCATCGCCATCCAGCCTTTCGCCGTGGTAAACAACTCACGCCGGCGTCCCAGGCTCTCGATCCGGCCCCGAGCGCTCGGTTCACCGCATCACATACATCACATATGGAAGCCGGCACTCCGCTCGCATCTGCCGGCGGAGCATCGACCGCAGGCGAGACACTGCGCCTGCTTCATCCGAGGCCGCTGTTCGGGGCTCTCAGGGATGGGCCACGGCGCCGTTCAGGCTCACCAGCCCACCCAGGTTCATCGCGTCAAGCGCCGACGAGGGCACGAGAATCACCGTACCGTTGCCGCCCTTCATGACCTCGAAGAGCATATTCATGCCGCGGAGTTGCAGCCCGTTGCGGTCTGACTCGTAGATCTTGGCGGCGTCGGCGAAGCTCTGCGCGACCTTCTTTTCACTTTCGCCCAGCAAGACGCGAGCGGCGCTCTCCCGCTCGGCCTGGGCATAGCGGCTCATCGCGTCCATGAGCGACACCGGAATTTGGATGTCGCGGATCTGCACCGATTCGACCTTGACGCCCCAGGGCTCGGTCTGCGCGTCCAGCGTGCGGGCGAGATAGGCGTCGATCGACTGGCGGTCGGACAACAGCTCGGCCAGGTTGGTGCGCCCGATCACGTCGCGCAGGGCCGCCTGCGCCCCGCCGAGCACGGCCGCCTTGTAGTCCGCCACGCGAATCGCCGCCCATTCAGCGTTCACGACCGCCCAGAAGACGATCATGTCCACCGTCACCGAGGCGCCGTCTTTGGTGAGCGTCTGTTCGGCGCGGAGTGGTGAGGTCATCGTACGCAGATCGATCGTGAACGGCGTGCGTTCGATGAAGGGGACGAGCACGAACAGGCCGGGGCCGCGCACGCCGCCGAAGCGGCCCAGCCGCAGCACGACCTTGCGTTCCCACTCCGAGCAGATTCGCAGGCTGTTCGGAACCAGAATCAGCAGGGCGAGTGCCAGCACCACGACCAGGACGATAAGAACACCAAGCAGGATCGCCATGACAACCTCCTTCGGCGCGGCGAGGCGATCGGGCAACGTGCCCGAGAATACCCAACAGGCGAAAGCTCGTCACCGTCGATCGCGGGCGGCGGGTCGGTGTAGCGCCGGCGTGCCCGCGGCCGGCTTACGAGGCAGCCTTAGCAGGTGGGCGGCGCCGGGCGCTGAGTCGCTGCTCCTTCGGCAGAGCCCCGGTCATCGCCGGGCGCCGGAGGGCGGCCCAGGCCGCCGTCGCCAGTACCTGCTGCGCGTCCTCGATGCTTGGGTCGCGGCGCCCGGCGCGCCAGGCCTCGGCAAAGGCATCGCAGGGTCCGAACAGCAGTGTCAGGTAGAACGCCATCGGTAGCCGCAGGAGCGTGCCACGCTCGATGTGCGGCGCGAGCCAGCCGGCAAGATCGGCGGCAAACTCCCGCTGGAGATCGGCGATCACGACAGCGGCCGCTGGTTCAAGACGAAACTCATGGACGGGGAATGCCACGCGCAGCCAGGACGCGGGCTCGGCGAGCCGCCCCAATGCCGAGTGGACGATCCCCTCGATCCCCGCTTGCGCGTCCTGATACTGCCCGAGATCCTGGAGTACCACGCCGTGGTAGGCCTGCAACCCTTCCACATAGGCGCTGCGGGCTAGCTGGTCCTTGTCCGCGAAGTGGTAGTAGATGCTGCCGATGCTCACGCCCGCGCGCCGGCGAATCTCATCAAGCGTGGTCGCCTGCACGCCCTTCTCCAAAAAGCAGGCGAGCGCCGCATTCAGGATGGTGTGCCGGCGCACGGTGAGGGCGACATGACGTGCCATGACCGGCATGGGGCGACCCCAATCCAGAGCCCTTGCTCCTACCCATGATACGCCTTCGGACATTTTGCAACATGTTTATTTGTCGCGAAGCTGTTAGTCTTTTCGAGTTTTTTCGACGTTGAAGTGCCACACTAAGGGTGAACGCGCATTCTAGAATGCTGATTCTGCTCAGCAGCGTTCGCGCCCTGCGATGCCGCCGCCGACACGCCTCCGCGCGAACACGGCCACGGCTCGTCGCCAGCGGATCCCCCGCGGGAACCAGCGGCGGTGCGGTCCCGTGCGCTGCCGGGCGCCGCCCCGGCCGGTGGGCATTCCGCTCGGCTGCGCGGATCGGTCCGTTTGTCTCTGACGGTGCAGATACCATCGCCGCCAGGTGTCACGGCGCCGTCGAGCACAGTGTCCGGCGCTGACCCTGCTCCGGAAAGGAGCCCCAGCATGCCATCCAGCCGCGCTCAGCTCTGGGCGAATCAGGTCGCGATTCTGTTTCTCGTGGCGGTGCCGCTGGCTGGCATGGGCTGATCTGGGGTGGCCTGGTGCGCATTTTCCTCACGCATCACGTCACCTGGAGCGTGAACTCGGTCTGTCACACGTTCGGCCGGCGGCCGTTCGCGACGCGCGATCGCAGCCGCAACGAGTGGGTCGTGGGGCTGCTGGCGCTCGGTGAAGGCTGGCACAACAACCACCACGCCTTTCCGCGCAGCGCCCTGCACGGCCTGCGCTGGCGGCAGCTCGACCTCTCCGGCCTCGCCATCCGCGGCGCCGCGCGGCTGGGCCTGATCTGGGACGTGCAGCGCGTGAGCCGGACGGAGACGCGTGCCCGTGTGGCGCGGGACTCGCTCAAGGAGGCCGCGTAGTGTTCGCGTAAGCCGAGTGACGCGGCCAGGGTCCGGCCTCAGTATTCGTGACCGTTGTGCAGAATGCGGTGGGCTTCGGCGAGCACGTTCTCGACCGTGAGCAGCGATTCTACGCCGGCCATCTCAGGGGACCAGACGGCTTCATCAAGCAGGTGTTCGAGCGCCTGGCCCATCTCCCAACCATCGGCGAGCAGCCGGCGCATCGTGCCGAGAAAGCACGGCGCGGCCACCGCAAATCGATAACCAATGAAGCGATCCGTGGCACGGTCGTATTCGAGCATGGCGCCGCCGTCCTGTGTGGCGAGGGGAGCGGGGCGATCGGGGTGTTCCTCTACCCTACGCGGCCGGCGCAGCGCCGCCGCAGTGCCATCCGGAGTACCCGGTGGAGATAAACGGTTAGCGAGCCACCGAAACGCGCTATGCTCAGGCCACGTCACGAGCCCAGATCTCGCGGTCTCTTTGCGGTAAACGAGGACCATGCAATGCCGTCATCGCCGGTTACATACCTGATCGTCGACGACCACGGCCTCTTCCGCGGTGGGCTCGCAAGCCTCCTGCTCGCCTTCCCGGACATTACCCTGGTCGGCGAGGCCCACAGCGGCCAGGAGGCGCTGGTGCAGGTGCGGCGGCACCGGCCGCAGGTCGTGTTGATGGACCTCAACATGCCGGGTGGCAGCGGTGCGGCCGCCACCATGGCCGTTCTGGCCGAGTACCCGACGACCACGGTATGCATGTTGACGCAGTCTGAGGACGACGTCGATCTCTATGCCTGCATCCGTGCCGGCGCGCGGGGGTACTTGCTCAAGGACACGGCGGTCAGCGACCTGCATGCGGCCATCCTCGCGCTCGCCGATGGGGGCACCGTGATCACGCCGGCGCTTGCGACCCAGCTGCTGGCCGAGTTTGCCCGCGTGAGCCCGCCGCCTGGTGCGGACAATGACCCCGGTGTGGAACAGCTCACCGGCCGCGAACTCCAGGTGTTGGAATATGTTGCCGCAGGGTGGCGCAATCAGGAGATTGGCGACCGCCTTGGCATCGCGGTCAACACCGTGAAGGTCCATTTGCGCAATACGCTGGCGAAGCTGGAGCTGCGCAATCGCCAGCAACTCGCGGCTTTCGCCGCCCGCGAAGGGCTGATCGGGCCAACGCCCCCGACAGTTAGACGGCGGTAGCCGGCTGGTTTCCGCCTGCGCGTGTGGGACGGGCTGGCGTGGTGCTTTGAGCCTTGACCGCGCCGCAGGCAAGCCCGCGTTCGCTGCCGGCATGGCCCCGGCAGCGGCACGCGCGGCGACGCGCGCTGCTCAGGGGCCGGCCTGCCGCCGTTGCTCGAACAGCCAGGCGGCGGCGGCGGTCCGGCGCTCGACGTCCAGCTTCGCGAGCAGACGCTCGACGTGCTTCTCGACCGTCCGCACGCTGATCTCCAGGGTCTCCGCGATCTGGCGGTCGGTTTGCCCCTGCGCTAGAGCGTGTCTGAAAAATGTTCGAACCATCGTTCCGTGGCTGGTCGTGAGGCCTCTTCTCACCCTCGCCACGCGTGGGAGGGGCCGCCGAAACCGGCAATCCAATGCGGGCTACGGCCGCCCGTCGATTATTCAGACACGCCCTAGCTGCTCCAGCACGGTGCACTCACGCGGGGTCAGCGGTCCCTCGGCAGGAAGCGTATCGACCACGGGGCGCGCGTCCTCGTGCAGCAGCAGCACATCCGGGCCGCCGGCGCCGCTGCCCCGCAGGAAGCGCAGGTGCAAGCGCCGATCGCCCCGCTCCACCACCAGCGGTTCTGCCGGCGCCGGCGCCGCGTCTCCCGCCAGCCGCGCGCGCTGCCCCTGAAGCCACCCCTCGACCACGGCGGGCAGCACGCTCGATCGGCGCAGCGGCGGCCCCCAGTAGGCGGCCAGCCAGCGGCGCGCCTGCGCCGTCAGCAGCGGCCGTCCCCCGCCGCGGCTCAGCAGCACCACGCCGCGCTCGTCCGCATCAAGCGCCCGCTCCAGCGCCGCCAGGGCCGCCCCGATGCGCGTGCGCGCGGCCGCATGCCGGTAGGCCTGGACCAGGTGGGGCCGCATCAGGTCGAGCAGCAGCCGGTCGCGTTCGGAAAAGTCACCCCGCGTCCGGTTCAGCGCGATGCCGACGACGAGCGGGCGCGGCGCGGGCAGCATGAGCGCGATCTGGTGTTCCAACCCCGCCAGGCGGAAGAAGTCCTGGTAGAGGCCCAGTTGGTGGAACTGCCGCTGACTGAGGAAGTCGGAGAGTTTGCACGCCCGGCCATCTCCCGTCTGCTGCACGTGCTGGATGACCGGATGCTGCGCAATCAGGGGGCCAAAGAGCCGCTCACCGTCCGCGGGCAGGGCGCCGGCGGGCGTATACACGGTTCTGATCCGGCCGGCCTGGGGTTGGACCTCGTTGTAGGTTCCTACATCGTGCGGAACCAGCCGTTTGAGCAGCGGCAGGACGTGGTCGGGGAATGCCTGCAGATCCTCGGCCGTGTCCAACTCGGCCAGGACGCCAAGCAGAGCGAGCAGGTCGCGCTGTGCGAGTCGCTACATGGCAGCCAGCCCAGCACCAGCGTACGTAGTCCTACGGATTCGCGTCCCGCGGTTCGGCCCCATTATCCACTATGCAGAGGACTGGCGATACCGCGGCTTCTTCAGCAGCAGGGAGAGACATCATGGCTCGGATACGCTACATCATCTTCGCCCTGCTCGGCCTCAGCCTGCTGTTCGGCGCCGCGCAGCGAGCGGGCGCCGCACCGCGGCAGGCCGGCCAACCGGTCCTGCTTATGGCCGCCGTCC